>CANFYZ010000012.1 GCA_947451385.1 Comamonadaceae bacterium | reverse complement strand
CTTCCTCAGCAATGGGCGGGAACAAGGGTTTCTCCAACTTTTCAATGTGTCCGCGGATTTGGTCGTTGGCGATCTTCAATTTGACGACTCGCGCAGGGAAGTTCATGTCAGCCATGAACTCGGCACGCGCCGCGACTTCAACCTCTGGCACAGAAGTATCGGCTTGCTTCGCTGTTTCTTGAGCGACCGGGGTGGGCGCTGGCGTTGTTGCTGGCGTTGTAGGTGTCGCTGTCGCTGGCAGGTTCAGGTCCAGTGAGGGCAAATCGCTCATGACTTGGTTCAGCGGCAACGCGGCGCTGGCGGCGGACGCCGAGCTCCCCGCATGCGTTTCCTGCACGTGGGCCATTTGTTCTTCGGCGCTGCCTTCGGGGTTCACGGTTCGCGGGGCTGCCTCAGCACCCTCGGGGACCTGGGCGAATCGGTCTTTGGCTTGGCTGCCATTAGTCGTCGACACCTGGACGATGGCCTCTGTTTTCTCAGCCTCTGAGGCCGTGCGGACTTTTTCGATCTTGCTTCCAGCCTGCGCCAATTGCGCTAACCGTTCCTCTTCAGATTGGTTGTGCGTAACGCCTTTCACCACCTCCATCACCTCGACGGTTTCGTCGGGATTGGCGAGGGTGTTGCGAATTTGAGGCTCCAAGGCCGTGGCGGTTTTATGTACCGCGGTGTTGCTGCCCTCGGCCAGGTGAACCTCGTGAGGGGTGCCGCTCGTGATAATTTCCGGTTCGGGGGTCATCGCCGAGCCTCCTTGGGTTTAACCGTGTTGGGGTTGTCGCGCGGGCTCAGCCGCTCAGTGAATTGATTGGACGGGATGGCGAACGACAAGCGAGGCGTTTGAGGCTGCTGAATGAACTCGGTGGCTGCGCTTCTGGATTTGAAGGGGCCAGACACCAGAACAAATTGCGCCAATTTTTCACCGGGTTTGTAAGTCGCAACGATGTGCGCGTCGGCCAGTTTGGGATTGGCTTGTTGCCAGGCGACGACATTTTTAAATACCGGCAAAGCCAGGTGCTGCACCACATAACTTTCGGCGGGCAGTTTCTTGGCCCAGGCTTGCCCCGCCGCCGCTTCGTTGGGCAATTCATCGACCAGAACGGTGGTCGTGCGGGTCGTGGCTTCGGCTTTGGCCGCCACCGGTTTTTCGGCTTCAGCCGGTTTGGCGTCGCTGGCCTTAGCGGCCTTCTTGGCGTCGGTGGCTTTGCCCTGGGCCGAATTGCTGGCTGAGTTGCTGGCCGGTTTGCTGTCTTTGGCCGCCACCGTGGCGGTTTCGGGGTTCAAAAATTGAAACGCCGCGGGGTTGAGTGCATACAGCAAGCCGGTGGACGCCGCCAATATCAGCAAGATGGCGCCAGTCCATTGGGCTGCAGGCTGCCATTTCGGGCGGCTTGCCCCCCGGCTGGATTGGGCCATGCTGGGAGGGCGCTTGGCAAAGGGGTTGCTGAAGCGCTTTTTCACCGGCGGCTCGGCAGGCGATTGCGGTTCCGACGAGTTGATGCGGTTCAAAAAGGCGCGAACGGCTTTTTGCTGGTCTGGGCCCTTGGTTTGCGAGATCAGTTGTGCTGCTTGGGCCGCATTGGGGAGTTCAATCTCCCAGCGTGTGATGTTCTTTCCAAAGGCTGCCAATGAAGGGTTGGCTTGTCGCGAAGTGTCTAAGAACAAGATCAATCGGATATTCGCGCCTGGAAAGTTGTGCACCAGGCTGGCCAACAATTGCAACTCGTGTTCGGGGACGGAGGCGGCGTTGTTCAAAACCCAAAATTGGGTGGCCAAAATATTCTTGCGGCCTTGCATGGCTTGCGCCAAAGACTGATTTGCCAAGGCCTGGTTGAAGCGGGCCAACAAATCGTCAGAGCTGGTGGGGAAATACACCTCGATCTTGCTGGTCGGTGTGAACTTGCGTAAACGTGCGATCAGCAAGTTACCGTAATGCTCCAAGGCCGCGGCATGCGACGCCAAAATGGCCACATTCAAGCCGTCGCGGGTCAACGCCGTGACGCAGCCGTCGACCAGTTCACGGTCATCTGCTTGAAAATAAAAGTCTTCCAACTCCGGGGTCATGGGGCGTGACAGATTGAACATGGGGTCCGCTCCTTAGGGGTTGATCAATTTGCCATCCGCATCAAACTGCATTTCTTTAGGCAGTTTGGGCGCAGGGCGTTGCATGGGTTGCGCACCAGGCCGAATTTGCGCCAAGTTAAACACATAGGCTAGCACTTGCGCCACGGCGTAGTAAAGGGCTTCGGGAATGGAGCGGTCGGTGTCGGTGGTGAAATAAATCGCACGCGCCAGGGCCGGCGAAGAGAATATTTCAATGCCGTGCAGTTTGGCTTCTTCGCGGATTTTGGCGGCAATATGGTCGGCGCCTTTGGCCAGCAAGATAGGCGCACCGTCCCCTGCGGGGTCGTAAGACAAGGCCACCGCAAAGTGTTCCGGGTTGGTGATGATCACGTCGGCGTCTTTGACTTTTTGGATCATGCGGGCATTGCTCATTTCGCGTTGCCGTTGGCGAATCTTGGCCTTGACTTCAGGCTTACCCTCCATGTCCTTCATTTCATCTTTGACTTCCTGCTTGGTCATGCGCATGCGTTTGATGAAGGCATAACGTTGGTAGGGCGCATCGATCAAGGCGATGAACAGCAGACACAAGGACAGCCACAAGGCCGATTCGGCAATCAACAGGCCCGCCGCTTCCAGGGCCGGTTGCAAACTCATTTGGCCCATGTGCAGCAATTCGTCCAAATGGCGATTGACCAAGATCCACAGCACGCCCCCTATCAAGCTGAACTTGGCGATGGATTTGAGTAACTCGACCCAGGCTTTGGTACCAAAAATGCGCACCAATCCGGCACCGGGATTGAGCTTGCCGAAGTTGGGCAAGATACTTTGGAAGGAAAACAAATACCCCCCCGTGGCCCCGCTGGCCAAAATGGCGGCGATGGCCGTCAACACCAACAGCGGCAACACCAGCAGCAAGCCATCGCCCATTTGCTGACCAAAAACAGCCGGCAGCAAGTTGGGGGAGTCCAAGGTTTTACGATCAAAGGTAAATCCTGCGGCAAATTGTTGTGACAGACGCGCCACCCAGACACCGCCAATCATGAAGATGATGAGCATGGCCGAAATCGTCACGGCGGCGGCAGGCAATTCGGTCGAGCGCGCGACCTGGCCATCCTCACGGGCTTTGCGCAGTTTGCGCGCCGTGGGCTCTTCGGTCTTTTCGGCTGAATCACTGGCACTCATGGTGTTTCATCCATTCAGGGCAACCCAACCAGGCTGCGTGTTTGGGTCAGGCCTTGCAGCCACATCCATTGAATCCGTGCGCCCACGCTGGGCAGGCTGAAAATCATGATCATGAACCCGGCGATCACCATGGCAGGAAAGCCCAGCGAAAAAACGTTCAAACTGGGCGCCGCACGGGTCGCCACACCCAGGCCGACGTTGATGAACAGCAGTGTCACCATGACGGGCAAAGCTGTGAGCAAGCCACCCAAAAAGATCATTGAACTCCAGGTCACCAGTTGGCCCCACGCCGCCTGACCCATCAGGCTTTTGCCAATCGGCATGCTGTTGAAACTGTCAATCACCAAGCCAAGCAGCATGGTGTGGCCGCCAAGACCGACAAAAATCAAGGTCGACATGACGATCAAAAATTGGCCGATCACCGGGACGTTGCCGACGTTGGGATCGATCATGGTGGCCATGGACAAGCCCACGGCATTGGAAATCGATTGCCCGGCGACCAAGATGGCGGCGGTGACCACTTGCAAGATCAAGCCCATGATCAAGCCGATGCTCAGTTGATTGAAAATTTCCAACAGCCCAGAGGCTGAGAGGGGGTCGATGGTGGGCCAATCGTGCAAGGGATAGACCAGCCAGGTCAGGGTCAGGGCCAATAAGATTCGAATCCGCAGCGACAGCGCGCGCAGTGAAAAAACCGGTGCGGCAATCAACAAGGCGGAGATGCGCAACATGGGCCACAGCAGCGTGTAAAAACGCTCCATCAGTTCTGTGGCGGCAAAGTTCATGTGGGGCGATCTGTCGCGTTGTGCACGCTCAAGCAAACAAACTCGGGATGCGCTGAAAGATGCTGCGGGTGTAGTCCACCAAGGTGGTCAACTGCCAGCTGCCAATCACCGCCAAGGTCAAGGCCAAGGCCGCAAGTTTGGGGATGAAGCTCAGCGTCATTTCATTGATCGAAGTGGCGGCTTGCAAAATACCGATGACCAAACCGACGATCAAGGACACGCCCAACAAGGGCGCTGAAATCAGCACCGTCATCCACAAGGCTTGTCGCCCCAAATCAACCACTGCAGAAGTATCCATGTTCAGCTCCCTTGTTCAGGTGACAAAACTGGCGGCCAAAGATCCGAGGATCAGGCTCCAGCCGTCGACCAAGACAAACAACATCAATTTGAAAGGCATTGAAATCATCATCGGCGAGAGCATCATCATGCCCATCGACATCAAGACGCTTGCGACGATCAGATCGATCACCACGAAGGGGATGTAGATCAAAAAGCCAATCGTGAAGGCGCTTTTCAATTCCGAGGTGATGAAGGCCGGCACCAGGGTGGTGAAGGGCACGTTGTCGGGGCTGATGGCGTCTGCTTTGCGGGCCATTTGCATGAACAGCGCGATGTCGTCTTCGCGGGTTTGCTTCAACATGAAGCCGCGCAAAGGCTCTTCGGCGGCGGCCAGCGCTTTGTCAAACGCCATGCCTTTTTCCATGTACGGCACCAGCGCATTCAGGTACACATCGTTGAGCACGGGGCTCATGATGAACAGGGTCAAAAACAAAGCCAGACCCACCAGCACCGTGTTGGGCGGGGTTTGGCCTGTGCCCAAGGCTTGACGCAAGATGGACAGCACGATGATGACGCGGGTGAACGCCGTCATCATCAGCACCAGCGAGGGCAGCAACGTCAGCGACGTCATCAACGCCAGCAACTGCAGCGTCAGACTGTATTGGGTGCCGCCTTTGCCGCCGGTCACATTCACCAGCGGCATGCCTTGTGAGACCGCGGCCAGTGGCAGGGCCAGCAAGGCCAATGCGGCCAGCCAAAATTTAAGCTTACGCGACATGCTCTGCCCCCAGTGGCTCGAGGTGCGCGACTTTCCATTGACCCAAGGTGTTGATTTGGGTGGGCGTGATGCTGATCAAAATTTCATGTTCGTCCACACGGACCAAGGCGATTTTTTGCCGTGTCCCCACGCCCAGGGTTTCAAGCACTTGCAAGCGGCGATCTGCCTGACCTGAGGTCAGCATTTTGCTTTGCATGCGTTTCAGGCTCCACAGCACCGCCAACAGCAGGCCAATCACCACAATCATGCTGCCCAGCATGCGCAATACTTCCATTCCGGTCAGGCCAGCATTCATTCACAGGCTCACAAATTCTTCATGCGTTCTGAAGCTGGGGCGACGCGGGTTAAGCGAATGCCGTAGCGTTCGTTGACCAAAACAATTTCCCCTTGCGCCACCACGGTGTTGTTGACCAGCAGGTCCAGCGGCTCGCCTGCAATGCGGTCGAGTTCGACGACGCTGCCTTGGGACAAGCGCATCAAATCGCGAATTTTGATCATCGCGCGACCCACCTCAATCGACAAGGTGACGGTGATGTTTTGCAGCACATCGGAATTGATTTGTCCGGACGCGTCATCGTGTGCTTGATCTGTTGTTTCGCTCATGGTCTTGGTCCTGTGGGGTTCATTGCACGTCGGGGATGATGGCCCGTTCGATTTGTACGGCGGTTTGGGTGCCCAGGGTGCCGACCTGGGCTTCAAAAGCGGGGATGCCGTTGATCAGTATTTTGGCGTTGTCGGGCTTTTTGAAATACAGCAAATCACCCGCCTGCATGTGCTCAATTTCACCAAATGACGACTCGATGGAGCCGAGCAAGACACGCATTTCCAGCGCCGAGTTGTCGACCGCCGTGGCCAAGTCTTCTTGCCATTGCTTTTCAGATTCTTCGTTGCCGTCACCGGTTTGCACCCGGTTGCGCAGCAACTCACGCACCGGTTTCAGCGAGGCGTAGGGGTAGACCAGATCAATAAAACCGCGGGCGTCGTTGTTGCCTTCAGAATCAAAGCGGGTCAGGATCACCAGGTCATTTTCATCGGCAATTTGTGCAAACTGCGGGTTGATCTCTTGGCTCACCACATCAAAGTCCAGCTCCATCAAGGGCGCCCAGGCTTCCTTCAGGGAACGGAAGAAGACGTCGAGGATCATCTTGATGATGCGCAATTCGGTGGGCGTGAACAACCGGCCCGAAGGCAGTTGCCCCACGCCACGACCAAAACCGCCAAAAAAACTGTCGAGCGAGCTGAAGACCACGGTCGGATCAATCACCACCAGCGAGTTACCGCGCAGCGGGTTCATGCGCACCATGTTCACCGACAGTGGCGGCTTGAGGGTTTTGAGGTAATCCCCAAAGCGCACGATCTCGACCCGTTTGGGGTTGATGCGCGGGGTGGTGCGCAGCATTTCCAGCAAACCCAAACGGAAGGTGCGGATAAACCGCTCATTGATCATGTCGATGGAGGTGATGTTCACCCCCAGGCTGGAGTCTTCGCTGGCCAGGTCGTGTTTTTTGACCCGTGCGGTGGTGTTGAAGCCTGTGTCGACGGGGATCGAGCCGTCCGTCACGCCTTCGGTCAGGACGTTCAGTTCGTCTTGGGTCAGCAGTGAAGAGGCCATGGTTTCCGTTGCAATCGTGGTGTCACGGGGTGCATCACTGCACGATGAAGTTGGTGAAGTAAACGTCTTCAATACCGCCGAAGTCTTCGTACTTCTCCAGCAGCGTGTTCATCGTGTCACGGATTTTTTGCGCCAACTCTTTACGGAAATCGGGTTTCACCAAATCGGCATCGGTGGTCATGCGCATGGTGTCCATGATCGCTGAACGCAGTGCAAAGTCATGCTTTTTGACATTCTCAAAAACGCGGTCGTCATAGTGGGTCATGATGGCAATTTGCACAGACATCACTTTTTTGGAACCACTGACGTTGACCAAAAATTCACGCTCAATTTGCATGTAGGTGTATTCAAAGCGCGTCAACTCAGGCGAGTTCTTGGCCACTTTGCCTGGAGGCCCTTTGGGGCAGTCAGGTTTGGCTTTTTCGTCTTTGGCACCGTGCTCGGCCGGTTTGGCGTGCGGGTCAGGTTTGGCATCCCCACCTTTTTCCTTTTTCTGCGGCACGCAGTCTTCTTTGGCCGCGCCATGGCCTTCAGCGGCCGCAGCCATTTCTTCAGGCGTCGGGGGTTTGGGGTTGAACGCGCCGGACAAAAACAGGGTGCCGACCACCGTCGCAGCAATCAGGACCAACAGGACGACCACGCCCAAGATGATCATGACAATGGGCTTTTTCGGTTTCTTTTCGACTTCCGCTGGGACTTCTTCAGCCATGGGGCACCTCTTGTTTAATCATGTTCAAACAATGCGCCACCCGACCTCAGAAAAGGTCAAGTGGTTCAAGCCAAGACGTCAAATCCGTCTGGGTTTCGTTTTACTTTCGTGGCGGGCTCAGTCCCAATCTCAACCGGGGCTGATGTTGGGGTGTCGATGACGTCCCTGCGATCCCTTTGGGGTGTCGGATTTCCGTCAGATTGACGACCCGCGTCACTGTTCACCCAAACTGAAGCAACTGCCATGCCTGATTGTGACAAGGTGTCTTTGAGTTTGGGCATGCTTTGAACCATTAACTCGCGCGTCAAGGGGTTTTCTGAGCGGAACATGGCATCCAAACCTTTGGCGTGCATGTCCAGTTCGACATCGATTCGGCCTAAGTTGGCGGGGTTTAAACGCATCTGCAGCTTCCATTCGCCGCGTGCAATTTGGCTTTGCAGGCGTTCGGCCATGGCCTGACCCAAGCGATCGGCGAGTTGCTGGTAATGCTCTTGCCTCAGGGTTTGCGCCAGGCCCGGCGTCGGTGCGGCTCCCGGCAAGGGGGTGGCTGCGGCGCTGGGGCGGTTCAATTCTGTTCCCTGTGTGCCCCAACCGCTGTCGAGGCCACTCAAGTCGCCACGCTCATTGCTGTCAGAGGCCAAAGGGGTAGACAAGTCCAGTGCGACGGACCGGATCGGTGCGCCCAAGGTGGTGGCTGTCAGGGCCCCCCAAGCCGAGGTCATGGCGGTGCCACTCATTTGTGTGAGCTGCTGCGTCACCATCGACCAGGCGGGGACCAGGCGAATTCTCAGGGCATCCTCGGGCCGGGCCGCAGTCGGCGCCAAGGGGATCAGCGCTTCGGTGGCCGCAACCGGTGCGTTCAATGCGGGCTGACTCACCACAGCCGGTGTTCCGGCTGCTGGGGCCGCTGGCACGAGAGGGCCCATCACGCCCGATGGAACCAGTGGCGCGGCGGGACTCGATGGAGCGGGTGCCAGGGGGGCGAGGGCCAAGGGGGCGTCCGTAGACACTAGAACGGAGGGGGGTATCAGGGCCTGGCCGTTGGCCATCATGTTCCAACCCATCACCGAGGAGACGGTTGCATCGGCATTCACCGGGGCTGCGGGCAAGGCAGCGGCCACCAAAGAAGCGGTCGCAGCGGCGCTGGGCGTACTTTTGAACTCACTGACTTGAATGGCGATCTCGGCTGACAACTGATGGGCCAACCAAGCAACGTCTGCCGCAGCAGCAGCGGCTACCGTTTGAGCGGTTTTGCCCTCAGTGATCTGAAGTGCGGTCTCCGCCAACCACTGGCCGGCCAAACTGGCGGCTTCCAAGGAGACCGACGCTGTTTCTGCGCTGGCCTGCGCTTGCGCGGCCATGTCGCCAAACAAGGCCTTGACGGCGGCTTCATCTAAGCCTTGGGCCCGCGCAAAAGCGGTCAGGCTGTTGGGGTCAGGTTGCGCGTTGCTGGTGGTGATGACGTTAATTTGCGCGCCCAGAACTTCTGTTTTCAGGTCCCCGGGCTCTGTCGAGGCGGTTTCGGGTGCCGCGGCAACACCTTGCCGCTCGTGGGTGGGCAGCAAACCCCGCATCAAACCGGCAAATATCCGTCCATGCGGTGTGTTCTGGGCCGGACTGGGTTCGTTCGCCGTTTCCGTGCCTTTGACTGCCTGCCCGAGGCCACCCACTGTGGCCGAGGCGTTCCTGCTCGATGCAGGGGTTGGCGTTGCAGGGGCTGAAAACATCAAAGTAGCGTCCATGGCGTATCCGGGTAAATGCAATTTCGGGCCTGCAAAAGAGCAGGTGCCAGGGATATAGCAAAAACCGTGACCGGACAGGCTTTGCCACTGTGCGGTGCAGGCGGGCCGAGACGAGGCGGACTTCGGTGTCGGGTTTCAGCGTGGCATGGACTTTGCAACGTTGAACCGTACTTTGGTCATTTTTGGAATGGAAAAAACGCTTTCAGGCTTGCAGCCTGGGGCCCTCACACCATGAGCACCCTCACCCTGTCAACTCTCCGACAGAACCTGTCCCGGTTTGATTACACCGGACTGGGGCTGCCTGCGTTGGTGTTGCTGATCATGGCGATGTTGGTCTTGCCCTTGCCGCCGCTGTTACTGGATGTGTTGTTTACTTTCAACATTGCCTGCAGCCTGGTGATCATCATGATCGCGATTGGCACCCGCAAGCCGCTGGAGTTTTCGTCGTTCCCGTCGGTCCTGTTGTTCGCCACCATGCTGCGCTTGGGTTTGAACGTGGCGTCCACCCGGGTGATTTTGGTGAATGGCCATGAAGGCCATGAATCCGCAGGCAAAGTGGTCGCCGCGTTTGGCGAATTCGTCATCGGCGGCAACTATGTGGTGGGTTTCATCATTTTTGCGATCTTGATGATCATCAACTTCATTGTGGTGACCAAGGGCGCAGGCCGGGTGTCTGAAGTGAACGCCCGTTTCACCTTGGATGCGATGCCTGGCAAACAAATGTCGATCGATGCCGACTTGAACGCGGGTGTGATCGACCAAGACACCGCGAAAAAACGCCGCGAAGAGCTGGCGCAAGAATCAGACTTTTTCGGCTCCATGGACGGTGCGTCCAAATTCGTCAGCGGTGACGCGGTCGCCGGCTTGCTGATTTTGATCATCAACCTGATCGGGGGCTTGGCGATTGGCATTGGCCAACACAACTTGTCGCTCAGCGAAGCCGGTCGCATTTACACCTTGCTCACCATCGGTGACGGCTTGGTGGCGCAAATTCCATCGCTGTTTTTATCTTTGGCCACGGCCATCATCGTGACCCGCGTGACCACCTCGGAGTCGATGACCGAGCAGGCCACCACCCAACTGGCCAACCCGACCGCCTTGTTCATGGCTGCCGGCATCATGGCCATTTTGGGCGTGGTGCCCGGGATGCCGCATCTGGTGTTCTTGACGTTGGCTTTGGCCGCGGCCGCCATGGCTTGGCGCATCATGCAAAAGCAAGCGACGCCGGAAGCCGAACCCGTCAGTGCTGCCGCCCAAGCGGCTTTGGACGAACCCAAAGAACTGGATTGGGACGATGTGGACCAAGTGGATTTGATTGGTCTGGAAATTGGCTACGGCTTGATTCCTTTGGTCAATCCGGAAACCGGTGGTCAGTTGATGAGCCGCGTCAAAGGCGTGCGTAAAAAACTCTCTGCCGAGTTGGGCTTCTTGGTGCAACCGGTGCGGATTCGCGATGCCCTGAATATCGACCCCGATGCGTATCACATTGTGCTCAAGGGCGTCGCCCGGGGCAAAGGTCAAATCAAAGTCGGTCGTGAATTGGCGATCAACCCGGGCCAGGTTTATGGCCCGCTGGAAGGCCAGGCCACGAAAGAGCCTGCGTTTGGCTTGGACGCGGTGTGGATCGATCCCGCCGAGCGAGACCATGCACGCACTTTGGGTTACACCGTGGTCGACGCCAGTACCGCCGTGGCCACTCACCTGAACAAAGTGCTGCGCGACAACGCCGCTGATTTGCTCAGCCATGACGAAGTGCAGCAACTGCTGGACAAATTGGCTGCCAAATCGCCCAAGTTGGTGGAAGACCTGGTACCAGGCAAATTGTCTCTTGGCGTGGTGACGCGCACTTTGCAAAACCTCTTGAACGAGTCGGTGTCGATTCGAGACATGCGTTCGATTGTGGAGACCCTGTCCGAAGTGGCCAGCCGCACCCAAGAGCCCGATCAACTGACCGCGATGGTGCGCCCCAAGCTGGGCCGCATGATTGTGCAAAGCTTGGTGGACGAATCCAACTCTTTGTCGGTGATGACTTTGGACCCGGGTTTGGAGCAGCTGCTGCACAACGTCTTGCAGCAAAGCGCACCGGGTCAAAGCATGGCCATCGAGCCCGGCTTGGCCGAACGCTTATTTGCCGCCTTGCGCGAAGGCGCTCGGGCGGTGGAAGAGCTGGGCCACCCCGCTGTGCTGGTGGTTTCGCCCACGATTCGCCCTTGGTTGTCGCGCGCTGCGCGTTACCGCGTCAACGATTTGACCTTGCTGTCTTACAGCGAGATTCCAGACGATCAAAGCGTCAAGGTCGTGCACACCGTGCATGCCGAAACCCGCTAATTTTTGAACACATTGCAGCAACGCCATGGAACTCAAACGCATTCTTGCCCGTGACACCCGCACCGCGACCGAACGTGCCATGAGTTTGTACGGCCCGGACGTGCTCATCATTGCCAATCACCGCGTGGGCGGGCAGACTGAATTGGTGGTTGCCGTCGAGTTGGCTTCGGCGCTACCGGATGCCCATGGCCACGTGTTTGACAGCGACAACCCCTTTGCCAAGGCCTCACCCGCCATGGCGGCTACACCGACCCCGTTGGAGCCGACCTTGGAGGTTGGCACCAGCTTTGGTGACCAGTTGGGACATGCTTTGCGCGGCAAAGAGCCGTCGGCAATCAAAACCGCTTTGCGCAAGGACCCCCTGTTGAATTCGGGTCGTCAAGACCCTCTGTTGAACGTCTCAGCGACGTCCCCCGCCGAAGAACAGCGTGACCAGGTGCGGAGCCAAGAAATTGTGGCCTTTGTGGTGGAAGAACTCGCCGCTTTGCGCCGAGAGTTCCGGATCAGCCAGCAAAGCGCCGAATGGCAAAGTGGCCAATCCATTGCGGCCGAAATGCAGCCCTTGGTGCAAGCCATGCACCAGGCCGATGTCCCTGCGGGTTTACGCACTTTGTTGATTGATGCGATCAAAGACCACGCCACCCTGCCTGAGGCTTTGCAGTCTATTCGTGGCCTGTTGACTTCTTCGCTGAAGCGTGGCGGTGAACCCGGTGCCTTTGAAGGGGTGCATGCGATCGCAGGACCCTCCGGCGCCGGCAAATCCCTGATGGCTGCGCGTTTGGCTTTGCACACCGCCGTCAACACCAGCCCGGAGCAGGTGGCTTTCATCAGTTTCCATGACGCCCGCATTGGCGCCTGGAGTCAGACCCAAATGCTGTGTGCACAAATGGGCGTGGACTGCTACCGCGCCGCCGATGGCGCCACCTTGGGTTTGTTGTTGGCCGAGTTGTCGACGCGTAAATTGGTGTTGATCGACACCCCCGGCGTGCAAATGATTGAGCGCCTGAAAGAAATTAAACAAATCAACCCCCAAACCATCATGCATGCGGTGTTGCCCGCTGATGCCTCGGCGGTGAGTGTGCAACGCATCTTGAAAGATGCCGCCCGCCAAGCCGCCATGGATTGGGACAGCCTGATGATCAGCAAGCTGGACGAGTCCAGCGCGCCCTGGGCCTTGCTGCAATTCATGTGCAATGAGGGGGATGTGCCGGTGCTGTCGGCGGCCAGCAACTCGGAGCGCTTGACCGATTTGGTGATGGGCTTTACCCCCGCACAACTGGTGAATTTAGCGGTCAGTCAATTGATGCCCGCTGAAACGCCGATGGCCACTTCATTGGCCTCTTCCATGATGAATGCGGCTGGCATGTCGGATGCGACAGCGTTCAACGCCCGCGCCATGACCTTCAACACGGCCCCCGTCCGTTCTTAAGCCGCCCATGCAAAAACTGACTCAAACTCAAGTGATTGGCATCGCCAGTGGGAAGGGGGGCGTGGGTAAAACCACCATCTCTGTCAATTTGGCGGTGGCCCTGCAAGGCATGGGCTTCAAAGTCATGTTGTTTGATGCGGATTTAGGTTTGGCCAACGCGCAAATTGCCTTGGGTTGCCGCTGCCCGTATAACCTGAGCCATTTTTTGAGCGGTGAAAAAACGCTGGAAGAAATCATTGTCACCACCCGCTACGGCGTGAAACTGGTACCTGGTGCTTCGGGGCTGCGCGACATGGCCAATTTGAGCGTGTTGCAAGCGGCGCGCATTGTTCAGGCCTTCAGTGCGATCGAGGACGATTTAGATTATTTGATTGTTGACATGGCGGCGGGTATTGCCCCTGCCGTGTTGTCTTTCATGGCGGCCACCAGTCGGCGCTTTATTGTGGTTCGCGATGACCCCTCGTCGATTGCCGATGCCTACGGCACGATCAAGGTACTGACCAAAGATTACGGCTTAGAAGACATTTACCTGATTCCCAACGGCGTGAGCAACGCCCAAGAGGGGCGAAAATTGTTTGAGCGCATCAACCAGGTGTGCACCCGCTTTTTGCATAAATCCATTCAGTACCTGGGATCGATCGAGCAGGACGAATTGATTTTGGCGGCATTGAAAAAGCACCAATCCATATTGGAATTTGCGCCCAGCAGCGCCGGCGCAAGAGATTTTAGGCGTTTGGCGGTGGCCACCAACGAGTTAAATCCGATCGACCACGCCAGTGGCGGGGTGCAATTTTTTGTCGAGAGGTTGGTCTCTTCGAGGACCTGAACCCCTATGGCCATCAACACGCGTTTGTATGAAGAAGTGCAAAACAACAGTGAAGCGCTGGTGTTGGCCCACTTGGGCATGGTCAAACGGGTGGCGCTGCATTTGAAGGTGCGACTGCCGCCCTTCATGGAATTGGACGAGTTGATTCAGGTCGGCATGATCGGGTTGCTAGAGGCCTCCCGCGCTTACGACCCCAGCAAAGGCATCGAGTTTGAGAACTTTGCCCACAGCCGAGTGCGCGGTGCGATCTTGGACGAAGTGCGTCGATTGTCCTTTTTGCCGCGCTCGGCGGTGGCCATCAACAAATCGCACAGCGAAGCCACCCACGAATTGGCGGCCGACTTGGGCCGGACCCCGACGCAGGCCGAGTTGGCCGAGCACATGGGCAAAGACATTGAGCTGTTTCACAAAGAGCGCAGCCAGGCCAGACGGTTTGAAACCTATTCGATGGAAGCTGTGTCCGAAGAAGTCATGAACATGGCTGGCGATGCGTCGCATCAACCAGAAGCCATTGTGGAACACGAGCAATTCATGCAGGCCTTGACCAAAGCCATTGGCGATTTGCCAGAGCGAGAACAGTTGTTGATGAATTTGTACTACGTTGAAGAACTGAATTTGAAAGAAATTGGTGAAGTTCTGAACGTGACCGAGTCGCGTGTCAGTCAATTGTTGACCGCGGTGGTGAAGAAATTGCGTGGCACCTTGCATGTTGAGCCGGTAGCGGCTAACAAGCCGCGTGCGGCCAAGGATTAAATAATGAGAAATCCTATGTCGAATGGGCTCAAGTTTTCGATGACGGCTCCGATACCTGTTGTAGCAGTTACAACAGGAGCGACAGATCATGCGAGTTCATTTCAAAGCTATCGAAGGTTATGGCGAAGGCAATCGGACATCCCAAGCCTTGGTGGCCAACAAGGTCGAGTTGATTCAGATGCTGTTCGACGGCTTGATCGAGAGCTTGGTGACAGCCCGAGGTCATATTGAACACGGTGCTATTGAAGAGAAAAATAAAAGCCTGACCCGTGCCGGTCGCATTGTGATTGGTTTGCAAGGCGCCTTGGATTTGGACAAAGGCGGTGAGTTGGCTGGAAATTTGCATGAGTTGTACAGCTATGTGACACGTCGTTTGATTCATGTGAACGCTCGCAACGATCTGGAAGCGTTGCAAGAGGTGCAGAATTTGATGGGCGAGATTCGTCAGGCTTGGCGTGATGTGCCCAATTTGCTGCCAGCAGCCAAAAGCCTGGCCATGAATTTGGGTGGTAGTTCGGTCCACTGAAAGCCATGAGATACAAGTCTCATGGCGCCGGTGACTTGTATGTGAGAAGGTAAGACAGTTGTAGACAAGCCCATCGGCACTACCTGTCTTGCTCTTAAAGAGAGAGATAGATCATGGTAGCGATCATTGGTATTGTTGTTTTGATGGTGTGCGTGTTCGGCTTGCCCGTCATGCACGGCGAAATGGGCCCCATCATCGAGGCCGCGCCCCACGAGCTGTTCACCATTTTTGGTGCCGGTATTGGCGGTATGCTGATCGGTAACAGCGGTGATACCGTCAAAGCCGCTTTGGCCGGTATCGGTAAAATTTTCAAAGGCCCCGCTTTTCACAAAGCAGATTACCTGGCCACGATTTTTCTGGTTTCCAAGTTGATGAAGGTGCTCAAGGCCGAAGGTGCCGTGGCCTTGGAAGCGCACATTGAAAACCCCGAATCCAGCGCGATTTTCGGTGAATTCCCCAAAGTTCTGAAAGAGCATTCCCTCCTCCATCTGATCACCGACACGGTGCGTTTGATGGTGGTGTCGCAGGGTAACCTGGACCCCATGGCGGTCGAGGATGTGATGAACTTGAGCATCAAAACCCACCACCACGGCGCCTTGAAAGCCGCCGACACCTTGGGTACTTTGGCCGGCGCTTTGCCTGCGCTGGGTATTGTGGCTTGCGTGTTGGGTGTGGTGAAAACCATGGGCGCGATTGACCAACCACCCACGGTGTTGGGCGGCTTGATCGGTAGCGCGTTGGTGGGAACTTTCTTGGGTGTGTTCTTGGCCTATGGCTTTTTCGAGCCCTTCTCCAAACGTCTGACTGAAATCATCAACGACGAAGGTGAGATCTACGGCGTGGTCAAGCAAATCATCATTGGCACCTTGAATGGTCACCCCATGCCGCTGATCATTGAAGCGGCTCGCGTCGGCATCAGCCACCATAACCAGCCCAGTTTTGCTGAAGTCTTTGACGGCATGCGAGGTTAATCGCCATGGCGGACGAGACCCCAGCGCCAGCAGAAGAGCTGAAACCTGAAGACGCCCCGGCGGCTGCCCCCGCGGCAGCCCCTGAGGCGCCGGCGCCACTGGCGCCCATCATCGTCAAGAAGATTTCAGACGATGGCCACGGCGGTGCCCACGGTGGCGCTTGGAAGATTGCGCTGGCCGACATGATGACCGCCATGATGGCCTTCTTCTTGTTGATGTGGCTGTTGGGCGCGTCCAACGCCGATCAACGTAAAAACATTGCCGATTATTTCCGTCCTACCTCACACAGTAACGTGACCATGGGCAAGTTGGCTGGCTCCGACGGCATGTTGGGCGGCCGCTCGGTGATCGACCCCGACGGGTTCCCGTTTTCATCCAAACAAACTGCGACCATGGAGCGCGTGACCCCGCGCTCGCAAGGTGGTCCGACCGAGAACGACCCCTCGCCGAATGCCCAAGAGCGCAGCAATCCTGAAAGCCTGTCTGACGAGCAAAAGAAACAGGTGGCAGAGCAGCAAGACAAAGCCAACTTTGACAAGTTAGAAAAAGAAGTCAAAGAGAGTTTGGCGAAAAACCCACGTCTTGAAAACATGAGCGAACAGGTCAAGTTCGTGCGCGAGAAAGAGGGCTTGCGCGTCGAGATCATCGACAAAGCTGACTTCGCCATGTTCGGTTTGGGCACCACCCAGTTGACGCCCAAGGCGCAGGTGTTGCTCAACGAGGTGGCGAAAAGCATGGCCAAACTGGACAACAAATTGGCCATTCGAGGCCACACAGACAGCGTCGCTTTTGCCAATACCGATGGCCGCAACAACTGGTCACTGTCCGCCGAACGGGCTGAAGAAACGCGCAAACTGATTGGCAAAAAAGGCGTGCCGGAAAGCCGCTTTGCCAAGATTGAAGGCGTCGCTGACAGCGCACCCTACAACCCCAACGACCCCAAAGATCCGCGAAACCGGCGCATCAGTATCACGGTGATGTACAAGGAATAATGGGCGTCTCCTGATCTTCTGGACGCGACCATGGAGTGCCTGTGTCTCTACTGCTGAAATGGCCTTTGCCTGCACTGGGGGTGTGGGGCGGGGCTTGGCTGATTTACCTGAACGCCTTAGCCTGGTTGCCTGATGTCTGGGCCATGGCCCTGGCTTGCGCGCTGGCCACCCCCTTCAGCGTCTTGGGGCGCACCCAGGCCAGGCGCTGGGCTTTGGCTTTGGGTTTCCCCATCTCGCTTTGGCTTTCAGGTGCTGCCGCTTTGCCGGCTTGGGCCTGGTTGGTACCGCTTGGTTTGGCGCTGCTGATTTACCCCGTGCACGCCTGGCACGACGCCCCGATTTTCCCCACCCCTTTGCAGGCTTTACGCGCATTGCCGCAAGCCGCGCCGTTGCCTGCAGGGGCCAACGTGTTGGATGCGGGGTGTGGCGTGGGGGACGGCTTGCGCGCGCTGCGCCTGGCTTACCCGCAGGCGCGCTTTTGCGGCATCGAATTCAGCTGGCCTTTGCGCTTGGTCGCGGCGCTGCGCTGCCCTTGGGCACGCATTTGGCATGGCGACATTTGGCAAGAAGATTGGTCGGGCTATGACCTGGTATATTTGTTCCAGCGCCCAGAGACCATGCCGCACGCGGTGGCCAAAGCCCGCCAAGACCTGAAGCCCGGAGCCTGGCTGGTCAGCCTGGAGTTTGAGGCCGAAGAGCTGAGCCCGACCGCGGTGGTACAGGCCAGCGCCGATCGCCCGGTCTGGCTGTACCAGGCGCCGTTCAAGTCGGCAACTCGTCGCCCACAATCGGCCCCGTCCCGCTGAAGCGTTCCAGCGCCAGGTAAATCACCGGCGTGATGTACAGCGTCACCGCCTGCGAAAACACCAAGCCACCCACCACGGCCAGGCCGAGTGGCTGGCGCAACTCGGCACCGGCGCCCAGGCCCAGGGCAATCGGCAAGGCGCCCATCAAGGCGGCAATCGAGGTCATCATGATCGGGCGGAAGCGCAAAATGCAGGCCTCGCGAATGGCTTGCGCCGGGGTCATGCCTTCGTGGCGCTGCGCCTCCAGGGCAAAGTCGATCATCATGATGGCGTTCTTCTTCACGATACCGATCAGCAGCAAAATACCGATGGTCGCGATCAGCGTCAGGTCCTGGCCAAAAATCATCAGCGTCCCCAAGGCCCCGATCGCCGCCGAGGGCAGACCGGCAAAGATGGTGATGGGGTGGATGTAGCTCTCGTAGAGCACGCCCAGCAGCACATAGATCACCAGCAAGGCCGAGATGATGAGAATGCTTTGGCTGCCTTGCGAGTTTTTGAACACCGCCGCATCACCGCCATAGGTGCGGATGATGGAGCGGGGCATTTGAATGGCTTCGACCGCCTCTTCCAACTGCGCGGTCGCGTCGCCCAGGGCTGCACCGGGAGCCAGGTTGAAGGACACGGTCACCGCTTGCAACTGCCCCACGTGGTTGATCGACGTCGGGCCCACGGTGCGGCTCACGGTGGCAAAGCTGGACATGGGCACCAAGCCGCCATTGCTGGAGCGCACATAAATGCTGTCCAGCGCCGACTCGTCGCGTTTGGCCTCGGGGCTGACTTCCATGATCACCTGGTAGCTGTCGGTGGCCAGGTACATGGTGGAGACCTGCCGCTCACCAAAGGCACTGAACAGGGCGGAGCGCACCGATTCGACCGACACGCCCAGCGTGTTGGCGCGGTCCCGGTTGATTTGGATGTCCGCTTGCAGGCCGCGCAATTGCGCGTCGCTGGTGATGTCACGAAAGATCGGGTTGGCGCGCATTTTTTCTTGCAACTTGCCCGCCCAGGTGTTGAGCTCACCAGCCTTCACGCTTTGCAAAATGTACTGGTAGCGCGCCTTGCTCTGGCGGCCACCCAGCTGCAGGTTTTGCACCGGCCGCATGTACACGTTGATGCCGGGCACGCCGCGCAATTTCTTGCGCAGGTCTTCGACCACCACTTTCATCGGCTTGCGCTCGTTTTGCGGTTTCAAGGTGATGAACATGCGGCCCGAGTTTTGCCCACCGACACCGCCATTGAAGGAATTGACCGCGGACACGTTCGGGTCTTTGCGGAAGATGGCGGCGGCTTTTTCTTGCAGGCCAATCATGGCCTCGAACGAAATATCTTCAGGGCCTTCGGTGGTGACCTGGATTTGACCAATGTCTTCTTCAGGGAAAAAGCCCTTGGGAATCACGTTCAGCATCCAGGCCGTGACGCCAAAGGTTGCCACCGCCAGCACCAAGATGAATTTGCTGTGGCGCAGCGCCAAATCCAGTGAGCGGGTGTAGCCCGCCAGCAAGGCATCAAAGCCGCGCTCAAATTGACGCACCAACCAGCCCGGTGGTTTTTTGTGCGCTTCATCGGTCAGGTAGCGGCTGGCCAGCATGGGCACCAAGGTCAAAGAGACAAAGGCCGAGACCGCAATCGACAAGCCCACCACCACCGCGAACTCATGGAACAGCAAGCCGATCACGCCGGGCATGAAAAAGATCGGGATGAACACCGCCACCAGGGAGGTGGAAATCGAGATGATGGTGAAGCCCACCTCGCGTGCGCCGCGCAAGGCGGCTTTGAAGGGCGGCATGCCGCCCTCCACATGGCGAATGATGTTCTCCAGCACCACGATGGCATCGTCCACCACCAGGCCCACGGCCAGTGTCAGGCCGAGAAGCGAGATATTGTCCAGGCTGTAGTTCAGGCCCCACAGCAGCGCCACCGCGCCCACCAGCGACACCGGCAGCGACAGTGCCGGAATGGCGGTGGCGACAAAACGGCGCAGGAACAAGAAGATCACCAGCACCACCAGCGCGATCGTGCCCAGCAGGGTCAGGCTCACGTCTTCCAGCGCATGGCGGATCGACACCGAGCGATCGTTCACCGGGGTGATCGACACCGATTCGGGCATTTGCGTTTTCAGATCGGGCAGCGTTTGACTGACCGCGTCCACCACCTTGACGGTGTTGGCACCGGGTTGGCGTTGAATCGCCAGCGTGATGGAGTTCTCGCCATTCAACGTGGCCCAGGTCTTGACGACTTCCACGCTGTCTTGGACCCGCGCCACATCGCGCAAGCGCACGGGTACGCCGCCTTTGTTGCTGACGATCAAATCGGCAAACTCTCGCGCCGAGCTCATTTGCTTGTTGGCTTGCAACACCAGGGTTTGTTGCGGGCCGTCAAAGGTACCGGCGGGGGTGTTGACGTTGGCCGCCTTCAAGGCCGCGCTCAATTCGTCCAAGCCGATGTTGCGTACCGCCAGGGCCGCGGGGTCCACGCGGACACGCACCGCAAAGCGCTTGGCGCCGTAAATATTCACCTGGGCCACGCCGTCGATGGTCGACAAGGTCGGCGAGATCAGGTGTTCGGCATAGTCTTGCAACTCGGCTTGGGTCAGAGAAGGCGAGCGCAGCGAGATCAACAGCACCGGGGCATCGGCCGGGTTCACCTTGCGGTAAGACGGCGGAATGGTCATGTCGATCGGCAAGGTGCGCTGCGCGCGCAGCAGGGCCGCCTGCACATCCAGCGAGGCGGCGTCGATGTTGCGGCTCTCGATGAACTCCAGCGTGATCGAGGTGTTGCCCAGCGTGCTGGTCGAGCTGATGACTTTCAGGCCGGGAATGGTCTGAAATTGTTTTTCCAGGGGCAAGGCCACGGAACTGGCCATGGTTTCCGGGTTCGCCCCGGGCAGGGTGGCCGAGACGTTGATCACCGGGGTGTCGTAACTGGGCAACGCCGCCACCGGGATGTTTTTGTAGCCAATGACACCGGCCAAGACGATGGCGGTGTTCAGCAACACCGTCATCACGGGACGCCGAATAAAGAGCTCGGAAAAGTTCATGCTTCAGGCCCTGGCGATTTATTTGGCCGCAGGGGCTGCGGGCGCTGCGGCTGGCGCGGCCGCATTCGCGGGCGTTCCAGGCTGGGCATTGCCACCCGGCGCTCCCGGCGCTGCACCAGAGGCACCCCCCGCTGCGGCGCCCGGAGCAGCACCTGCTGCACCACCGTCTTTGCCGGGCTCCTTGTTCTCTTTCGGCCGCTCCACCACTTTCACGCCGGGACGCAGGTTTTGTTTGCCATCGACCACCAGCACATCGTTTTCTTGCACGCCCGTCACGGCGGCTTCAGGGCCTGCGGGGTAGACCATTTTGATGGGGCGGACCACGGCTTTGCCGTCTTCAACGACATACACGATGGGGCCGCGCACGCTTTGAATGATGGCGGCTTGCGGCACCACCAGCGCATCTTCAATTTTCTTGGTGGTCAGACCCACATTCACAAACAAGCCGGGCCACAGTTTGCTGTCTTTGTTATTGAAAACGGCTTTCAGTTTCACCGTGCCTGAAGCGGGGTCCACGGCATTGTCGACAAACTGCAATTTGCCAATCATGGGTTTCTTGTCTTCCGGCAGGGTGGCCGTGACTTTGACCTGTTCTGTTCCAGAAGCCGCGGCCAGGAAATCAGCCAAATCTCGTTGTGGCAAATTAAAGGACACGGCAATCGGATTCACTTGCACCACGTTCGCCATCACCGTGATGTTGGCTTGCACGATGGAGCCGGCCGGGGTGTTGATCACACCGGTGCGACCAGAGTGAGGTGCGGTGATCTTGCCGTAAGACAAAGCGACTTGTGCCGCTTGCACGGCAGCGGTGTCCGAGGCGACGACCGCAGCCGAGGAATCCACCAGCGTTTGGGCCGTGTCGACTGCTGCGCCAGAAACAAAGTTTTGCGCCACCAGTTCGCGGCTGCGGGTGAGTTGGCGTTTGGCGTCGGCCAGCGCGGCTTGGTCTTTGGCCAATTGGGCTTTGGCTTTGGCCAGATTCGTCTCATCCGTGCGGGTGTCCAAACTGAACAAGAGGTCCCCTTTGTTGACGAATTGACCTTCTTTAAAGTGCACTTGTGTGACGGCACTGGTGACTTGTGGGCGGATGTCCACGCTGGCCAGCGAGACGGCCGAGCCGACGGCCTTGAGGGTCACAGGGACATCGCGCTTTTCGACTTTGACGGTGACCACACTCACCACGGGGGCTGGCGCTGCACCTGCGGCCGCACCCGGCGCTGCACCTGCAGCCGCACCCGGCGCGGCGGCGGCGGGCGTTGCGCCTGCCGTTGCTGCTGGCGCGGGTGCCGAAGCGGCTGGGTTGACCGGCGGAGTGGCTTCAGGCGGGGTTTTTTGTGAACAGGCAACCAAACCCAGGGTCAGTGACACACCCCAAAAAGTGATTCCAGTCAGGTGCGCTGGCAAACGTGCAACAAAATTCATGAGGCTGATGTCCCGAAAAAAAGATGCGCCCTGCGAGCAATGAGCGCGAGCATGATTTTTTGTATTCAAAAAAGCTGGTGGCACTTTAATGGATTTGTATGTTTTTTTGTAAATTCCACCAAGCCTCTAACTTTACCTGTATTTCATGTTTTGGTTTGTCACGCAGGCGAGCGAACCGCGAAAGTCTCTGGCCCTGGCCATCGGACCTCTAAGAAAACAGGGATCGGGGGCAACGAGGGGTGTGGGTTTTTCGCGCAAAATTCACGCTGGGGACAAAAGGATGACCATCCTGATCGATAGCGCCAAACTATCGCTGATGCCTTGCCTTTAAACTGACCCGCCCCCTAAGCCAAGGAGTTTGCATGCTGGTTGAGCGAATTGAACACAAATGGATCGCAGCCTTTCAGCGCACCTTTGCCCTGTGCAAGGTGCAGCCCGGGGAGGTGGTGGCCATCGTCTGTGAAAGTCAGTCGCGCCGCGTGAATGTGGACTTGGCCCGGCTGGCCCTGGAGGCCATGGGTGCGCGGCCATTTGAGATCACCCTGCCCTCGCCGGTGTTGACCGGCCCTGCCCCGGTGCGCTCCACCGGTGCGACTGACGCTTTGCAGCAACTCGGCCCGGTGGTGGCCGCCATGGCGCGCGCTTCTTTCATTGTGGACTGCACGGTGGAGGGCATGTTGCACGCGCCCGAGTTGCCGCTCATCATGAAAGGCGCTGACGGCAATGTGCCGCGCCTCTTGATGGTGTCCAACGAGCACCCCGAAATTTTGGAGCGCACCGTGCCCGACCCGGCGCTGGAAGCCGTGGTGCGCCAAGCTATGCGCGGCCTGCGCGGCGCACACACCATGCAGGTCAGCTCGGCGGCGGGCACCGACTTGCAGATTCGCTTGCAAGGCGCGGTGGTGGGGGGTGTCTGGGGCTTTTGTCCCAAGCCCGGCATGGTCTCGCACTGGCCAGGTGGCTTGGCGCTGGCCTTCCCACCGGCGGGCGCGGTGCACGGCACCTTGGTCATGGCCCCGGGGGATGTGAACCTGACCTTCAAGCGCTATCTGCGCGACCGCATCACCCTGACCATCGAGAACGACAGCATCACCCGCATCGAGGGCACGGGCGTGGACGCGGACATGATGCGCGGTTACTACCAAGCCTGGGAAGACCAAGAGGGCCACCCCGCCGCCTATGCGGTCTCGCATGTGGGCTATGGCCTGAACCCGCAGGCGCGCTGGGACGCCATGACGTTTTACGACAAGCGCGATTGCAACGGCACCGAGCTGCGCGCCTTTGCCGGCAACTTTTTGTATTCCACCGGGGCCAACGAAGTGGCCGGTCGGCACACCCTGGGGCATTTTGATTTGCCGATGCGCGGTTGCAGCATCACGCTGGACGGCCAGACCGTGGTCGACCAGGGCGTGGTGGTGCACCCCGCTGCGCCCCAAGAGGCGGCGGCATGAGCGCCCCCGCGGTGCCGGTGTGGGCCGAGGCGGGCAGCGCCCGAGCGGGGCAAGCGGCGTTGGTGTTTCTGCATGGCATTGGCGGCGGCAAGCAAGGCTTTGCCGATCAACTGGACTTTTTTGCGGCGCAGGGCTACCGCGCCCTGGCCTGGGACATGCCTGGCTATGGCGACAGCGCCCTGATTGCGCCTTATGACTTTGATGGCCTGGCCCAGGCCTTGTGGCGCATGCTGGACCAGGCCCAGGTGGCGCGTGCTGTGCTGATCGGTCACAGCATGGGCGGCATGGTGGCGCAGCAAGCCTGGACCCAGCACCCTGAGCGCATCGCGGGCTTGGTGATCGCCGCCAGCAGCCCGGCTTTTGGCAACGCCAGCGGCGATTTCCAAAGCCAGTTTGTGGCGCAACGCCTGGCCCCGTTGGAGGCCGGTCAGACCATGGCCGATGTGGCCCGTGCGGTGATCCCCGGCATGGTTGCGCCCGGCTACCAAGGCGCGGGGCGGGACTTGGCGCAGCGCTGCATGGCCGCGGTGCCGCCCGCGTCTTACCGCGCCGCCATCCAAGCTCTGGTGCGTTTTGAGCAACGGGCGGCCTTGCCCACCATCTGTGTGCCTACGCTGTGTTTGGCGGCCGAGCACGACCAAACCGCACCGCCCGAGGTGCTGCGCCGCATGGCCGAGAAAATCCCCGGCGCGCAGTTTGCGGTGCTGCCCGCCGCCGGTCACTTGCTGTGCTTTGAGCAGCCTGAAGCCTTCAACCAAGCCATCCATTCCTTCCTCTCCCAAGCTTTGCCGCCCCACTGAACCATGGCTTTGAATTCCTACACGCCGATTTGTGGCGAAGACTACCCACTCACCGACAAACAGCGCCACTTGTTGCGCCTGGCCTGCGAACTGGGCCGTGACCGGTTTGCCGAGCGCGCCCCGCAATTGGACCGCGATGCGCAGTTTCCCTTCGCCAATTACGCCGACCTGCGTGAAAAAGGTTTGTTGGCGCTGTGCGTGCCCGAAGCCCATGGCGGCCTGGGTGCCGACTACGCCACCTACGCCATGGTCTCGGCCGAAATCGGTCGCTGGTGCGGTGCCACCGCACTCACTTTCAATATGCATGTGTGCACCATGATGTGGAGCGGCCTGTTGTCCGAAGACCTGGACATGACGCCCGAGCAGCGCGCCTTGCACAAGGTGCACCAGCAAGCGCATTTCGCCCGGGTGGTGAAAGACGGAGCGATTTACGCCCAGCCTTTTTCCGAAGGCGGTGCCGCTGCCGCCGGGGCCCAGCCCTTTGGCACCCTGGCCGTGAAAGCCGACGGCGGCTGGCTGATCAATGGCAAAAAAATCTTCGCCTCGCTGTCAGACGCGGCCGACTTTTTTGGCGTGCTGTGCACCGAGAAAAAACCCGGCGCCGACCTGTCGCGCCGTGACACCCTGTATCTGGCTGTGCCGCGCAACGCGCCCGGTGTGACGGTGGAGGGCGATTGGGACCCACTGGGCATGCGCGCCACGGTGTCGCGCAATCTGATTTTCAAAGACGTGTTCGTGCCCGACGACGCCGCGCTGATGCCGCAAGGCATTTACTTTCAGGCCGCCAGCCGTTGGCCGCACATGTTCATGACCCTCGCGCCCACCTACATGGGCATCGCGCAGGCGGCGTACGATTTCGCCGTGGCGTATTTGCGGGGTGAGATCGCGGGCACCGGACCGGTCAAGCGGCGGCAATTCGCCACCAAACAGATCGCGGTGGCCGAGATGTTCATCAAGCTGGAGCAAACCCGTAATCTGTTTTTACGCGCCGTCGAAGACGCGAAAATCGACCCGCCCAAATCGTCCAGGCTGCGCGCCTATGCGGCGCAATACAGCATCATGGAAAACGCGCAAGACATCGCCCGCCTGGCGATCCGCACCTGCGGTGGGCAGTCCATGCTGAAAAGCTTGCCGCTGGAGCGTCTGTACCGCGATGCGCGCTGCGGCTCGCTGATGCTGCCTTGGACCGCCGAGTTGTGCATGGACCGCATCGGCCGCGAAGCCTTGTACGAGCCCGGCGAAAAAGACGATTGATGTCGCGCCCTGAAAGCAGCCCGATCGCGGCGCGCTTTGCGCAACTGGCGCAAGAGCGGGGCGCGCAAACGGCCATCACCTTTCGCGGCGATGAGCGCCAGGCGGATCACACTTTGGCTTGCGACTTTGCCCAATTCTGGCGCCGCGTCGAACGCGTGACCGCGCACCTGCAAGCCGATTGGGGCGTGCAGCGCGGCCAGCGGGTGGCCTGGCTGGGTTTGAACCACGAGCTGCAACTGGTCACCTTGGTGGCCTGTGCGCGTGTGGGCGCGGTCTTCATGCCGCTGAATTTTCGTCTCGCTGTGCCCGAGTTGCAGCAGGTGCTGGACGACGCCACGCCCAGCCTGCTGGTGCACGACCGCGCGCACACCGCCGCCGCCCAGGCGCTGCAGTGCGAGGGCCTGCAGCGCACCCACCATGACGCTCTGATTGCCACCGCTTCGCCGCGCGGCTTGCCGCTGCCCATCGTGGCGAGCGATGAGCCGCTGCTCTTGGTCTACACCTCGGGGACCACCGGTGTGCCCAAAGGGGCGCTGCACACCCAGGCCGCTTTGCTGGCGAATGCGCGCGCCAGTGCCTGGGCGCACGATTTTCAAACTGCGGGGGCCGACCCGAAGGCAGGTGCCGACAAGGTGCTCTCCACGCTGCCGCTGTTCCATGTCGGCGGGCTGTGCATCCAAACCCTGCCCGCCTTGCTGGCGGGCGTTGAGGTGGTGCTGCATCCGCGCTTTGACCCATCGGCTTGGTTAGACGAAATGACCACCAGCCGACCCACGCTCTCACTCCTGGTGCCCGCCACGATGCGCGCGCTGTTTGAACACCCGCGCTGGGCCGACACCTCACTCGCCGGTTTGCGCGGCATCATGACCGGTTCGTCCACCGTGCCCGTGGCCTATTTGCAAACGCTGCACGCGCGTGGCGTGCCGGTCGGCCAGGTGTATGGCACGACCGAAACCGGGCCGGTGTCTGTGGTGCTGCGTTTGCCTGAGGCCACGGCGCGTGTCGGCGCGTCAGGCTGGCCCCAGCCCGAAGCCGAGGTCCAACTGATCGACCCCCAAGGCCAGCCCGTCGGCCCCGGTGAAACCGGGGAGGTCTGCGTCCGCGCGGCCAATGTGATGCGCGGTTATTGGCACGCCAGCGGCGAGCCGGGGCGGGGTTTGCAGGACGGCTGGTTTCACTCCGGTGACCTTGGCCAACGTGCCGAGGACGGATGCCTCACCATCGTCGGTCGCAGCAAAGACATGATCATCTCGGGTGGCGAAAACATTTACCCGGCGGAGATCGAAAACCTGCTGGTCACGCTGCCCGGTGTGGCCGAATGTGCGGTGCTGGGTCTGCCCGATGCGCGCTGGGGCGAGGTGCCGGTGGCCGCGCTGGTGCGCAGCCCGGACGCTGCGGGCCAAGCGCTGAGCGAGCCCGCCGTGCTGGCGCATTTGCAGGGACAGATTGCGCGCTTCAAACTGCCACAGCGGGTTTTGTTTGTGGCCGAGTTGCCGAAAAGTGCTTTGGGCAAAGTGCAAAAACCGGCCTTGAAATCCCTGCTGCTCGAGTCGAAGCATCGTCATTAAATCTGCAGGGTTTTCTGTCGCAGGCGGGCCGGTGTGTGGCTCTCTCCATGGCATGATGGCGCATTGTTCGAACATCTGGAGACTTTGATGCGCCCATTGCTTTTCAACCGCCGCCGCCTGACCCAAGGCGCGGCCTTCGCCGCCCTGCTTTGCGCCTTCGGTGGCGCCGCCGCGCAAACCGCCTGGCCCACCAAGCCGGTCAAGATCATCGTGCCTTTCGCACCTGGCGGCACGACCGACATCTTGGCGCGTGCGGTGGCACCCGAATTGTCCAAGGCGTTTGGCCAGCAGTTTGTGGTTGAGAACCGCGCCGGCGCGGGGGGCAACGTGGGCGCTGAAGCGGTGGCCAAATCGGCCGCGGATGGCTACACGATTTTGATGGGCACGGTGGGGACACACGGCATCAACCGGGCGCTGTACCCTAAGCTGCCCTACGACCCCTTCAAAGACTTTACCCCCATCACTCTGGTGGCGGCGGTGCCGAATGTGATGGTCGTCAACTCTGACAAGGCCAAGGCGCTGAACATCAACAGCGTGAACGATTTCATCAAAGCCGCCAAAGCCCGTCCCGGTCAATTCAATATGGCCTCCAGTGGCAACGGCACCTCGATCCATTTGTCAGGCGAGTTGTTCAAAAGCCAGACCGGCATTTTCATGGCGCACATTCCATACCGGGGTTCGGGCCCAGCGCTGCTCGACCTGATGGGCGGCAGCATGGACGTGATGTTTGACAACCTGCCTTCTGCCTTGCCCTTGATCAAATCGGGCAAGCTGAAAGCCTTGGCCGTGACCAGTGCCCAGCGCTCGGGGGCGGTGCCCGATCTGCCCACCATCGAAGAAGCGGCGGGCCTGAAAGGCTTTGAGGCCAGCAGCTGGTTCGGTTTGGTGGCCCCGGCGGGCACGCCCGCGGACATCGTCAACCGCATCCAGCAAGAAGTGTCCAAGTCGTTGAACACACCGGCCATCAAAGAAAAAATGCTGGCGCAAGGGGCGATTCCCAGTGGCAACACGCCTGCCCAATTTGCCGACTTGATTGAAAGCGAGCACAAGAAATGGGCCTTGGTGGTCAAGGCCTCGGGGGCCAAGGTTGATTGAACAGTTGCACCCCCCAGTGAGTTGGCCATGCCTGCCACAGAACTGAAGGTGACCGCGGCAGGTCAGGTCAATGGTTTGGCGCTGCTGATGCCTACAGGCCAAGAGGGCCCGGTCTTGCCGCATGTGCAAGATTGGGTCACCGCGCAACTCAAAGCCAAAAAGCCGGTCAAAGACATCAGCAGCCAGGTGCTGGTCAAGGGCATCAAGCAATGGACCGTGTTTGAGCAAAAAATCAAAGGCCAAAGCGTGCGCACGGTGTTCAAAATCACCTGAGCCTGGCTCTGCGAAAGCCTCAGTTTGGGGTTGTGCTCACAGTCCCCAAGCCATTGCGGCGTCGTAAATCAACTTGAGCGAAATCAGAAACAGGCCCACTTGCACGCAGCGGTAAAACCAGACGTCGGCGATTTTCTTCGTCAGGTAGGCCCCCGCCACCGTGCCCAGCAGGGCCGCAGGAATCATCACGCTGGCTTGCTGTAAATCGGCCATGCTGTAGGGCTGCAGCAACTGGTAAGGCAAAATTTTCACGGCATTGAGCACCGCAAACAGCAAGGTGGCCGTGCCTGCAAACTCCATTTTGGGCAAGCGCTGCGGCAAGACATACACCTGAAAAGGCGGGGCCCCCGCGTGTGAAATGAAACTAGTGAACCCGGCCAGCGTGCCCCAGAAAATCCCTCGGGGCAGGTCGGCGCCATGTGGTTGGGCGGCCGCTTTGCGCAGCCAGGTGTTGAGGCAAAAGCCCACGCCAATGCTGCCGATCAGCATCTTGGTGGCGGCCACCGAGGTGTAAGACGCGGTGAGCCAACCAATGAAGATGCCGAAGATGCCGGCGGGGACCAAAATTTTCAAATTCACCCCACTGAAGTGCTTGCGGTAAAGCCAGACACTCACCACGTCAGAGATGACGTAAATCGGCAGCAACAACACCACCGCTTGCAGGGGCGGCATGACCAGCGACAAGATCGGCACCCCCAGCATGCCGATGGTGGGCAAGCCACCCTTGGACAGGCCCACCAACATGGCTGCCAAACTGGCCAGCAAGAAAGAGGTATCCAAGGTCATGGGGTCAGGGTTGCGCAAAAAGGGTCACTGTGCGCCGCAGCATTTCTTGTACTTTTTGCCGCTGCCACAGCTGCACGCGTCGTTGCGGCCGGGCGTGGCTTCGCGGACCACTTGCACCACGCGCGCGCCGATGCTGCGCCAGATTTCGCGCAGGTCGTACACCGCCCACAGCGCTTCGCCATAGGTGTTCAGGCGCGACTCGCTGACGCTGGGCGGGCCGTCTTCGCTCAGCGCCGACAAGGTGGGCTCGTCGGTGTCGTCCTCGGTCAGGGCGACGATGGCTTCCAGGCAATGGTCGTGCAGTTTGGCGGCGTCTTTGTCCTTGGGGGCCGCCCATTCTTCGGGCCAGTTTTCGACCGCAAACATGAAGCCCAGTGCCCAGACTTGGGCAAACGAGGGGATTTCTTCCGCTTCGATCTCGCCGCGCTCTTCAGGGGGCAGGCTGGCCATGGCGCCGCGAATGTCCATCACCTCAGGGGCGTAGGCTCGATCGTCGTCCAGGGCCTGGATGTCGGCATCGAGCGCGGCTTTGACTTCGGCAAAACGTTGCTGCCACAGTTGCAAGAAGCGGCTGCGCTGTGCGGTGTCGGCAAAGCTGCCGCCTTCGTCCATGCCGAGCAGCACGCTCAGCCATTCGTCCTCAGGCAGCGGGCTGCGGCAGCAGACCAGGGCGGCCAAAAAGCCTTCACAAAATTCCCATTGCGGGGTTTCGTCGTAGCGCGTGCGCAACTCGTCCAGGATGTCGTCCAGGGCATCAAAGTCTGCTGGCTGCATGCCGCTGGCGTCGGCGTCGGAAGGGGAAGGGGTGGGTGCGGCGGTCATGGTCGATGGGATGAAAATCAAAAGTTCAGTGTGTGGGCATTCTGCGAGCGCAGCTTCACGCCGCCAGGGCGGTCTCGGCCAGCACAGGTGCCTGAAACAGGCTGGCAAAGAACGCTTTTTCCGGCGCTTCCAAGACAAAGCCGGGGGGCGGTGGGATGTGCGGGTTGAGTGCCACGCCCAGCCGCTCCAGGCGGCGGCGCATGCACAGCACCTGTGCGTCTTTGCTCAGCAGCAGCGCACGGTGTGCCACCGCCAGGTCGATGAATTTTTGGTCGTCTGCGTCTTTGCAGGTGCAAGGCGCTTTGGGCGCGTCTTCGCGCAGCGTGGCCTGCGTGTCGAAGGCTTGCAATACGGCTTCAGCGGTTTGGCCCGACTGCGCCATGCGCGCCACCAAGTGGGGGTAGGCCAGCACCCGGCGCAATTCTTCACGCATGCTGGCAGTGGCCATCCAGCGCAGTCGGCCTTGGTTCACGGCGTGACGCAGGCCCTGGGTGCGCGGGTCGTCAAAGATCCACAGATCGAGCACGATGTTGGTGTCGAGCACGGCCCACACCGCCTCAGAGCTTGTCACGCACCGAGCCTTTCATCATGTCAAAGCGAAACAGCCGACACTCGATCGGGCCGTTCCACATCGGCACGCGGCGGGTTTCTTTGAGCCGCATGCGACTGGGCAATTTCAGATCGGGCGTGAGCATCCAAGCGCTCCAGCCGTTGTAGTTCTTTTTCCAATGCGCGGCCAGTTGAATGAAGAAGTCACCGCCATCGTCGGTGTGCGCGGTCTCCCGGTGGCTGCTGCTGGCGTGGCGTTCGGCGGCCAGCGCACCGGGCTCAAAGCCTTGTCGCCCGCGACCGGCCACACCGGCTGCGGCAATGCGCTCGCCATAAGGCGGATTGAGCAACATGACGCCGGGCATCTCGCAGGGCGGCAGGCGTTGCAGTGCGTCGCCGCCGCGCAGTTGCAGGGCCTGCGCCACACCGGCGCGCTCGGCATTGCGCTCGGCAAAGTCGACCATGCGGTGCGCCACATCGCTGCCAAAAATCGGTGCCGTGGGCGCGTGCTCGGCGGCCTGGGCTTGTTCCAGCAGGCCTTGCCACACATGGGCTTGGAAGGGCAGCAGCTTTTCAAAACCAAAACGGCGCAAGCTGCCCGGGGCGATGCCACAGGCGATTTGCGCCGCCTCGATGGCGATGGTGCCGCTGCCGCAGCAGGGGTCGTACAAAGGCGTGGTGCCGTCCCAGCCGCTGGCCGCGATCATGGCGGCGGCCAGGGTTTCTTTCAAAGGCGCGTCGCCTTTGTCGGCACGCCAACCGCGTTTGAACAGCGGCTCGCCCGAGGTGTCGATGTACAGCGTGGCGTGGTCGGTGGTCAGGTGGGCGTAGATGCGCACATCGGGCCACTGGGTGTTGACATCGGGGCGTTCGCCGCGTTTGGCGCGAAAGCGATCGGCCACCGCGTCTTTGATTTTCAGCGCGGCAAAGTTCAAACTGGTCAGCGGGCTGTGCTGGGCCGTGATGTCGATTTTGAAAGTCTGTTTCGTCGTGAACCAGATTTCCCAGGCCACGTCACTGGCCGCCTGGTACAGATCGTTCTCGTTCCGGTACATCGTCTGCGACAACTGCACCAGCACGCGTTGCGCCAAGCGGCAGTGCAGGTTCAGCTGCATGGCTTCGCGCCAGGAGGCGCGCACGATCACGCCACCGCGCCCGGTCATCAGGTCGTGGCCGGTCAGGCCGGTGATGCGGTGCACCTCGTCGGCCAAAAAGCCTTCCACGCCAGCGGCGCAGGGCAAGAACAATTGCAGTGAATTCACAGAGTTTTACGCAGGTTGGCGGGCGCGATCTTCAGCGCTTCGCGGTATTTGGCCACCGTGCGCCGGGCGCAGTCGATGCCTTGCTCTTTGAGCATTTCAGACAGTTGGTTGTCGGACAAGGGCTTGGCCGAATTTTCGGCCGCAACCAACTGCCGAATCAGCGCGCGCACGGCCGTGCTGGAGGCGGCGCTGCCGCTGTCGGTGCCCAGGCCCGAACCAAAGAAATACTTCAACTCGAAGGTGCCCATGGGCGTGGTCATGTATTTGGCGGTGGTGACCCGGCTGATGGTGGACTCGTGCAGGCCCAACTCGTCAGCGATTTCGCGCAGCACCAGCGGGCGCATGGCCAACTCGCCGTGGATGAAGAAATTCTTTTGCCGCTCCACGATGGCGGTGGACACGCGCAAGATGGTGTCAAAGCGCTGCTGGATGTTTTTGATGAACCAGCGTGCTTCTTGCAGGCGTTGTTGCAGACCTTGGTGCGCTTCGCTTTTGCCACCGCGCAAGGCGTTGGCGTAAATGTCGTGCACCCGCAGGCGCGGCATCACGTCGGGGTTGAGCTGCACCTTGAAGCGCGGCTCGCCGCTGGGGCGGGTGTTGATCACCAGCACGTCGGGAATGATCACGTGCTGCTCGGCGTTGGCAAAGGGGCGGGCTGGTTTGGGTTCCAAGCGGGCGATGTGGGCGATGGCCAGTTTGATGGTCTGATCGTCTTGCGCGCACAAGACCACCAAGCGTTTGACATCGCGTTTGGCCAGCAACTCCAGGGGCTGCGCGCAAATCGCCAAGGCGGCTTGCAAGACCGTGTCCTCGGGCGCGTCTCTTAACTGTGCTTTGAGTTGCAGGCTCAGGCACTCGGCCAGGTTGCGCGCACCCACGCCCACGGGTTCCAGTGATTGCAACAGGCTGAGCGCCATGGTGAAGCGGTGCACCAACTCTTCCAGTTGCTCTAGATCGTCGGTGCCGGCCAGGCCTTCAGCCAGGGCTTGCAACGAGTCTTCCAGGTAGCCGTCGTCGTTGAGTGACTCGATCAGAAAGCGCAGCGCAGCGCGGTCCACATCGGAGAGGCGCAGCGACAAGGCTTGCCGATGTAAAAAGTCGGTGAACGAGCCCAGGCCAGTGGCCAACTCCACCGCGTCAGGCGCATCGCTGTCGTTGCTGGCGGTTTTTCTGGAGCCGGCATCGTTGCCCCACTCGCTGTCGTCGGGCGTCATGTCCACGCTGCCATCGCCATCCCAGCTTTCGGCCACGTCTTGCACGGCTTCATCTGTGTTCACCGTGGCATTGGCCTCGCTGCTGGTGTCCAGGCTGTGTTCACGTGCGTCGGTGGCCGCTTCGGTCACTCGGTCGCCCAAGCTGACCCGGGTATCGGCCTCGGGGAGACCGAATTCTTCGGCGCTGGCTTCTTCTGTGTTGCGTTCCAGGAACGGGTTTTCGTCGAGCATTTGCTCGACCTCTGCACTCAGCTCCAAGGTGGACAGCTGCAAAAGGCGAATCGATTGCTGCAACTGGGGGGTCAGCGCCAGATGCTGCGACATGCGCAGCGACAGGCTTTGCTTCATGGCGCAATCCCTCCCACCCCTGCGCAGCGCAGGTCAGAAAAGAGGAGGGCGCGGGCGATGTTCATGCTCACATGCGGAAATGTTCGCCCAGATACACGCGCCGCACATCGGCGTTGTGCACGATTTGCTCGGGCGTGCCTTGGGCCAGCACGCGGCCTTCGCTGATGATGAAGGCGTGGTCGCAAATGCCCAATGTTTCGCGCACATTGTGGTCGGTGATCAACACGCCGATGCCGCGCGCTTTCAAAAAAGCGATGATGCGCTGGATCTCAATCACCGCGATCGGGTCGATGCCGGCAAAGGGCTCGTCCAGCAGAATAAATCGCGGGTTGGTGGCCAGGGCGCGGGCAATTTCTACGCGCCGCCGCTCCCCGCCCGACAAGGCCACCGAGGGCGAGTCGTACAGGTGATCGACCCGCAAGTCCTTCAGCAACTCTTGCAGGCGTTTTTGAATGGCCACCTCGCCCAAAGGTTGGTCCTGCGCGTCCCGCTGAAGCTCCAGCACGGCGCGGACGTTGTCGGCCACATTGAGTTTGCGAAAGATCGAGGCCTCTTGCGGCAAATAAGACAAGCCCATGCGCGCGCGGCGGTGGATGGGCAAGGTGGTCACGTCTTCGCCATCAATCAAGATCTGACCGCCGTCGGCCCGCACCAACCCGACCATCATGTAAAACGAGGTGGTCTTGCCGGCGCCGTTGGGACCGAGCAGGCCCACCACTTCGCCCTTGCGTACTTTGACCGACACGTCATGCACCACCTTGCGTGAGCCGTAGGCCTTTTTCAGATGCAAGGCCTCCAGGCTGCTCTCTTCCACGCCGGTAGCGCGGGCCTGCTCCAAGGCGGCCGAAACGGGGCTCATGGCTTGGCCGCCCCGGGTGGGGTCACGCTGGGACTGATGCGCAAGGCCGGCACCAGAGATTGTCCCGAGGTTTGTCCCGCGCTTTCATCTTGTGGCGTGTTGCGTGGGCTCAGCATTGCTTTGATGCGGGGCGCTGCGGCCCCAGTGGCTTGGGCGGCGGGTTGACTGCCTACCGTAAAAACTTCGGTCAGGTTGTTGTACACAATCAGTTCGCCCTGCACCCGATCTGTCAGGCGCGTGCCTTGGTAGCTGCGCAACTCACTGCGCCCACTCAAGGTAATTTTGTCGGCCTCGTTGTCGTAGCTCACGGTTTCGGCTTCACCTTCCGTGAACTCGTCTAAGCCTTCGCGCTTTTGTCTGAAAAAGGCGCGCTCACCGGGAGCGGCCCACATGTGGGCCACTTGTTTGCCTGTCGCGTCTTGCTTGACCACCATTTTGGCCGCGCGCAGCACCAGCGTGCCCTTGGTCGCGCTGACCCGACCGGTGAGGGTGGTGGTTTTTGTGGATTCGTCGTGCTTCAAGGCATCGGCCTCAATGTGCATCGGCTTGCTGCTGTCGGCTTTCTCGGCCGCGGCAAAAGGCGACGCCACGAGGGCGGCCAAGGCCAGCAAGTTGGGTGCGAATAAAAATTTCATGAGGGCGCGAATCTTGCTTGGATTGTAGGTGCAAGCTGGGCTTGCCAGCGCTTTCCAGGCGTAAAAAAGTCCGCCAGAGTGGACTCGGGCGGACGGGGCGACGGCGGTTGCGTCGCGGTGGCCGTAAGGGGGCTTACTTGCCTTGGCGCACCTGGGCCAGCAAGGCTTCCGTGACTTGCAAAGCACGCTCCATGCTGCCGGCCAGGGAGCCGTCGGTGTAGAAACGCCCGGCGATTCCCAGGGCGGGCACGCCTTCGACTTTGAAGTCGTTTTGCAATTGGACCGCCCGGCGCAGTTTGCTGGCCATGCCAAAGGATTTGTAGGTCTCGGCAAACTTGGTTTTGTCTACCCCCTGTTTTTCGGCCCAAGCCTGGATGCCGGCTTCGGTGTTCAGCGGTTGTTTGTCCACATGGACCGCTTGGAATACTTTGGCATGCAAGCTGTCGAGCAGGTTCAACGCTTCCAAGGTGAAAAACAGACGCTGCTGCGGTGCAAAGCTGTCGTTGAAGGCCACGGGAATGCGGCGAACGACCACGTCTTTGGAGACATTTTTGACCCAGTTGGCAAAGGTCGGCTCAAAAGCGTTGCAATGTGGGCAGCTGTACCAGAAGAACTCAATGACTTCAATTTTTCCTGCACCGACCTCGCTGGACTGGGGTTTTTCAAGCCGGTTGTAATCCTTGCCCTCGGTCAGTTTGATGGGCGGGCCCGCCACCGGCTTGGGGGCGGGGACTTGGGCGGTAGCTGGGGCTTGGGCCCACACCGGCGCAGCGACGGCGCTGATGCTGGCGCCGAGGGATGACAGGGTGAAATCACGACGTTTCATGAGGAGGTCCAATCTTGGGGAATCGGGAATCAAAAATTTGCAAGTTTCTCTGGCCAGCCTGACTCAGCGCTGCACACGCACCAGCGCAGTTTCAATGCCGCTGGCGTCCAGTTTGGATTTGGCGCGTTCAGCCACCTCTTTGTCGTCAAAAGGCCCAAGGCGCACACGGTACACCTGCCGACCGGCTTGTTCACGTTCGCTGACCTTGGCGTCCAGCCCCATGATGGTCAATTTGGCGCGTTGTGCGTCAGCCTCGGCCTGGCTGCGGAAAGCGCCGGCCTGGACAAAGTAGGTGAACGGATCGCTGTTGCTGGGGGTGGATGGCGTTTGCACGCTCTTGGACTTGGCCAGCTCGCCCAGCGGATCGGCCGTGACAGCCGGCTTGGTTTCAGGCTTGGCGACTTCTTTCGCCAGATCTTTCGCCCCTTCTTTGCCCAGCTCTTTGCTCTGTTCTTTGGCGGGCTCTTTCACCTCGGCTTTGGGCGCCTCGTTGCCACCCTCTTTGCCCGCCTCTTTGCCTGGTTCTGGGGCTTCCGGCGCCGACGCTGCAGGCTTGTTTTGCAGCGCACTGTTCGGATTCCAGTCTTTGTTTTTCTGCGCTTCAGCCGCGTCCTGATCGGCTGATCGGGGCTGGTTTTTGTTGGTGAACGGGGTCGGGACTTTGGTCACATAAATTGCCACGGCCAGGGCGACGGCCAGACCGATCACCAGGCCAATGATCAAACCCATGGCCGTCCCACCGCGTTGCGAATGCTGCTTCATCTCTGGATTTCCATCACATTTTGACGGGAGCTGAAACTCCCAAGACCTTCAAGCCATTGTGCAGCACCTGAGCGGTGGCAGCGACCAACGCCAAGCGGGCGTGTTTCAACGCCACCTCGTCGACCAAGATGCGCTCGGCATCGTAGTAGCTGTGGTAGCAGGCGGCCAGGTCGCGCAAATAAAAGGTCACGTCGTGCGGCGCAAAGTCGCTGGCCGCCGCGGTCAGCATGGCCGGGTACTTGGCCAATTGCAACATCAGGGCCTGAGCCTGGGGGCTTTCCAGCACGGACAGGTCCACGTCTTTCAACTGCGCTACATCGCCGCCATCGGTCTCGGCCCAGGTACGCAGCACCGAGCAAATACGGGCATGGGCGTACTGCACGTAGTACACCGGGTTGTCGTTGTTCTTTTGCACCGCCAGATCGACATCGAAGGTGTACTCGGTGTCGGGCTTGCGGCTGAGCAAGAAAAAGCGCACCGCGTCTTTGCTGGTCCATTCGATCAGGTCACGCAGCGTGACATAGCTGCCAGCGCGCTTGGAAATCTTCACCTCTTCGCCGCCGCGCATCACGCGCACCATGGTGTGCAGCACATAGTCGGGGTAGCCTTGCGGGATGCCGACGCCCGCCGCTTGCAGTCCGGCGCGCACGCGCGCGATGGTGCCGTGGTGGTCGGTGCCCTGGATGTTCACCACCTTGGTAAAGCCGCGCTCCCACTTGGTGATGTGGTAGGCCACATCGGGCACAAAGTAGGTGTAGGTGCCGTCCGTCTTTTTCATGACGCGGTCTTTGTCGTCCCCGTAGTCGGTGGACTTGAGCCACAGCGCGCCGTCCTGTTCGTAGGTCTTGCCGGCCGCTTGCAGGCGGCTGACCGCATCGGCCACTTTGCCGCTGGTGTACAGGCTGGATTCAAGGTAGTAATTGTCAAACCGGACTTCAAACGCTTTCAAGTCCAGGTCTTGCTCATGGCGCAGGTAGGCCACGGCAAATTGGCGCATGCCGTCCAGGTCGTTGACATCGCCACTGCCGGTGAATGTGCGGTCATCGGACTGGACGGTTTTGCGGGCCAAAAAATCGGCTGCAATGTCAGCGATGTAGTCGCCGTTGTAGGCCGCGGCGTTCTCGCCGCTGGGCCATTGGGCGTCACCCGGTTTGAATCCCTGGGCCCGCAACTGCGTGCTGGTGGCCAAGGTGTTGATCTGCACGCCCGCGTCGTTGTAATAAAACTCGCGGTACACATCAAAGCCTTGCGTGCCCAATAAATTGCAAATCGCGTCACCCAGCGCCGCTTGGCGGCCGTGTCCCACATGCAAAGGCCCGGTGGGGTTGGCTGAGACAAATTCCACCAGCACCCGTTGGCCGGTGGGGGCTTGCTGGCCGAATTGCGCGCCGGCGCTCAGTACCTCGCGCACGATGGCTTGTTTGGCGGCCGCTTTCAGGCGGATGTTGATGAAACCTGGCCCGGCAATGTCGATCGCTTCGACCCAGCGCACACAGGCGGGGCTGGCCATCAGGGCGTCGCGCAGCTGTTCGCCCAGCTGGCGCGGGTTGCGTTGCAAGGGTTTGGCCAGTTGCATGGCCGCTGTACAGGCAAAGTCGCCGTGGGCGGCCACTTTGGGCGACTCGAAAGCCGCTTTGAGGCCCGCACCGGGAAGGAGTTTGTCCAGCTCGGCAGCCAAGGCCGCGAGCAATTCTTGTTTGGCAGAAAGCATGGCGCCATTTTACGGGCCTGAAGGAAAGCTCTTGAACGCCTTGTTCACAGGCGTTTCACTTGAGGAGGGCAAGGCGTTACACAAAAAGACAATGTTTTGTGCACGGACCTGTCGCTCTGAGCGTTAGTCTCATCATCCAGGCAGTACAGTGGCTGCCAGGATATTTTTGATCACGGTCGATAACTTTTGGAGATTCCTCATGCGCAAATTCCTCTCTCAATCCCTTTTGATGCTCGCAGGGGGGCTGATGTTGGCTGCGGGCGTGGCCCAAGCGGCAGAGCCTGCCAAAGCCGTCGCACCGGCAGCCTCTGCAGCCACTTCAGCTCCAGCAGCGGCTTCGGCGCCCGCGCCCATCTCAGACAAAACACCGCAGCAAAGCAAAATGGCCAGCTGTAACAAAGAAGCCGAGGGCAAAAAGGGTGATGAACGCAAAGACTTTATGAAAACCTGCTTGAGCGCCAAGCCCGAACCGGTGGCGGACCCTAAAACGGCACAACAAAACAAAATGAAAACCTGCAATGCCGATGCCGCAGGTAAAAAGGGCGACGAACGTAAGGCCTTCATGAGCGAGTGTCTGAAGAGCAAGTAATTACGTCAATTACGGAATTCACAGCCCCGCCTTGCGTCAGCAGGCGGGGCTTTTTTATGGGACAGGAGGTGGTTGTCGGCATGCATTAGCATTGGCAAAACCGCCAAATTCCAAAAATGAATTCATTGTCTTCATTGACGCCCCCTTCTCCTGCTGTGTTTTCGCCTGTGCCAGCGCCCCGGCGTGAACCGTCCTCGATCTCCTGCGTCATGCCGGCGCACAACGAGGCCGCCAATTTGCCGCAGGTGGTGGCCCAGGTGCTGGCCACCTTGCGGCAGTTGTCGCCGCAGGTGGAGTTGATCGTGGTCGACGACGGTAGCCGCGACGCCACGGTGGCGGTGGTGCAGCAGCTGTGCGCCCAATACCCTGAGCTGGTGCTGTTGCAACTGAGCCGCAACTTTGGCAAAGAAGCCGCGATCACAGCGGGATTGTCTTGTGCGGTGGGCGATGTGGTGGTGATCATGGACTCGGATGGCCAGCACCCGATCGAACTGGTGCCCGGCATGCTGGATTTGTGGCGCGAGGGCCTGGACGTGGTGTATGCGATTCGCACCACGCGTGACGACCAAACCGCTCTGCACGGCCAACTCGTGCAGTGGTTTTACCGCCTGATTAATTCAGGCACCCGGGTCAAGATTCCGCCGAACGCGGGCGACTTTCGCTTGATGGACCAGCAAGTGGTCCAAGCCCTCAACGCCTTGCCCGAGCGCAACCGTTTCATGAAGGGCTTGTATGCCTGGGCCGGCTTCAAAAGCACCGCCATCGAATACCAACCCTTGCCGCGACTGGAAGGGGTTTCGCGCTTTGGCTGGCGCAATTCCATTGGCTTGGCGGTGACGGGCGTGGTGGCGTTTTCCACCGTGCCGCTGCGCTTTTTGAGCTTGCTCGGCGTGCTCTTGTCGCTGGGCGCATTCGGCTATGGCGCTTGGGTGGTGGTGGAGTATTTTGTTTGGGGCATCCAGGTCTCGGGTTACGCCACCATCGTGGTGGGCATGATGTTGCTCAGCGGCATTCAGCTCTTGGGCATGGGCATCTTGGCCGAATACGTGGGGCGCATTTACGAAGAGGTCAAGCAGCGCCCGGTTTTTTGGGTGCAAAAGCGCGTCGGTGCTGGCCTGTCAGGGCGGACCGATTTGCCGAAGACATGAAGTCCACGGCCTTTTGGTTTTTGGCCACAGGCGCCACGGCGGCTTTGACCCACATGGCCGTCTTTGCCTTGGTGCAATGGGTTCTGCCGGACCTGTGGCCAGAAGCCGCCAATGCCCTGGGTTTTTTGGTCGCCTTCGGGGTCAGTTTTGTAGGGCACCGCTGGCTCAGTTTCAAAGGCACCTCCACCCCGATGCCGCAAAGCCTGCGGCGCTTTGGCGTCACGGCGTTGGCGGGTTTCGCCTGCAACGAATTGGTTTTCATGCTGCTGACCCGGCGTTACGGCTGGTTTGCGCTGTTGGCCTTGTTTGTGGCTTTGGTGGTGGCGTCGGCGCAAACTTTTGTCCTGAGTCGCTTTTGGGCATTTCAGCGCTAGGCCCAGGCAAACGCTCAGCGGTACAAGCGGCTGCCTCGCACCAAGCAGACCTGGTGTTTTTGCAGTTGCTGCGCAAACAAGTCACTTGATAAATGCTGCCATTCGGCCAGGCGCGCATAGGCATGATCGCCGGCCGAGCCGGGGCCCGGTGGATCGGCCGGCTGGCCGGGGTGACACATCACCAAAGTGCCTTCAGGCACTTCGGCCAGCCATCGGTCCATCAAGGCCGCGTAATTCATGCCTTCATCAAACAGGTCGTAAATGCCCGCAAGTGCGGGCGCACAGGCCATGTGCAACTGTTGGGCCTCTTGCGTGAGGGCTTGGCTGCCCCACGCGGCCATGACGCGGCCTTTTAAGTTGGCTTGGCCGACCGGTGGTCGAGAGACCCGGAGGTAAGGCGGGTGCCCGGCGTAACGCTGCGCCAAGACCTGCAGGAGCGCACGTCGAATCGTGCCGAACTGCTGCACATGCTGATGCCCGTCGATGTGATCGGGCGGCGCTTGCCAGACCGATTCAAATACATCCAGCTGTCGCGCAATTTCATCTTTGACAGCCTGAAACGCCAAGCCGCCCCAAGCGGATGGCCAGACGCTGCGCAGCATGGTCTGCCCCAGCGAGTGTCCGTGCCCTTTGGCCAGGGCAAATTCGCTGGTCCAGTCCAGGTGCAGACCCACATCGATTTGGCCTCGCAGCTCCTTCAAGCTGGCCGCGTCTTCTGCCCAGCGAGGCGACAACACCATGGCGCTGGTGGCACTGATGCGCTGCGTTTGGGCCAAATGAACAATGGCTTTCGAGACCGATGCGCTGAAGGCGAAATCGTCGGCACACAGCACCCAGTTTTTCCATGGGTGCGAACTCGAGTGCACTTTCAGGGGGCCGTTCATGCGGTGGGGTTCCAATAGTGGGGTTGGCTGTATTGTTGTTTTAAAAAATCAATCCACAGCCGCACCCGCAGGGGCAAGTGCTTGCGTTGCGAAAACACCGCGTAGATGCCGTTCGATGGCGCAGCAAAGTCCTGCAGGATGGGGGTCAATTGGCCAGCTTGCACTTCGGCCTCCACCTCCCAAGTACTGCGCCAAGCAATGCCCAAGCCCGACAAACACCAGTCATGCAGCACCTGGCCATCGGAGCAGTCCATGGGACCTGAGGGTTTGAGGTAAATCAGCTCACGCCCTTCGGCATTTTTTTGTGGCACGGTGAATGCCCAGCCACGGGTTTGGCTCGCGTCACTGGACAGGGTGAGGCAATCATGCTGCGCCAAATCCGCAGGCCTTTGCGGCGTCCCCCGCCGCGCCAAATAGGCCGGGGAGGCGACGCACATGCGTCGATTGTCTGCAATCCGCACACTCACCAGAGAAGAATCGGGCAAATCCCCCACACGCACGGCGCAATCAAAGCCTTCGCCAGCCAAGTCGACCACGCGATCACTCAAATTCAATGACACCGACACGTCAGGGTGGATGGCCCGAAAATACGGCACCAAGGGCGCCACATGGCGGCGACCAAAACCTGCAGGAGCGGTGATGCGCAGATGGCCGCTGGCTTTGAGGCCGCCAGCGGAGACGCTGGCCTCGGCGTTGGCCACCTCGCCCAGCAGGCGTTGACAATCTTCTAAAAAGGCCGTGCCCTCATGCGTCAGGCTGATGCGCCGCGTGGTGCGCAACAGCAACTTCACACCCAAATGTTCTTCCAAGGCATCCAGGCGTCGACCCATGATGGCCGGGGCCACACCTTCGGCCCGCGCAGCGGCGGTGAGGCTGCCCTTGGTGGCCACGGAGACGAAGGATTCGAAAACCTTGAGTTTGTCCATAGGCCTTCATTATGCAAGCCTGGGTTAAAAATGGAGGCCTTTGGCGATGGGATTAGCGCGAATTTCCAACCGGCTGAGAGGCGTTAATTTTTGCCTTAAAGTCATGGGTTAATGAATTTTTGCCTTCTTTATTAACTTGCTTGCATCGAATAAAGTAGAACAGATGGCTTTTTGTCGATCAAACTGCCCCCCATTTTCAGCCGCTTTTCTTTTTCTTTTCTCATTTTTTAACCGAGGTTTCACATGACCCAGCGCACCCCAGTCCACGGCCTGCAAGTGGCCACCACGCTCTACCGTTTCATCGAAGACCAAGTGTTGCCTGCCACGGGCGTGAAGAGTGCGACCTTCTGGAAGGGCTTTGATGCCGTGGTGTCTGACTTGGCCCCGCTGAATCTCGCCTTGCTGGCTGAACGTGATCGCATCCAGACCGCCATGGACGCTTGGCATGCAGCCCATCCTGGCCCGGTCAGCGAAGGCAAAGCCATGAAGGCCTATCAAAAGTTTTTGAGTCAAATCGGCTACTTGGTGCCCGAGCCCAAAAACGTTCAAGCGACCACCCAAAACGTCGATGCCGAGTTGGCCAAGTTGGCCGGCCCCCAGTTGGTGGTGCCGATTTTGAATGCGCGTTACGCTTTGAACGCGGCCAACTCGCGCTGGGGTTCGCTGTACGACGCTTTGTACGGTACCGACGCCATCAGCGAAGACCACGGTTGTGAAAAAGGCAGTGGCTACAACCCCCGCCGTGGCGCCAAGGTCATTGAATATTGCCGCTATGTGCTCGACCGTTGCGCGCCATTGAAGAAGGGCTCGCACATTGACAGCACCGGCTACGCCATTCAAGGCGGCAAGCTGGTGGTGACCCTGAAAACTGGCAAAACCACCTTGGCCGATGTCAAGCAGTTGGTCGGCTTCCAGGGCGATGCCAAAGCCCCCAGCTCGGTGCTGTTCGTGCACAACGGCCTGCACCTGGACTTGCAGATCAACGCCAACCACCCCATCGGCAAGACCGATCCCGCGCATGTGTGTGACTTGGTCGCCGAAGCCGCGCTGTCCACCATTTTGGATTTGGAAGACTCCGTGGCCGCCGTGGATGCCGATGACAAAGTGCTGGCCTACAGCAACTGGCTGGGCATTTTGCAAGGCACCTTGAGCGAGAACGTTGAGAAAAACGGCAAGGTCTTTAGCCGCACCTTGAATCCCGACCGCGTCTACACCCAACCCGCTGGCAAAGGCACGGTCAAACTGCACGGTCGCTCGCTTTTGTTTGTGCGCAATGTCGGTCATTTGATGACCAACCCGGCGATTTTGTACACCGCCAAAGACGGCAGCGCCCAAGAGATTCCTGAAGGCATCATGGATGCCATGATCACCACCACCTGCGCGATGGTGGATTTGCAAAAGAAAAAGAACGCCGACTTGCGCAACAGCCGCACCGGCAGCGTCTACATCGTCAAGCCCAAAATGCATGGCCCCAAAGAAGTGGCTTTTGCCAACGAATTGTTTGGCCGTGTGGAAAAAGTGCTGGGTCTCAAAGCCTCCACCGTCAAGTTGGGCATCATGGACGAAGAGCGCCGTACCAGCGCCAACCTCAAAGCCTGTATCGCCGCCGCCAAGAGCCGTGTGGCCTTCATCAACACGGGTTTCCTCGACCGCACGGGCGATGAAATGCACACCTGCATGTTGGCCGGTCCGGTGATGCGCAAGGGCGATATCAAGTCCAGCACCTGGCTCGCCGCTTACGAAAAAGCCAACGTGGCTGTGGGCCTGCAGTGCGGCTTGCGCGGTCGTGCACAGATCGGCAAAGGCATGTGGGCCATGCCCGATTTGATGGCCGACATGCTCAAGCAAAAAATCGCGCACCCCTTGTCCGGCGCCAACACCGCCTGGGTGCCCAGCCCCACAGCGGCGGCCTTGCACGCCATGCACTACCACCAAGTCAACGTGCCTGCGCTGCAAAAGCAAATGGAAAAAGAGGTGTTGAAGCAAGACCCCAAAGCCTTGCGCGCAGCGACTCTGGACAAATTGCTGCAATTCCCGGTGGTGGCGCTGCAAGACGCCAACTGGTCAGCAGAAGACAAGCAAAAAGAACTCGACAACAACGCCCAAGGCATCTTGGGTTATGTGGTGCGCTGGGTCGATCAGGGCGTGGGCTGCTCCAAGGTGCCCGACATCAACGGCGTCGGCCTGATGGAAGACCGCGCCACGCTGCGCATCAGCAGCCAGCACATGGCCAACTGGTTGCACCACGGCATCGTGACGCAGGGGCAAGTTGAGAAAACCATGCAGCGCATGGCCGCTGTGGTGGACAGCCAAAACGCGGGTGATGCGGCCTATCAAAAGATGGCCGGCAACTTTGCCAAGTCAGCCGCCTACCAGGCCGCCTGCGATTTGGTTTTTAAAGGCAAAGCCCAACCCAGCGGTTACACCGAGCCTTTGCTGCATGCTTGGCGTTTGAAGGTCAAGGCTGCGGCTTAAGCCCGCTCTTCATGCCGTCTGACAGCGCGCCAAACCACGAGACCTCTTTGGCGGCGCTGCAGCAGCGCTATGGCGAGCGTTACCGCTGGCTGCTGCTGCTGTCGGTGATGCTGGGCACCATGGCGTCCATCATGTCGTCGACCATCGTCAATGTGGCGATTCCCGACATGGGTCAGCATTTCGTCATGAGCCCAACCCGGGCGCAGTGGGTGTCGTCTGGCTTCATGGTGGCCATGACGGTGTCCATGCTGACCACGCCTTGGCTTTTGGCCCGCTTCGGTTACCGGCGCACCTATTCGTTCAGCATGTGGGTGCTGCTGCTGGGCGGGGTGGGCGGCGGTTTGTCCAATGACTACAACTGGGTGCTGGTGGCCCGCGTGGCCGAGGGCCTGGCCGCCGGCGTGGTCCAGCCTATCCCCGCCATCATTATTTTGCGCGTCTTTGGCGCGGGGGAGCAGGGTCGGGCGGGCAGCTTTTTTGGTACCGGCGTGGTTTTGGCGCCGGCGGTCGGGCCCAGCATCGGCGGTCTGCTGGTGGACGCCCTCGGCTGGCGCTCTATCTTTTTCATGGTGGTGCCCTTGGCCATGGCGTCGTTATGGATGGCGCAGAAATATGTCCCCACCACCGCCCCCAGCGGCCAGGCGCCGCAACGGCATGGGCCCAGTTTAGATGGTTGGGGCTTGTTGCTTGCAAGCGTCTCGACCCTGTGTTTGCTCAACGGTTTGGTGTCCTTGCGCGAAGCCGGTTGGCAGGCCACCCATGCTTGGAGCTTGCTGGGCGTTGCGGCCGTGGGGTTGGTGGTTTTTGTCAGTTGGCAACACCGTTTGCTGCACCGACCGCAGGCCAGTGGCTTGAGGCCTTTGATGAACTTGTCGGTCTTCAGACACCGTGCCTTCGCCATGGGCAGTGGCGTCGCGTTCATTTATGGCGCGGGCTTGTTTGGCTCCACGTATTTGTTGCCCCTGTACATGCAGCAGGGCATGGGGTGGTCGGCTTCTTATACCGGGACGGCTTTGCTGCCAGCGGGTTTCATGTTGGCCCTGACCATCGCCCTGACGGGACGTTTGGCTGACCGAAAACCCACCTATGTGCTGGTCTGCGCGGGCTTGGCTTTGCTGGCCGCATCGTTTGTATTGATGACGACCTTGGAGGTGCAGTCGGGTATCGGGTTGCTCACCGCGTGGGTGATCTTGGGCCGGGTGGGGCTGGGTTTGATCTTGCCCTCGCTCAACTCCGGATCGCTCCGCGGTCTGGCCCACGCGCTGATTCCGCAAGGGTCCAGTGTGATCAATTTCATGCGCATGTTGGGCGGCGCTTCGGGGGTGAGTTTGTGCGCGATTGTGTTGCAATGGCGCTTGGCCGAACATGGGGTTTCATTGACCTCGAACGCGCAAGCCGTGCTTCGCTTGCAAGCCTTCAATGAAACTTTTTTATTCTTGGCGGGTTTGATGGCCTTGGCTTTGCTGGCCGCTTGGCAGTTAAAAACCGACAACCCGCCAGACCAGCGCAGTTCCTGAGGAGCTTGGAAGATGTGTCAATTGCTGGGCATGAATTGCAACACGCCAACCGACGTGACGTTCAGCTTTTCGGGTTTTGCCCAGCGCGGCGGCATCACCGATCACCATTCAGACGGTTGGGGCATTGCCTTTTTTGAGGGTAATGGTGTGCGCCATTTTGTGGATCACCAAAGCGCCAGCCAGTCCCCAATTGCCGACTTGATTCGTCGTTACCCGATCCAAAGCCGTAACGTGATTGCACACATCCGAAAAGCCACACAAGGCGTGGTTTCGTTGGAAAACTGCCACCCGTTTGTGCGCGAACTTTGGGGCCGTTATTGGGTCTTTGCCCACAATGGCAACTTGGAAAATTACGCCCCGCGCATGCATGGCAATTTCAAACCTGTGGGGCAGACGGACAGCGAGTTGGCTTTTTGCTGGTTGATGCAAGAATTGGCCAAGTCGCATGCCAATGTGCCCACCGTGCAGGAGTTGTCGCTCTCTTTGAGCGAGTTGGTGCCACAGATTGCCCAACACGGCACCTTCAACTTTTTGCTCTCCAATGGCCAAGCGCTGTGGGCTCATGCCAGCACCCATTTGCATTACGTGTTGCGCCGCCATCCGTTCTCGCAAGCGACCTTGAGTGACGACGATGTGAGTGTCAACTTCGCAGATGTGACGCGCGAAACCGACCGGGTCGCCTTGGTGGTGACCGCCCCCTTGACCACCGATGAGCAATGGACGGCCTTGCAGCCAGGGCGCGTCTACACCTTTGAAGACGGCGATCTGAATCCGGGCTGAGCCCGCTCAGAGCGCCGCTTCCACCGCGTCCATGAACAGGGTCGCCACATCGCAGCCCATCTGATCGGTGATTTCCTGAAAGCAGGTGGGGCTGGTGACGTTGATTTCGGTCAGGCTGTCGCCAATGATGTCCAAGCCCACCAGCATCAAGCCACGTGCGGCCAAGATAGGGCCGAGTGCTTCGGCAATTTCGCGATCGCGGGCGGAAATCGGTTGCGCCACGCCTTTGCCGCCCGCCGCCAAGTTGCCACGCACCTCGCCGCCTTGTGGAATGCGCGCCAGGCAAAACGGTACGGGTTTCCCACCGATCAACAGCACACGTTTGTCGCCTTGCGCAATGCCAGGTAAAAACTTTTGCACCATCACGGTTTGCGAGCCATCGCGGTTCAACGTTTCAATGATCGCGCCCAAATTCAGGCCATCGGCCCCCACCTTGAAGATGCCCATGCCGCCCATGCCATCGAGTGGTTTCAAAATGATGGTGCCGTGGGTCGCATGAAAGGCGCGAATGTCGGCTTCGCTGCGCGTGACCAGGGTGGGCGCGATGAATTGAGGGAACTCCAAAATCGCTAATTTTTCTGGATGGTTGCGCAAGGCCGTGGGGCTGTTGAACACTTTGGCCCCCTCGCGTTCAGCTTGGCTCAGCAAGTGGGTGGCATAGAAATATTCGCTGTCAAAGGGCGGGTCTTTGCGCATGATCACGGCGGCAAAGTCTTTCAAATCACTGCGCCGCGTAGCGGTTTTGACAAACCAGTCCGTCGCATCGCCGGTCAGATGAATTTCGCGCACCTGCGCCGAAACAGCTTCACCTTGCTGCCAGCGCACATCGGTCATTTCACAGGCAACAACCTGATGTCCGCGCTTTTGCGCCTCGCGCATCATGGCAAACGTGGTGTCTTTGTAAATCTTGAAAGATTCCAGCGGATCGGCAATGAAGAGGATGTTCATAGAGACATTGTAGGTGGGGGACGTCGCCAGCCAGTGATGGATGTTGACCTGCTGACCGATTCGATGGGGGCTACTGAAAAGCCACTTCAGCAAAGCTGCGCAGCTTGCGGCTGTGCAATTGAGCGGGGCCGGCGGCGCGCAACTTTTCTAAGGTGCGAATGCCGATCTGCAAATGCTGGTTCACCCGTTCGCGATAAAAGTGATTGGCCATGCCGGGCAGTTTGATCTCGCCATGCAACGGCTTGTCACTCACGCACAACAGCGTGCCGTAGGGCACACGAAAGCGAAATCCGTTGGCCGCAATCGTGGCGCTCTCCATGTCCAAGGCCACGGCGCGGCTTTGGCTGAAACGGCGTTGGGGTGTATTGTCTGGCAGCAGTTCCCAATTGCGGTTGTCGGTACTGGCCACGGTGCCGGTGCGCATGATGCGCTTGAGTTCGGCCCCTTGGCAACCGGTGATCTCTTCCACTGCTTTTTCCAGCGCTACCTGGATTTCGGCCAGCGCCGGGATCGGCACCCACAGCGGCAGCTCTTCGTCCAGCACATGGTCTTCGCGCACATAGGCGTGGGCCAACACATAGTCGCCCAGCTGTTGTGTGGTTCGCAGACCGGCACAGTGGCCCAGCATCAGCCAGGCATGGGGGCGGAGCACCGCGATATGGTCGGTAATGGTTTTGGCGTTTGCCGGGCCCACCCCGATGTTGACCATGGTGATGCCGCTGTGGTGTTCGCGCACCAAATGGTAGCCCGGCATTTGCGGTAAGCGAGCCGGGGCGGTGCCGGGCAAATCGTTCGCTTCACCGGCCCAGCCCACACGCCGTGTGATCACATTGCCGGGCTCGACAAAAGCCACATAAGGGCTGTCGGGTTTGGCCATTTCGGCATGGCCCAAGGCAATGAATTCGTCGATGTAAAACTGGTAGTTGGTGAACAGGACAAAATTTTGAAAATGAACTGGGCTCGTCCCACAGTAATGGCGCAACCGGTGCAACGAATAGTCGATGCGCGGCGCATTAAAAAGTGACAAGGGGGCCGCCTGACCCGGCGCAACCAGGTAAGTGCCATTGGCAATGCCATCGTCCATGGCGTTGAGGTCCGGCAAGTCGAAAACTTCGCGCATCTTGCTGCGTCGCTGAGCGCTCATCTCACCTTCGATGTGCTCGTTCTCGTCAAATGAAAAATGCACAGGTATGGGCAACTGACTGGTACCCACCTCCAGCGACACGCCATGGTTGGCGATCAGCAAAGCAAATTGTTGACGCAAGTAAGCCTCAAACAGGTCGGGCCGCGTCAAGGTGGTTTCATACCGACCCGCGGTGGCGACAAAACCAAAACTTAGCCACTCGGTTTCCAGGGTCTCAGGTGGCTGCCAGTCGGTCGTGGTGTGCAGGCGCACAAACGGATAGCAGGCGCGAATTTTGTCCACCATGTCCTCGCCTGCAACATACCGTCGCATGGCTTCACGCAGGTGCTTCAGACTTTGCGCATAAATGGCCTGCACCTTCGCCAAAGCGGCGTCGGCATCTTGAAAAACTTCGGGGGCAATAAAGGGGATGGGACGCTGCATAACACCATTGTGCACGGGCTTGACATGGTTTTCGGCTCGTTAAAAGCATTCCATTTCATGAAATATTCATAAATATTTCATGAGCCTGACAACTGATGTTCCCATGATGGTTGATTTAACCAAGGAGTAAAGCGTGAGCAAATCTAACGAATATGACGACAACGAAATTGTCAATGCATCCAGTAACCTGCACATGAACGACTTGCTCAATATCCGCTTGAGCCGTCGCCAGACCCTTAAGGGGGGAGTGGGCGTCACAGCAACCGCATTGCTAGGTGGATTAGGTCTGACCGCTTGCGGTGGAACGGATACAGCTGCCGCATTGGCGCTCGGGTTTGCCGCCGTGGCGAAGAATAAAAACGACATTGTGACTGTGCCTGAGGGCTATCAAATTAGCGTCTTACATGCCTTGGGTGACCCGATGCACTATGGAGACGCATCATGGCAAAACAATGGATCAGAAACTGCAGATTCTTACAACCGCCGTATTGGCGACGGCCATGACGGCATGTATTACTTTGGCTTGACTGAAGACGGCAAGTACGACGCGAACCGTTCGGACCGTGGCTTGCTGTGCGTGAACCACGAATACGTTGTTCAACCCTATGGACTGCACCCTTCAGGTATGACAGCAGGTACAACCCGCTTGGCCAGTGAAGTCGAGAAAGAAATTTATGCCCACGGTGTGAGCGTGGTTGAAGTTAAGCGCGGCACCAGCATGGACATGAGCATGGTTCGCGGATCTAAATACAACCGTCGCATCACTTCGGCTACAGAAATGTTATTTTCGGGCCCCGCTAAAGGTAACGATTTGCTGAAAACCAAGTTCTCTACGGATGGCACCAAAACCCGTGGAACCAACAACAACTGCGCCAACGGCTACACCCCTTGGGGCACCTACCTGACTTGTGAAGAGAACTGGTTGAATGTGGTGGGGCGCGCAGCAGGAGACAATGCACTGCGAACTGCCAAAGATGTCGTTTCACTGAACCGCTATGGCTTGCCCGAAAATCGTAAGAGCCCCTATCTCTGGGACACAGCCGGAACAGATGACCTGTTTGCCCGTTGGTCATCTTCTGTCGTTGGTGCCACCGCTGCTGATGACTATCGCAACACCGCCAACAACTTTGGCTGGGTGGTTGAAATCGACCCCTTTAACAACACTTCCGTGCCTGTGAAACGAACCGCACTCGGTCGCTTCAACCATGAAGGCGCATGGCCAGCACCGGCTGTCGTCGGTCAGCCTATCGTGATCTATCAAGGCGATGACGCACGCAACGAATACATCTACAAGTTTGTTTCAAAAGCCTTGTGGAGCGCCAGTGATGTGAACGGTGGCTTGGCTGCAGGCGCTAAATACTTGGACGAAGGTACTTTGTATGTAGCCAAATTCAGCGCTGATGGTACAGGTACATGGTTGGAACTGACCCATGGCAAGAACGGCATTGATAGCAGCAACGCAACCTATGCTTTTGCAAATCAGGGCGATGTGTTGATCAACGCTCGCTTGGCTGCTGACTTTTTGGGTGCCACCAAGATGGACCGTCCCGAGTGGGGCGCTGTCAACCCCCTCAACGGTGAGGCCTACATGACCCTCACCAATAACAGCAACCGTATCGACCCGACAGCGACACCAACTGGCGTGCAGCTCAAGCCTGATGCAGCAAACCCGCGTTACTACAGCGACACCTATACCAACGCGGACAGCACCACGAAGACCAACAAGGGTAACCCTCACGGTCACATCATTCGCTGGAAAGAGGATGCTGGTAGCGTGGCTGCTACCAAGTTTGCTTGGGACATTTACCTCTTTGCAGCCGAACAAACCTCTGCCGCCAACATCAACCTGTCTGGCCTGACTGCGGTCAATGACTTCTCCAGCCCGGATGGCTTGTATTTTGACCCCCGAGGCATGTTGTGGATTCAGACCGATGACGGTGCTTACACCGATGTCACTAATTGCATGATGTTGGCCGCTGTACCCGGTAAAGTGGGCGATGGTGGTAAAGCGACTGCCGTGGGCGGTACCGAGACCATCAAAGGCGCGAATGCAACAGAGAATACGGTCCGCCGCTTCCTCGTGGGGCCTAAGGATTGCGAAATTACCGGTGTGGCAGTTACTCCCGATGGCAAAACCATGTTCTGTAATGTGCAACATCCCGGTGAAAATGGCAGTCTAACCTCGCCCACCAGTGCTTGGCCCGACAGCCAAACCACCAGTGGCTCGACCAAGCGTCCGCGCTCTGCGACCTTCATCGTGACGCGAAAAGATGGTGGTGCCATCGGCGTCTGAAATGGATTTCGCCATGAAATAAGGGGCCATCTGGCCCCTTATTTTTTTGGCACATTGGACTCACATATTGCGCCGGTACTGTCCGCCCACCTCGAACAAGGCGTTGGTGATTTGACCGAGTGAGCAGACACGCACCGCGTCCATCAGTACCTCGAACACGTTGCTGTTGTCGATCACGGCTTGCTGCAAGCGCTTGATCATGGCGGGTGCTTGGTCCGCATGGCGGGTGTGGAAGTCGTTCAGGCGCTGCAGTTGCGACTGCTTTTCTTCTTCTGTCGAGCGCGCCAGCTCCAGGCTCTCCAACACTTCGTCGCCCTTGGGGTTGCGGAAGGTGTTGACGCCAATGATGGGCAGCTCGCCGGTGTGCTTGAGCATTTCGTAGTGCATCGATTCGTCTTGGATCTTGCCGCGTTGGTAGCCGGTTTCCATCGCGCCCAGCACGCCACCGCGCTCGGCGATTTTTTCGAATTCGGCCAGCACCATTTCTTCCACCAGTTCGGTGAGTTCGTCGATGATGAACGCGCCCTGATTCGGGTTTTCGTTTTTCGCCAGGCCCCATTCGCGGTTGATGATCATTTGGATTGCCATGGCGCGGCGCACCGAGTCTTCTGTCGGCGTGGTGATGGCCTCGTCGAAGGCGTTGGTGTGCAGGCTGTTGCAGTTGTCGTAAATCGCGATCAGCGCTTGCAGCGTGGTGCGGATGTCGTTGAACTGGATTTCTTGCGCGTGCAGCGAGCGGCCTGAGGTCTGGATGTGGTACTTGAGTTTTTGGCTGCGTTCGTTCGCGCCGTACTTCTCTTTCATCGCCACCGCCCAGATG
>CANFYZ010000011.1 GCA_947451385.1 Comamonadaceae bacterium | reverse complement strand
GCCACTTGCGGCACCACCAGCGTGACCGGGCGCGACGGGAATTTGTCTTGGGCCCCAACCTGGTTGCTGAGCGCCAACAGCAAGACGGTCAAGGTGGTGGTGATCTTCAACATCGGCAAATCTTCCTGTAGTCAAACGGCGGTGCCTCCCCTGGGGGTGCGTTGTTATTTTGAACGAGAATGAAGCGATGAACCTACAAATTTTGATCTTCGGCGTTCACTTGTCGCGCAGTACGCGCGGCAAACCGGGCGCACCTCCGGCATCGGTTTGATGCAGGTCGTTCTTCGTTGGTCTTTTTTTGGAGTGTTTCATGTCTGATTTATTTGACAACCCCATGGGCTTGTGCGGCTTCGAGTTTGTTGAATTTGCCGCCCCCGATCCCACCACATTGGGCCCGGTGTTCAAAGCCATGGGCTTCAGCCTGATCGCCAGGCACCGGTCGAAAAACGTGTTGCTTTACCGCCAGGGCGACATCAATTTCATTGCCAACCACGAGCCCGGCAGCGCGGCGGCTTACTTTGCCGCCGAGCACGGCCCCTCGGCCTGTGGCATGGCGTTTCGCGTCAAGGACGCGCACAAAGCCTACGCCCGCGCTTTGGCCTTGGGCGCACAACCGATCGAGATCCCGACCGGACCGATGGAGCTGCGCCTGCCCGCCATCAAAGGCATTGGCGGCGCGCCGCTGTATTTGATCGACCGCTTTGAAGACGGCAAGTCGATTTACGACATCGACTTTGAGTTTTTAGATGGCGCAGAGCGTCACCCGGTGGGCCACGGCCTCAAACTCATCGACCACCTCACCCACAACGTATACCGGGGCCGGATGGGCTTTTGGGCCAGCTTTTACGAGCGGTTGTTCAACTTTCGTGAGATCCGCTACTTTGACATTCAGGGCGCGCACACCGGCCTGACCTCCAAAGCCATGACCGCGCCGGACGGCCAAATTCGCATCCCGCTGAACGAAGAGTCGTCCAAAGGCTCGGGTCAGATCGAAGAGTTTTTGATGGCCTACAACGGCGAGGGCATCCAGCACATCGCCCTGCTGACCGACAACCTGGTGGACACGGTGGACCGGCTGCAGCTGGCGGGCGTGCCGCTGATGACCGCGCCCAATGACGTGTATTACGAGATGCTGCAAGAGCGTTTGCCCGGCCACGGCGTGCATGTGCCCGACTTGCAAGCGCGCGGCATTTTGCTGGACGGCTCGACCCAGGGCGGTCAGGCCAAGTTGCTGTTGCAAATTTTTTCACAAGCGCAGCTGGGTCCGGTGTTTTTCGAGTTCATAGAGCGCCGTGCCGATGAGGGCTTTGGCGAAGGCAACTTCAAAGCCTTGTTTGAATCCATTGAGCGCGACCAACTTCGGCGCGGTGTGTTGCAACCCGGCGAGGCCTCGCCACCCGGTCTCGCAAGCGACTCTTGAACGGCGGCTGAATGGTTTTTGCGTAGTTTCCCAATTGCCCGAAGCGCGCGGGCGCGCCATAGTCGCGGTTGAACCCCACAAGTGGAGAAGACAGACATGAAGCTGACAGTGAATGGTCAAAATCACACGCTCGACACCGAGCCAGAAATGCCCCTGCTCTGGGCTTTGCGCGACGAGCTGGACATCAAAGGGCCCAAATTTGGCTGTGGCGTGGCGCAGTGCGGGGCCTGCACCGTGTTGCTGAATGGCGAGCCGGTGCGCTCCTGCTCTTATCCGGTGTCGGCCGCGGCTGGGCAAAAAGTCATCACCATCGAAGGCTTGGCGAACAAGGGGCAATTGCACGCGGTGCAACAAGCCTGGATTGACCACCAGGTGCCCCAATGCGGCTACTGCCAAGGTGGCCAAATGCTTGCCGCCGTGGCGCTGCTGAAGAAAAAGCCCAAACCCAGCGACGAAGACATCGATGCGGCGATGAGCAACATCTGTCGCTGTGGCACCTACGCGCGCATCCGAACCGCCATCCATGCCGTGGCCAAGAAAGGGGCCCGCGCATGAACACGCCCAGCATGACGACCGACTTGCAGCGTCGGCATTTCCTGAAAGTCACAGGCGGCACGACCGCGGGTTTGTCTTTGGGATTTTTTGTGCCCGAGCGGGCCAGCGCGGCCAACGCACCCCGACTCAATGTCTGGGTTGAGATCGAGCCCAATGACGCCATTGTCATCCGCTACGCGCGTGCAGAAATGGGCCAAGGCAGCATGACGTCAGCGCCCATGATCATTGCCGAGGAACTCGATGCCGACTGGAAAAAAGTCCGTGTCGAGTACGCCACAGCCCATGAGAACTTTCGCACCAAACGGGCTTATGGCGACATGGCCTCGGTAGGAAGCCGCACAATTCGCAACTCGCAGGAATATTTGCGTCAAGCCGGCGCCACCGCGCGCCACATGCTGATCGCCGCCGCCGCCCAGCAATGGGGCGTGCCAGCCTCCGAGTGCAAGGCCGCGCTCAGCAAAGTCATCCATGCACCGAGCAAGCGCAGCCTGAGTTACGGGCAATTGGCCGCCGCCGCGGGCCAACTGGAGGCGCCTAAAAACGTCCCGCTCAAAGACCCCAAAGAGTGGACCCTGATTGGCAAACCCGTGCCCCGGGTGGACATCCCGGACATTGTGACGGGTCGCATCAAATACGGGATCGACACGCAATTGCCAGGCATGCTGCATGCGGCGATTGCCGCTTGTCCGGTGTTCAATGGCAAAGTGAAAACCATGGACGCGTCCAAGGTGGAGAACCGCCGGGGCATCGTCAAAGTCCTGAACATGGGCGAATTTGTGGCGGTGGTGGCCGACAACTGGTGGCGGGCCAAAGAAGCATTGCGCGAAGTGGTGGTGGATTGGGATGTGGGCGAGCATGGCACGCTGAGCAGCGCCGCCATCCTGGCGCATTTCAAGGAAGGCATGCAGCAAACCGAACTGGCGGTTGCCCGCAACGATGGCAACGCCACAGAGGCTTTGAGCAAAGCCGCCAAAGTGGTGGAGGCCGATTACTTCACACCCTATCTGGCCCACGCCACCATGGAGCCCATGGTCTGTACCGCTTGGCTGCAGGGCGACACGTTAGAGGTCTGGTCGTCCACCCAAAACCCCGAAGCCACCTTGGCCGTAGGCGCAGCCACCGCCGGCGTACCGCAACCGAATGTGAAAGTGCACCCAGTGCAACTGGGCGGCGGTCTGGGGCGCAAAAGCCCGCAAGACTTCACGCGCCAAGCCGTCATGATTGCCAAAGCCATGGCGGGCAAACCGGTCAAAATGCTGTGGACACGGGAAGAAGAAATCCAACACGGTCTGTACCGCCCCGCCAGCCTGATGCGGTTCAAGGCGGGTCTGGACGCGAGCGGCAAGGTGGACGCGTTGCACATCCGGGTCAGCGCGCCGTCGATTCTGGCGACCTTGCTCAAACTGCCTTTGCCGAAAGGCATCGACGGTCAGGCGGTGGCCAGCTTCAATGACCACCCCTACGACATTCCCAACACCCTGGTCGATTACGCACAGCGCAACACCAATGTGCCCGTGGGTTTCTGGCGCTCGGTAGGACACTCGCAAAACCCGTATGGGCGCGAATGCTTTATTGACGAGTTGGCGCAAGCCGCAGGCAAAGACCCGGTGGCCTTCCGCTTGGCGATGCTTCCCAACAACGAAAAGTCCAAGCGCGACCGCAGCATTCTGGAAGCTGTGACCCAGGCTGCCGGCTGGGGCCGTACTTTGCCCGCCGGCGTGTTCCGCGGTGTGGCCGAAACCGAAGGGTATGGCAGTTGGACGGCTTGTGTCTGCGAGGTCTCTGTCAACGCCAAAAACGAGGTCTCGATCCACCGCGTGGTGATTGGCATTGACCCTGGATATGCCGTCAACCCCGACAATATCGGGGCCCAGTTTCAGGGCAGTGTGGTGCATGGGTTGACCGCCATTTTCTGGGGTGAAAACACCATCAAAGAAGGCCGTGTCGAGCAATCGAACTTTCACGATTACCGGATGATGCGATTGAATGAGATGCCTAAAGTAGAAGTGGTGATTGCACCGACCGGCGGCTTTTGGGGCGGGGTGGGCGAGCCCGCGCAAGCCCCCTTGGCACCGGCGCTGGTGAATGCCATTTCTGCAGCCCTGGGCAAACGCATTCGTTCTTTGCCTTTAAAGAACCATGGTTTGAGTTTGGCCAAGGTACAAGGCCCTAGGGCATGAACCATCCGGGTGACCCCAGGCGCAGGGCACTGACGAGCCTGTTGCTCGGCAGTCTGCCCTGGGTTGCACCCGGATGGCGCTCTGCGCAAGCCCAGCAAATGAATTCAGGCCATCTGCTTAGCTTTGCAGAAATGGTGGCGCCCTGGGTCGCCGGGGCCAAGCTGGTGAAGACGGACGTCACGCTGAACGCGCCCGTGCTGGCCGAAAGCGGCTCCTTGGTGCCGATTCAGGTCCAAGTGAAGAGTCCGATGACAGCGCAAGACCATGTGACGCATGTGCATCTCTTGTCGCAGCGCAACCCGGTCACCCACATGGCGGTGTTTCAGTTGGGTCCCTGGAATGGTCGCGCCGAGATCAGCACCCGCGTCCGCTTGGCGGGTACCCAAGAAGTGGTGGCATTGGCCCGCCTGTCGAATGGCGAGTTCCGTTACGACCGGATGGAAATCATCGTCACCGAATCGGCGTGCGTTGACGCCTCTTGACCATGCTCGTCGCGCGCGTTCAATGGCCCGAACGAATCGCTGCTGGCGATGTGGTGAAAGTGCGCTTGTTGATTCAACACCCCATGGACACCGGCTATTTGCAAGACCTCAACGGAAAATTGGTGCCCCGCAATGTGATCCGGCAACTGACCTGTACACTGGGCAATCAAGAGGTGTTGCGCGTGGAACCGTCTTCCGGTATCGCAGCCAATCCCTACTTTGAGTTTTATCTGCGCGTCGATCAAACGGCCGAATTCAGAGCCGAATGGCGAGATGACCGCGGATTTCAAGGTGTGCTGACGCAAACTTTGAACGTCAACTGAAACACTGCCGGGCATTTTTTTGCGTGCCCAGCGAATGGGGTTGTTGGATTGTCACGGTCGCAAATTTTCTTCAGCAAAGTCAGCACCGCCAGTTGGTTATTCTGTCTGAGCTTGGGCGTGGCCCTGTTGGCGGGCTCGGCCTCAGCATTGTTTTTGTTCAGCCTGGACTGGGCCACACGCACACGTGAGGCGCACCGGTGGTTAATCGGCGGCTTGCCGCTGGTGGGCTTTGCGGTCGGCTGGCTGTACCTGAAATGGGGGCAGTCGGTAGACCGCGGCAACAACCTGTTGATCGACGAGATCCACGACCCGCGCCAGGTGGTGCCGCTGCGCATGGCGCCTTTGATCTTGGGCAGCACCGTGGCCTCGCATTTGGTGGGCGCGTCGGTCGGGCGCGAAGGCACCGCCGTGCAAATGGGCGGGGCCCTGGCAGACCAGCTCACGCACTACTTCAAATTGTCTGTGGCGCAGCGCCGGGTGGTGTTGATGACAGGTATCGCTGCAGGCTTTGCCTCGGTGTTCGGCACGCCGCTGGCGGGGGCGGTGTTCGCACTTGAGGTGCTCGCCGGCCCTGCGCTGCGCCAGATGCGCTGGGCCGCGCTCTGGCCCTGTGGGGTGGCTGCCGTGGCGGCCGACCAGGTGGGCCTGTGGTGGGGCGTGCAACACACCCATTACCCGGTCGACAGCGTCCCCGCATTCAGCTTATGGAGCGTGTGTGCCGTGGTGCTGGCAGGCGGCTTGATGGGCCTGACCGGGCGCCTGTTTGCGCACAGCACCCATGCCTTCAGCGCCTGGGTGAAACAGCGCATCCCGTATGCGCCCTTGCGCCCCTTCATTGGCGGCGCGCTGATCGCGGCCGCCGTGGGGTGGTGGCAGGCCGACCGTTACCTCGGCTTGGGCATTCCCGTGATCGTCGAAGCGTTTTCACAGCCGCTGGCGCCGTGGGACTTTGCCGCCAAACTGGCTTTGACTGTGGCCTCTTTGGGCGTGGGCTTCAAAGGCGGTGAGGTCACGCCACTGTTTTACATCGGGGCCACGCTGGGCAACGCTTTGGCACCGCTGCTGCAAATGCCGATCGGCTTGATGGCCGCCGTGGGTTTTGTCGCGGTGTTTGCCGGCGCGGCCAACACGCCGCTGGCGTGCAGCGTGATGGCCCTGGAGTTGTTTGGCTTGGAAGTGGGCGCCTTTGCCGCCCTGGCCTGCGCGGTGAGTTATGTGTTTTCAGGCCGGGCGACCATTTACACCGCGCAGCGCCTGCGCCCCGCCAAGGCGCCGCCACCACTTACCTAGCCGCCGCATGGCGGCACCGTCAATGCGCGGTCTTGGCCAGATGCGCCTGGGCCAACGCCACGTACCAGTCCAGACACCCCGGGTTGGCCATGGCGTCTTTGTTCACCACCTTTTCGAGCGGCTGACCCAGCATCAGTTTTTTGATCGGCAACTCCTGCTTTTTGCCCGACAGGGTGCGCGGGATTTCTGCGACCTGGAAAATCTCGTTCGGGATAAAGCGCGGGCTGAGCGCAGTCTTGATGGCGTTGTTGATCTTGGCTTGCAAGGCCGCATCCAAAGTGGTGCCGCCGCGCAGCACCACAAACAAAGGCATATAGCTTTCGCGGCCCAGGTACTCCAGGTCCACCACCATGCTGTCCATCACCTCGGGCAGGGCCTCGACCGCGCTGTACAGCTCGCTGGTGCCCATGCGCAGGCCGTGGCGGTTGATGGTGGCATCGCTGCGGCCAAAAATCACACAGCCCTCGCCACCGCCTTCGGGCGTGCCGATGCGCAACCAGTCGCCATGCCGCCACACGCCGCCCATTTCGGGGCCGGCGTCACCGCCGCCCGGTTTGCGGCCGTGACCGGCGGGGTACATCTCAAAGTAACTGGCCAAGTAACGCGCGTTGCCTTGGTCGCCCCAAAAATACAGCGGCATGGACGGAATGGGTTGGGTGCAGACCAACTCGCCCACTTCGCCCAGCACCGGCTCGCCGGCTTCGTTCCAGGCCTCGACCGCGCAGCCCAGCAAGCGGCATTGCATGACGCCCGCTTCTTGCGGCAACTCGCGGTTGCCGCCAATGAAGGCGCCGCAAAAATCGGTGCCGCCAGAAATGTTGCACCACCAGATGTCGGGCACCTCGCGCTCGGGTGCAAAGGTCTGCGCCACGCGGCGAAACTGCGCGGTACCCCAGTTCTGCGTGTCGGCCGACAAGGGTGAGCCGGTGGTGCCCAAAGCGCGCACGCTCGACAAATCGCCGCATTGGGTCAGGTCCACACCGGCCTTTTGGCAGTTGGCAAAAAAGGCCGCGCCCGCGCCAAAGAACGTGACTTTCATTTCTGCGGCAAAGCGCCACAGCGTGCCCCAGTCGGGGTTGTCTTTGCTGCCGCCCGGGTTGCCGTCGTAAATGATGCAGGTGGTGCCGTTGAGCAAGCCGCCCAGCTGCGCATTCCACATCACCCAACCAGTGGAGCTGTACCAGTGGTAACGCTCGCCCCAGGTGTTGGGGTGGTAGCTGCAGCCAATGTCGTTGTGCAAAATTTTGAGTGCCATGGCCACGATCACGGTGCCGCCATGGCCGTGCACAATCGGTTTGGGCAGGCCGGTGGTGCCGCTGGAATAGACGATCCACAAGGGGTGGTCAAAGGGCAGCCACATCGGCTCAAAAGCCTCCACTTCGGGGCCTTGTTGCTGCGTGGTCTGCGCCATGCGTACCGCCGCCGCCACCTCGTTGCTGGCCAGATCGGCGGTGCCCAGGTTGTCGTGAACAATCACATGCTGCACCGAGGGCAGCGCATCCAACAGCTCTTGCACCACCGTCATGCGGTCGTGGTCGCGCCCGCCGTAGGTCACGCCGTCAACGGCGATCAAGACCTTGGGTTCGATTTGTTTGAAGCGGTCCAGCACCGCCAAGGTGCCCATGTCGGGCGCGCAAATGCTCCACACGCCGCCAATGCTGACGGTGGCCAAAAACGCAATCATGGCTTCGGGAATATTTGGCAAGTAGGCCGCCACACGGTCGCCGGGCTGCACGCCCTGGGCTTTCAGGTGCAAGGCCATGGACGCGACCTGGCGCTGCAACTGCGGCCACGACAGTTCGCGGTGCTGGCCCTTTTCATTGCGGCAAATCAGCGCCATGAAACCGGCCTGGTCGGCGGGCTGCACATGGCGCAGCACCTGCTGCGCGTAATTCACTTGCGCGCCCTCAAACCAACGCCCGCCAGGCATGATGTTTTGCGTCAGCACCTGCTTGTGCGGGGTGGGCGATTGCAGGTCGAAATAGTCCCAAATGCTTTGCCAAAAAGCATCCAGGTCGGTGATCGACCATTGCCACAGCGCGTTGTAGCTCTCAAAAGAGAGGCCGCGGTGGGTTTTCAACCAGTCTTGGTACAGACCGATTTGTGGCAAAAACGGTGCGCCTGGCGTGGGTGGCGCGGCGGTGGGGGTCGGGGTGGCGGTGGGGGTGGCACTTGCATTCATGCGCACAAGCGTAGCAGTGGCACTGCGCGCCTGTCATCCGGAAAACCCGCTTCTGATGCACCTTGGCGACAGCGCGGCATCGCGCGCGCGCCGCGGGACCCGATCACGCGGCGCTGTTGTCGGGGTTGCCGGCCTCTTGTTGCAGGCGTTGGCTTTTCCAATACACATCGTCACCGCCGTTCATGCGGTTCAAGGTGCGCGCCAGCACAAACATCAAATCGGACAAACGGTTGAGGTATTGCTTGGGGGTTTCGTTCAGCGACTCTTCGTTGCCCAGCGCCACGGTAGCGCGCTCGGCGCGGCGCGCCACGGTACGGCACACATGCGCCAGCGAAGCGCCGCGCGAACCCGCCGGCAAAATGAACTCTTGCAGCTTGGGCAGTTGCGCGTTGTAGTGGGCCAAGGCCTCGTCGAGCGCGGCCACGGCTTCTGCTTTGAGCAACTCAAAACCGGGGATGGACAACTCGCCGCCCAAATTGAACAACTGGTGCTGCACCTCCACCAGCACCTCGCGCACATCGGACGGCATCTCCTCGCACAGCAGCACGCCAATATGGGAGTTGAGTTCGTCCACCTCGCCCATGGCGTGCACCCGCAAACTGTTCTTTGAGACCCGCTGGTTGTTGCCCAGGCCCGTGGTACCGGCATCGCCGGTGCGGGTGGAAATTTGCGTCAAACGTTGGCCCATAAGTGTCTTTGATTCGTTCGGTTGCTGTTCAGAGGTCTGCCCGCCATTGTGCCCGGGTCTGCCCGCACGGCGCTGACAAAGCCCATCCGCCCCAGGCCGGGCCCAGGGCTTGCCCCTTGGGCGACTGCCACGCTTCGGGCGAAAGCGTAAACTTTGCAGCCTAAGGCGGTTCACGCCCCCCGGAGACCCACCCCATGAACGCACCCACACCGAATGCCCATCTGGCCCCCGAAATCGCCCAACGCGCAGTCCCTGACGCGTTGATCGAGGCCTTGAAAACCCGTTTCGGCATCAACTGCTCTACCGCCCAAGTGGTGCGCGAGCAGCATGGCCGCGACGAGTCGGCCTTCACCACCGTGCCGCCGCCCGCTGCGGTGGTGTTCGCCGAGTCGACCCAAGACGTGTCGGACGCGGTGCGCCTGTGCGCCGAGTACAAAGTGCCGGTGATTCCCTTTGGCGTGGGCTCGTCACTCGAAGGCCATTTGCTGGCGGTGCAAGGCGGCATCAGCATCGACTTGATGCGCATGAACAAGGTGCTGTCGATCAACCCCGAAGACCTGCTGGTCACGGTGCAGCCTGGCGTGACGCGCAAACAACTGAACGAAGAAATCAAATCCACCGGCTTGTTCTTTCCGATCGATCCAGGCGCCGACGCCACCATTGGCGGCATGAGCGCGACCCGCGCCAGCGGCACCAACGCCGTGCGCTACGGCACGATGCGCGAAAACGTGTTGGCGCTGGAGGTGGTCACCGCCAGCGGCGAAGTCATCCGCACCGGCACACGGGCCAAAAAGTCCAGCGCCGGTTACGACCTGACCCGCCTTATGGTGGGCAGCGAAGGCACTTTGGGCGTGATGACCGAAATCACCGTCAAGCTCTATCCTTTGCCCGAAGCCATTTCGGCCGCGATCTGCTCGTTCCCGAGCATCGAGGCGGCCGTGCGCGCGGTGATCCAGACGATTCAACTGGGCGTGCCGATTGCGCGGGTCGAGTTGATCGACCACAACGCGGTGCGCATGGTCAATGCCTATGCCAAGCTGGGCTTGCGCGAAGAGCCCATGCTGCTGATGGAGTTTCACGGCTCGCCGGCCGGCGTGAAAGAACAGGCCGAGACAGTGCAAGAAATCGCCAGCGAATTTGGCGGCAACGCCTTTGAATGGGCCACCACGCCCGAGGAACGCACGCGTTTGTGGACCGCGCGGCACAACGCCTACTTTGCCGCTTTGCAAAGCCGGCCCGGTTGCCGCGCCATCAGCACCGACACCTGTGTGCCGATCAGCCGCTTGGCCGACTGCCTGCTCGACTCCATCGCCGAGACCGATGCCAGTGGCATTCCGTATTTCCTGGTGGGCCACGTGGGCGATGGCAACTTCCACTTTGGTTATTTGATCGACCCGAACAACCCAGAAGAATGCGCCAGCGCCGAAGCGCTGAACCAGCAACTGGTGCACCGCGCGCTCCAACTGGGCGGCACCTGCACCGGCGAGCACGGCATCGGTTTGCACAAGATGGACTTTTTGCGCACCGAGACCGGCGAAGGCGCGGTCAGCATGATGCGCACCATCAAGCGCGCGCTGGACCCGCACAACATCATGAACCCGGGGAAGATTTTCTCGCTGTGAGCGCCAAGCCGCTGGGGTGTTTTGCGGCTTGCGATAAGTTTTAACCGCGCAAGCGATCGATCAAGCCATTGAGCGCGTCCAGCGAACCGAACTGGATCGACAGCTCGCCCATCTCTTCGATCTTGCCGTGGCGTTTGACGCGTTTTTTGATGCGCACCTCGACCTCGGCCATCAACAAATCGGCCAACTCTTCTTCGACCCGGCGGATGTCGCGCGACTTTTCTTTCTTGGGTTTTTGCGGCACCAAGTTGAATTCGGCGCTGAGTTTTCGCACCAGGCTTTCGGTCTCTCGCACCGACATTTTCTTGGCGGTGATCTGATTCGCCGCCGTGATCTGGCTGGCCCGGTCCAGCGACAACAAAGCGCGCGCGTGGCCCATGTCCAGATCGCCGGCCATCAGCATGGTTTGCACCGGCTCGGCCAGGTTCAGCAGGCGCAGCAAATTGCTGGCGGCGCTGCGCGAGCGACCCACCGCTTGAGCGGCGGTTTCGTGGGTCAGGCCAAACTCTTTGATCAGGCGCTGCAAGCCCTGGGCTTCTTCCAAGGGGTTCAGGTCTTCGCGCTGGATGTTTTCAATCAGCGCCATCGCGGCGGCTGACTCGTTGGGCACGTCGCGCACCAGCACCGGCACGCGGTCCAGGCCCGCCAAGCGCGAGGCCCTGAAACGCCGCTCACCCGCAATGATTTCGTACTTGCCGGCATCGGGCCCTGCATGCAACTGACGCACCAGAATCGGCTGCATGATGCCTTGCACCTTGATGGACTCGGCCAGCTCGTACAAAGCGCCTTCGTCCATGCGGGTGCGCGGCTGGTACACGCCGGGCACCAGGGCGTCCAGCGCCAAGGTGGTGGAAATACCGTCGTTGGCCACGCCCGCCGCTTGCGTCGGGGCTTCTTGCACTTTGGGGCCCAGCAGCGCTTCGAGGCCACGGCCGAGGCCTTTGGGTTTTTTGGTGACCATGGTCAATCTTTCATCAGTTCTGTCAAAAGCGCATGGCCCCAGGGCCAGTCGCACGGGGTGGACGTGAGGGGTTCGTCTGTGGGTGCAGGCACGCATTGCGCGCCCCACGCTGCGGCCAGGGTCGGTGCCACAGCGTTGGTTTCAAGCTGGGCCGCGTGGGCCACCACCATCGCCTGGAAGGGCAGATGCTGTGGCACTGCAGGCGACCAGCTGGGCAAGATTTCGCGCAGCGCGGGCAAGTGCACATCCAGGGGCGATACCAGCAAGGCCGCGCGGACTTTGGCGCTGTGGCGGCTGAACGCCGACCAGGCTGCCACCAAGGCGCAGCCCAGCCCCTGGGCCACCAGCACCACCTGGCCAGGGGCGTCCAGCACCGCTTCTTCCAGTTGGATCAACCAATCCCCACGCAAAGGGCGTTGCCAATCGTGCTGCTGTACCAGGGTGTAGCCATGGACATCGACCCAGCGCCTGGGCCAATGAGAGGGGACACCGCCCTGCCAATCGGGCAAGACCAATACGCGCGGGCTTGTCATTTCACATTGTGGGAATTCGTTCGACCAATTCATGGGCAAACGCAACAAAGGCCTGGCTGCCTTTGGCCGGGGGATCAAAAATCACACCCGGCAGGCCATAACTGGGCGCCTCGGCCAAGCGCACATTGCGCGGAATCACCGTGTTGAAGACTTTGTCACCAAAATGGGCTTTGAGTTGGTCGCTCACCTGCTGCTGCAAGGTGATGCGCGGATCGAACATGACGCGCAACAAGCCAATGATCTTCAGGTCGCGGTTCAAATTCGCGTGCACTTGTTTGATGGTGTTGACCAAGTCGGTCAGACCCTCCAGCGCAAAATATTCGCACTGCATGGGCACGATCACACCGTGCGCCGAACACAGGCCATTCAGGGTCAGCATGGACAAAGACGGCGGGCAGTCGATGAGCACAAAATCAAACTCGTTTTGCACCTGGGCCAGGGCCTGCTTGAGGCGCTGGTCGCGCCGCTCCAGCTCGACCAACTCGACCTCGGCACCCGCCAACTCGCGGTTGGCACCCAACACGTGGTAACCGCATTTGTCGGAGAACACCGCCGCTTCCATGACGCTGGCCGACTCGAGCAAAACGTCGTACACCGACAACGCCAGTTGCCGCTTGTCGATACCCGAGCCCATGGTGGCGTTGCCTTGCGGGTCCAGGTCCACCAGCAGCACCCGCTGCCCGACCTTGGCCAAACCGGCGGCCAGATTGACCGTGGTGGTGGTTTTGCCCACACCCCCTTTTTGGTTTGCCACACAGAATATTTTGGCCATGGAAATGCGTCCGGTTTATTTAGAGGTAGCGAGCTTGAGGCCAAAGCCAATGAGAAACACGCCCGCCAACTTTTCCAGCCAACGCACCACGCGGGGGTTGGCGCGCATGCGCTCGGCCAAATAATGGGTCAGCAAAGTCATGCCCAAACCGTACAAAAAAGTCAGCCCCGCAATGGTGGCCGCCATGACGGCAAAACTGATCAGGCCCTGGTGGTGCTGAGGGTCCACGAACAACGGAAAAAACGCCATGTAAAACACGATGGCCTTGGGGTTGAGCAGTGTAATGGCCAAAGCTTGTTGAAAATAATGACGGGGTTGAATGTTCAAAACCGGGGCATCGCCAGGCTGGGCGGACCACATTTTCCAACCCAACCAGGCCAAATAAGCGGCGCCCACCCACTGCACAGCAGAAAACGCCGCCGGATAAGTGGCCAGCACCGTGGCCACGCCAGCCACCGCCAGCCACATCAAGACCTGGTCCCCGGCAATGACCCCGAATGTCGCCCCCAAGCCACCGCCGATGCCGCCTTTGCCCGTCGAGGTGATGAGCGCCAAATTGCCCGGCCCAGGAATGGCCAAAAACAGCACGATCGCGGCGACAAAAGAACCGTAATCCGAAATACCAAAAAACATGGAGATTCTTTCCGGGGGAAGGCTTCAAGTGTAAGTGATGCGCTCAGCAATTGAGCACGTGTTTCAGCCGTGCGAGCGCAGCCGCATCCAGAGTAAAAATCGCTCCGCGTCCAAGCCAGGCACGCTCAATGGTTCCACGTGAAACACGTCGATACCGGAGGACAATTGCGCCACCTCATCCGAGGGCATTTTGCCCTTCATGGCCATCCAAACACCGCCCTCGGCCAAGGCCGCAGCAGACCATTGGGTGAAGTCTTGGAGCGAGGCAAAAGCACGCGAGCACACCACGTCATAGCGCTCTTGCACCGTCTCCACCCGGGCGTGCAGGCCACGCAAATTGGGCAGCCGCAAAGTGGCTGCGACTTGCTGAATGAACGCCGCCTTTTTGCCCACCGTGTCGACACAGGTGACCTGGATCTCGGGCTGGCAAATGGCCAAGACCACGCCGGGCAAGCCGCCACCCGAGCCGACATCCAAGAGCCGAATCGGCTGCCCAGCGGTATGCCGCAATAACGGGGGTATGGCCGACAGGCTGTCGAGCAGATGGTGCGTCAGCATTTCTTGCGGATCGCGCACCGCCGTGAGGTTGTACACGCGGGTCCATTTCTGGATCAGCGCCATGTACGCCAGCAGCTGGCGCTGCGCGGCGTCCGACAAGGACAAGCCCAGCGACCGCGCGCCCTCACGCAGGCCGTCGGCCAGGGCCTCAGTCATGCGCGGCCTCTGGCGCGACCAGGGCTGGCGCCTCAGGATGAACGGCCGTCTCGGCGCCTGTCGCTGCACCCGTCAACTTGAAGCCCTTGACCCCACCCTTCTTCAAATGAATCAACAGCAAGGAAATGGTGGCCGGCGTGATGCCGGAAATGCGCGAGGCCAAGCCCAAGGTCTCGGGGCGGTGTTTGGCCAGTTTTTGGCGGGCCTCAATCGACAAGGCGGCCACCTGCATGTAGTCCAAGTCTGAGGGCAATTTGAGCTTTTCGTAATGTGATGCGCGCTCGACCTCTTCCACCTGTCGGCCGATGTAGCCTGAATACTTGGCGGCAATTTCCACCTGCTCTGTGATCGCCGCAAAGTCCTCACCCAAGGTTTCACGTGAAACATCGGGGCTGGCATAGCGCCCCTCGTTCAGGCCCATCAAATCGGCCAGGCCCACGCCTGGGCGACGCAGCAAGTCAAACAGGTTGTATTCATGCTCGATGGCTTTGCCCAGCACCCTCACCGCCTCCGCGGCGGGCAAGTTGCGCGGGTTCACCCAGGTGGATTTCAAGCGCTCTGTTTCACGTGAAACAGCGTCACGCTTGCGGCTGAAGGCATCCCAACGGGCGTCGTCCACCAAGCCCATTTGGCGACCGACTTCGGTCAGCCGCATGTCGGCATTGTCTTCGCGCAATTGCAAACGAAACTCGGCGCGACTGGTGAACATGCGGTACGGCTCGGTCACGCCTTTGCTGATCAAGTCGTCCACCAACACACCCAGATAAGCTTGATCGCGCGACGGCAACCAAGGCGCGTCGCCCCGGCATTGCAGTGCCGCGTTCAACCCGGCAAACAAGCCTTGCGCCGCCGCCTCTTCGTAACCGGTGGTGCCGTTGATTTGCCCAGCGAAAAACAAACCCTGGATTTGCCGTGTTTCAAAGTTGCTCTTCAAGGAGCGGGGGTCAAAGTAGTCGTATTCAATGGCGTAACCGGGCCGCAAGATGTGGGCGTTTTCCAGCCCCTTCATCGAACGCACAAGCTGGTACTGAATGTCGAACGGCAAGCTGGTGGAAATGCCGTTGGGGTAGTACTCGTGCGTCGTCAGGCCCTCGGGCTCCAGAAAAATCTGGTGGCTGTCTTTGTCGGCAAAGCGGTTGATCTTGTCTTCCACGCTCGGGCAGTAGCGCGGCCCCACGCCTTCGATCTTGCCGGTGAACATCGGGCTGCGGTCAAAACCGGAGCGGATGATGTCGTGGGTGCGCTCGTTGGTGTGGGTGATCCAACAGGGCATGTGCTGCGGGTGCATGCTGGCCTTGCCCATGAAACTGAACACCGGCACGCCCGCCTCAGGGTTCAGTCCGCCTGGCACTCCATCGCCCGGCTGTTCGGCGCACTGGCTGAAATCAATGGTGCGGCCATCGAGACGGGGCGGCGTCCCGGTCTTGAGTCGGCCTTGCGGCAGTTGCAACTCTTTCAATCGCGCCGACAAACTCACCGCCGGCGGATCGCCCGCGCGCCCGGCCGCATAGTTTTGCAGGCCCACATGGATCTTGCCGTCCAAGAAAGTCCCAGCGGTCAGCACCACGGTGCGCGAGCGAAAACGGATGCCCACTTGCGTGACCGCGCCCACCACCCGGTCGCCCTCGACCATCAGGTCGTCGACCGCTTGTTGAAACAGCCACAGGTTGGGCTGGTTCTCCAGCCGCTGGCGGATCGCCGCCTTGTACAAAATCCGGTCGGCCTGGGCCCGCGTAGCGCGCACGGCCGGTCCTTTGGAGCTGTTCAAAATGCGAAACTGAATGCCGCTTTCGTCGGTGGCCAGCGCCATGGCGCCGCCCAAAGCGTCGACCTCTTTGACCAAATGCCCTTTGCCAATGCCGCCAATCGACGGGTTGCAGCTCATCTGGCCCAGGGTTTCGATGTTGTGCGACAAGAGCAAGGTTTTGCAGCCCATGCGCGCCGCGGCCAACGCCGCCTCGGTGCCCGCGTGGCCGCCACCGACCACGATCACGTCGAATTCTTGAGGGTAAAGCATGGAAGGATCCAAAGAGTCAAAGCGCGCTGCGCCCGATCACCGCACTGCCCCAGCGCGGCTTCAAAGGGCATGATTTTACAAGGAGCCCACCCCATGCCGAGTTATTCATTTTTTGCATAACCCACCCTTCACCTGCAACCCTTAAACAACCCCAGGCGAGAGATCAGCATCAGGCCCAGTCCACGCAGGGCAACGGTTAGCATCGCCCCATGACTTTTTCTTGCCGCAGTGCGTGCGGTGCCTGTTGCACGGCACCGTCTATCAGCTCCCCGATTCCGGGCATGCCCCAAGGCAAGCCGGCCGGGGTGCGCTGCGTGCAGTTGGACGCGCAAATGCGCTGCCGGATTTTTGGCCAGCCCGAGCGCCCAGCCGTGTGCGCACAGCTGCAACCGCAGCCGGAAATGTGCGGACTGGAAGAGGACGGCGGGCAACACGCCAGGCTGTACCTTGCGCGACTGGAGAAGCTGACTGCGCCAGATTAAGCTAGGCGCCCGATCCCCAGGAGACCTTGCCATGAGTTTGAACATCCCCAGCGTGAAATCCAAAGTCCATGCCGACGAGTGGCAGCTGCGCTGCGACCTGGCCGCTTGCTACCGCTTGGTGGCCTTGTATGGCTGGAGCGATTTGGTCTTCACCCACATCAGCGCCAAGCTGCCACACAGCGTAGCGGGCGACAGCCACCAGTTTTTGATCAACCCCTATGGCCTGATGTTCGACGAGATCACCGCCTCCAGCCTGGTGAAGGTGGACATGCAGTGCAACAAGCTGGACGACAACCCCTTCCCGGTCAACCCGGCCGGCTTTGTGATTCACAGCGCGGTGCACGAGGTGCGCGAAGACGCCGGATGCGTGTTACACACCCACACCCGCGCGGGCGTGGCCGTCAGCGCGCAGGCGCAAGGCATCTTGCCCATCAGCCAGCAAAGCACCTTCGTCTTGGCCTCGCTGGCGTACCACACCTACGAAGGCGTGGCGATCCGCGATGAAGAAAAGGTCCGTTTGCAGGCCGACCTGGGCCACGCCAACTACCTGATGCTTCGCAACCACGGCCTGCTCACCGTCGGCAAAACCATTGCTGACGCTTTCTTGTCGATGTACACCTTCGAAAACACCTGCCGCATCCAGGTCGATGCGCTGGCCGGCCAGCAAGGCGCCAGCAGCTTGACGGCGGTAGATCCGCAGATTCTGGACGGCGTGGCCACCTCGATGCGGGTGCAAACCGGCGGGCTCGGCGGTCAGTTTGTCTGGCCCTCGCTGCTGCGCAAACTGCAACGAGAAAACAGCGATTACGCCACCTGAAAGCCACGCATGAAAAACCTGTTTGAACCTTGCCAAGTCGGTGCCATGGCGCTGGCCAACCGCGTCGTCATGGCCCCCCTGACCCGCAACCGTGCGCCCGGCGGGCTGGCCAATGCACGCATGGCGGTGTATTACGGCCAACGCGCGCACCCGCAACAGGGTGCGGGCCTGATCGTCAGCGAAGCCACCGCCATCAGCCCGCAAGCGCTGGGCTATGCCGATGTGCCCGGCATCTGGAGCGCGGCGCACGTCGAGGCCTGGAAACAGGTCACCGCGGCGGTGCATGCCCAGGGCGGCAAGATCGTCATGCAACTGTGGCATGTGGGGCGCATCTCGCACACCAGTTTGCAAACCGGTGGCCAAGCCCCGGTGGGCCCATCGGCCATCGCCGCAAAAAGCAAAACCGTGTTGCTGGTCGATGGCCAAGCGACCTTTGTAGACACCTCCACCCCCAGGGCCTTGGACCTGGATGAGTTGCCGGGCATCGTGCAAGACTACCGCGTGGCCGCTAAAAACGCCATCGCTGCAGGTTTTGACGGCATCGAAGTGCATGCCGCCAACGGCTATCTGATCGACCAGTTCTTGCGCGCCGGCTCGAACCACCGCAGCGACGCGTATGGCGGCAGCATCGAAAATCGGACGCGTTTTTTGGCCGAAGTGATACAGGCGGTGTGTACCGAAATTGGCGGCGATCGCACCGGCATCCGCATCTCCCCGGTGACACCGGCGAACGATGCGCAAGACGAACAACCCCAAGCCTTGTTTGAACAGGTGGTGCGTTTGTTGGCACCGTTGAATTTGGCCTATGTGCACGTGATCGAAGGGTCCACCGGCGGGCCGCGTGACCACCAGCAAGGTGACACCGCTTTCGACTACGCCGCGCTGCACCGCACTTACACCCAAGCAGGCGGCCACGCGGCCTGGATGGTGAACAACGGCTACGACCGCGCGCTGGCCGAACAATCATTGGCCACGGGCGCGGACTTGGTGGCGTTTGGCAAACCCTTCATTGCCAACCCCGATCTGACCGCGCGCCTGCGCGCGAACAGTGCACTCAACACGCCGGACCGCAAAACCTTTTACGGCGGCGGCGATGCGGGCTACACCGACTACCCCACGCTGAACGCTTGAGCCTGTGCGCCCCAACCCATGGGCGCCGGTATTTTCGGCGGGCGGCAAGGTGCGTCAAGCGCGCCGCGTCTTCCAGCGTTTGAGCAACAAGGCATTGGCCATGACGCTGACCGAACTCAGGGCCATGGCCCCGCCCGCCAGCACCGGATTCAAAAATCCCAGCGCCGCCAGCGGCATGCCGGCCACGTTGTAGGCAAACGCCCAAAACAAGTTTTGCCGAATCTTGGCCACGGTGCGCGCAGAAATAGCGAGCGCATCGGCCACCAAGGCCACATCCCCGCGCATCAGGGTGATGCCTGCCGCGTGCATCGCCACATCGGTGCCATTGCCCATGGCCATGCCCACATGCGCTGCCGCCAAGGCCGGCGCATCGTTCACGCCGTCGCCCACCATGGCCACAATATGGCCGCCTTCTTTGAGTTGTTGAATCAACGCCGATTTGTCTGCAGGCAAGACCTCGGCCCGCACTTCGCCCGCTTCGGGTCGCAAGCCCAAACGCCGGGCCATGGCGTTGGCGGCCGCCAGGTTGTCGCCCGAAATCATCAGCAGGCGCATGCCGCGTTGGCGCAGCGCCGCCAGCGCCTCGGCGGCGCCGGGCTTGGGCTCATCACCAAAGGCAAAAATGGCATGCAACAACAAGCCATCGTCGCCACGTTCGGCCAAGGCCGAAACCGTGGCACCCTGGGCATGAAAGCCGTCCACTTGTGCCTGCGCCTGCGCCTGCCAAGAAGTCAAGTCCAAACCCTCGGCCTGCAGCCAAGGCAAACTGCCCATCAACATTGCGTGTCCCTGCACCAGGCCCTCCAGGCCGCGGCCCGTGACGCTACGCAGCTGTGAGCAGACGGGCAAGCTCAAGGACTCACTCTGCGCCATGGCGCACACGGCGCGGGCCAAGGGATGCGTGCTGCCACTTTGCAAACTGGCGGCCACGCCCAGCCATGGGGCTCGCTGGTTGGGCTGGGCTAGCCACAGCCCGGTCACGCGCGGGTGGCCCAGCGTCAGGGTGCCGGTTTTGTCAAAGGCCACCGTGTCCACCCGGTGCGCCAACTCGAGGGCTTGGGCATCTTTGATCAAAATGCCGTGCTGGGCTGCCACGCCCGTGCCCGCCATGATGGCGGCGGGCGTGGCCAAACCCAAGGCGCATGGGCAGGCAATCACCAACACCGCCACCGCATGGATCACCGCCGTTTCAAACAAGGCGCCTTGCCACAGCCAAGCCGCGAAAGTGAACACCGCCACACCGATCACCACCGGCACAAAAACGGCAGAGACCTGGTCCACCAAACGCTGAATGGGCGCTTTGGCGGCCTGCGCGTCTTCCACCAAACGGATGATGTGCGCCAGCACCGTTTCTTGACCCACGGCAGTGACCTGCAGGGTGACGCGGCCCTCGCCATTGATGGACGCACCGGTCAGCCTGTGACCGATGGTTTTGGGCACCGCTTGGGATTCGCCGGTCAGCATGGACTCGTCCACCTGCGTCTCACCTTCCAGCACCACGCCGTCGACCGGCACGCGCTCGCCGGGCAAGACCACCAAACGGTCGCCCACCAAAACCTCGATCAAAGGCACATCCACCAGACCCTCGGGCCCCAGCCAATGCGCCCGCTCGGGTCGCAGCGCATGCAAGGCGCGGATGGCCGAGGTGGTTTGTTGCTTGGCGCGCGCCTCCAGCCACTTGCCGAGCAACACCAGGGTCACCACCGTGGCTGAACCTTCAAAATACAAATGCGGCATGCTGCCTGGCGCCGCCTGCCACCACAACCACACCGACAACAACCAACCGGCCGTCGTGCCCAAGGCCACCAGCAAATCCATGTTGCCGCTCATGGCCTTCAGGGCCTGCCAACCGGCTTTGTAAAAGCGTGCACCCAAAACAAACTGCACTGGCGTGGCCAAGGCAAATTGCAACCAGGCCGGCCACATGAGGTGCACACCGAACAAGTCGCCCAGCATCGGCAACACCAAGGGCAATGACAAGGCCAGGCCCCAAGCCACCGGCGAAAAACCCGCCCACGTGGCGCGATTCATGTCCGCATCGGCCTGGGCGGGTGTGCGCGGCTCGTACCCCGCGTCACGCACAGCACGGCGCAGCAGCGCTTCCACAGAGGCCTTGCCCTGCACCTGGATGCGCGCCGATTCCGTGGCCAAATTGACCGAAGCACTCAACACCCCCGGCACTTTCTTCAATGCTTTTTCGACCCGGCCAACACAAGACGCACAGGTCATCCCGCCCACAGAAAGGTCCACGGTACAGGTTTCAGAAGGAGAAGAGGTCATGCCATGCGGTGCTGAAACGGATATGCTCGGCGTCTGTTTAAAAAAGGGACTCACCATGAAGCAAAACTTCATTGTCGAAGGCATGAGCTGCGGCCATTGCGAAAAGGCCGTGACCCAAGCCGTGCTCACTGTAGACCCGCAAGCCCAAGTCATTATTGATCGAAGTCAAAACACGGTGAGCGTCGAGTCAGACCAATCCCGCGAACGCTTGCGCGAGGCGATGGCCGAAGAAGGTTACCGCGTTCTTGTATGACCACGGCCGCCACCCGCCTCAACCGCCGCTTGGAAAAAACCGTCTTGGGCCGTGCCACGCGAGACGGGGACGGAGTCAAGTTGACCCGGGTCCTGACTTCGGATCTGCAACAGCGCCTGGATCCGTTTTTGATGCTGGATCAATTCGGCAGCGACGACCCCAAGGACTACGGCGGCGGCTTTCCGGACCATCCGCACCGCGGCTTTGAAACCGTCACCTACATGATTGCAGGCCGCATGCGGCACAAAGACAGCGCCGGCCATGAAGGCTTGCTGCAAAACGGCGGCGTGCAATGGATGACCGCCGGGCGCGGCGTGATTCACAGCGAAATGCCAGAACAAGAAGCCGGCGTGATGGAAGGTTTTCAGCTGTGGCTGAATTTACCGGCGCGCGACAAAATGTGCGCGCCAGGGTACCGCGACATCCAAAGCGAAGACATCCCGGAGGTGCGCCCTTCGCCCGGCGTGCAGGTGCGGGTGATTTCGGGGGTGTGCCATGGCACTGCGGGCGCGGTTCATCGGCCTGCGGACGCGTTCCCAACCGACCCGCTGTACCTGGACATTCACTTCGAACAAGACGCTGAATTTGTGCACCCGCTGGCAGCCGATTTCAACGCCTTCGTCTACACCTACCGTGGCCAGGTCAAGATTGTGGAAAACATGGGCACGCTCGCCACGGTGGACTTGCACCACATGGGTGTGCTGCGCAACGAAGGCGAACAAGTCCACATGCAAGCGCGTGCAGGCACACGGGTGCTGTTGATCGCCGGCCGCCCCTTGCGTCAACCGATTGCACAGTACGGTCCCTTTGTCATGAACACGCGGGCTGAATTGATGCAGGCGGTTGAAGATTTCAACACGGGTCGCCTGGGGACATGAACTTTACAAAGCCATACACATTCGATGCATGGCATTCACATGGCTCAGGCACATTCGTTTTCACCTTGAAGTCACTATGGCTTCAAGTCATTGAAAACTTCAAAGGGACCACCATGAAACTTCGTTATCTCCTGATCACCACCTGCTTGCTCACCGGCTTCGGTGCCATGGCACAAAGCACCGCCAACCCTGAAACGACAAACCCCATGCCCGAATCGCGACCCGCCGGGCCGATGCAAAAAATGCGTGACATGATGGCCAAACACCACGCCCGTCATTTGGAAGAGTTGAAAACCAGTTTGAAACTCAAACCCGAACAGGACAGTGCCTGGACGACCTTTGCCAGCAGCATGAAACCGCTCAAGCCGGACGCACAGGACCGGGTCGATTTGGGCAAATTGACCACGCCAGAACGCATCGACAAAATGAGAGCGATACACGCCCAGCACGATGCGGAAATGCAAAAACGAGGTGACGCCACCAAAGCGTTTTACGCCACCTTGTCTGACGAACAGAAAAAAACATTCGATCAACACACGGCCAAATTCATGCACCGCATGGGGGGTGAACACCACGCAGGCCATGGCATGGGCCATGGGCATGTGATGCCCAAGTTGTGATGCTTAACCCCACCCCAAAAGGCCGTGATACCACGGCTTTTTTTCTTTGACTTTTAAAAATTGATGTACATCAAGACAGAAAAAACGTCTGACATTAAGCTCGGCGCATGCCGAAACCCACCGACCCCTTTGAAAAAACGTCTTTACCCCCGATTCAAAAGATTGAATTTGACCAACCCTTGAAGTGGTTGGTCATGGGTTGGAAAGACATTGCACGCCATCCATTTTGGAGCTTGCTGCATGGTGCGGTCATGTCGGTGGCGGGGTGGTTGATCATGCTGCTGGCACACGACCGTTTTTGGTTGCTGGCGGGCGCGGTCTCTGGCTTTTTGGTGATTGCACCGGTCTTGGCGACGAGTTTGTACGCCATGAGCCGCGCGGATGAACGCAACGACAAAGTCGATGCCGCTTTGCTCATTCAAACCTGGGTACATTGGCAAGTGCACGCCAGGCGCGACCCTGCTGGTTATTGGAGCTTGATTCAATTTGGTTTGTTGTTGGCCTTGGCGGCGACCGGCTGGGTCGTGACGTCATCGGCCTGGATCACTTTGGCGGCCAACCAGCCGATTCAAACCCCTTTGGATTTCATTCACCACGTGGTGCTCGCACCCCAGGGCCATGTGTTTGAAATTTGGCTCCTGTTGGGTGGTTTGATGGCTGCGCCTATTTTTGCCTCCAGTGTCGTGTCCATGCCCCTGTTGTTGGACAAGCGTGTGAGCGTATGGCAAGCGGTCATGACCAGTTGGAAAGCGGTGTTGGCACACCCGATTATTTTGGCTTTTTGGGCTTTTTTGATCATGGGGTTTGCCGCTTTGGGATGCATGTCTTTGTTTCTGGGTTTGGTCTTTGTGATCCCCATGCTGGGTCACGCCAGCTGGCACGCATACAAAGACCTGATCGACACCCGTGGCTTGCCTGACCGTTTATCGACGGCCGAGGATCTGTGATGTGGGGTTTCACTGAATCTGAAATTGCCGCGTTCGGATTGACGGTCGGCGTCGGCGCCTTCATGGCGTATATGTTGTTCATCATTGGCCATTTGGCTTGGGAATCGAAAGCAGGAAAATTTGGCACCTTTGTTATTTTTTTAGGTTTAGCCTTTGGCATGGTGGGCTTTGTGGCGAAAGGCTTCATCCAATGGTTTTTGCAAAAGTAGCTTGCATAAGGCTGTGGATAATTTGCATGAAAAGTCCTTGTTATCCACAGAAATAGTGTTTCCCTCCAAGTTGTTCATACCGCAGGTACACCACCGAAGCATGGGCATGCACATGGGTACAGACAAGCTAAGTCTTTGAAAAATATCAACTTAAAAGCCTTGTCCACAAGCGGGTCGTTTCCTCTATCTACTACTACTAAAAGAATATAAAGAAATAAGAAGAAGAGAAGGGATAACTTGCAAGGGTAAAATCAAGCTTTCACGTCCACGGGATTCACGTTGTCAGCTTCTGTGCCCAGCCCATCCATCAGTTACGAAATCAAAAGTGCTGACCTGGCATTGGTGGCGCTGTTACTCAAAACAGCCCGAGTAGAGACGCTGGCACAAGACTTGAAAAATCAGTTGGCGGATACGCCTGATTTTTTTGACCAAGATCCGCTGGTCATCGATTTGAGCGGTATCCCCGAATCTGAAAAGTCCCAGCCCATTGATTTTCCTTCATTGAACGCCCTGTTGCGGTCTTACAGCCTCTTTCCGATCGCTGTGCGGGCAGGGACCCCCCAACACATGCAAGACGGTCTGGCAGCGGGCTTGATCGATGCCAGCTACGCCCGAATTTTGAAATCACCGGTTGCAGTACCTGTACCGGCTTCAAAACCTGCACCCGTGGCGGCAAAAGCACCCGCGCCCGCCCCTGTTTTGGAAGCACCACTTTCTTTGGGCGCTTTGGTGATCGATAAACCGTTGCGCTCGGGTCAGCAAATCTATGCCAAGGGCCGTGATTTGGTCATTTTGGCCATGGTCAATCCCGGCGCTGAAGTGATTGCAGACGGCAACATTCACGTCTATTCCACTTTGCGCGGTAAAGCCATTGCCGGTGCCAGAGGCAATGCACAGGCCATGATCTTTGCCCAAGCCATGGAACCCGAACTGATCTCGATTGCTGGCGTCTACCGAACCAGCGAAAATGCTTTGCCTGCCGAGATCTGGGGCCAAGCGGCGCAAGTGAGTCTCAAGCCGAGCCCTGAAGGCGAAAAACTGGTGATCCAGCGCCTTACATCTTGAATTTCAACGACCTTTTAGAATTTTTATTTCTCAGAAAGACCTATCACCCATGGCAAAAATCGTTGTTGTGACTTCCGGTAAAGGTGGCGTGGGTAAAACCACCACCAGCGCCAGTTTCGCCACAGGCCTGGCCTTGCGCGGATTTAAAACCGTGGTCATTGATTTTGACGTGGGTTTACGCAACCTCGACCTGATCATGGGCTGTGAGCGCCGCGTGGTGTATGACTTCATCAACGTCATCCAGGGTGAAGCCAATTTGAACCAGGCACTCATCAAAGACAAGCAATGTGACAACTTGTTTGTGCTGGCGGCGTCGCAAACGCGTGACAAAGATGCGCTGAGCCAAGACGGTGTCGAAAAGGTTTTGAACGATTTGGCAGAGATGGGTTTTGACTACATCGTTTGCGATTCCCCTGCAGGCATTGAAACGGGTGCCTTGATGGCCATGCATTTTGCTGATGAAGCCTTGATCGTCACCAACCCCGAAGTGTCTTCGGTACGCGATTCGGACCGTATTTTGGGCATGCTCGGCAGCAAAACCAAACGCGCGATTGAAGGTGCGGAGCCGATCAAAGAGCATTTGCTCATCACCCGCTACAACCCGAACCGTGTAGAAGACGGCCAAATGCTGTCTCTGCAAGACATTCAAGACATCTTGCGAGTGCCGTTGATTGGGGTGATTCCCGAGAGTGAAAACGTGTTGCAAGCCTCGAACCAAGGCACGCCCGCGATTCACATGAGTGGGGCAGATGTCGCTGAAGCCTACAAAGACGTGATCGATCGCTTCTTAGGTGAAGACAAGCCTTTGCGTTTTGTGGAAGTGGAAAAAGTAGGCTTTTTCAAGCGCCTCTTTGGAGGGAAATAAGCCATGTCTTTCCTTTCATTCCTGCTTGGGGAAAAGAAAAAAACGGCCAGCGTGGCCAAAGAGCGTTTGCAAATCATCTTGGCGCACGAGCGTACCGGTCGCAATGCGGCTGAGCCCGATTACCTGCCTGATTTACAGCGTGAATTGGTGGCGGTCATCAGCAAATACATCAAAATCAATCCACAAGACATCAAGGTGAACCTGGAACGTCAGGACAACTTGGAAGTGCTGGAAGTCAAAATCGAGTTGCCTGACGCGCGCTAAGTGCTTGACAGCTTGTCTAAACGCAAAGGGCTCTGGATTTCAGAGCCCTTTGTCATTCAATGGCCAAACTTTGCCATCAACCCGGACCACTGCAATCGAGCGGCTTTGAGGTTGCGCTCTTTCACGTGGCCAAAGCCTTTGATCAGTTCCGGAATCCGCGCCACGTCGACCGCCGTGCTGTGGTTTTCGGCATTGAGTTGTGGCAGGATGTGCTTCAAACTTTCGCGGTATTCACCGATCAAAGCCCGCTCGGTACGGCGCTCATCCGTGCGGCCAAACACATCCAGTGCGGTACCGCGCAAGAACTTCAGGTGCGACAACAGTTTGAAGCCGGTGAGCATGGCCGGGCCAAACTTTTGTTTGACCAGCTCGCCCTTCTCATTGGTCTCGGCGATCAAGGGCGGTGCCAGGTGGTAGTTGAGTTTGAAATCACCTTCGAACATGCCTTGGATGCGTGACAAAAATGCGGTGTCGCTGTGCAAGCGGGCCACCTCATATTCGTCTTTGTAGGCCATCAATTTGAACAAATTGCGCGCCACCATCTCGGTCAACAGGGTTTTGCCCAGTGCCGACTCGGCCTGCTGAACTTCGCCCACGAAATGCAGATAGCTTTGCGCATAGGCGGCGTTTTGGTAGTCCGACAAAAACGCCACGCGCCGCTCGATCACCTGGTCCAGGCTGTCGCGCTTTTTGAACTCCACCACCTGTGAAGGCGCCATGGTGCGCTGCACTGCCGCGGCGTCGTGCGCCGCATGGCGGCCCCATTCGAAAGCGGTTTGGTTGTTTTGCACTTGCACGCCATTCAGTTCCATGGCCCGCAAAATACTTTCACGCGTCAACGGGATCCAACCCTTTTGCCAGGCGTAACCCAAGATCATGGGGTTCACATAAATGGTGTCGCCCATCAATTGGTTCGCCATGGCGTCGGCATCAAAAGCCCCCACCGCTTCTGCACCGACCGTTTGGGCGATTTCGGCCAGACATTGTTCGGCCGGGTTTTGCCAATTGCCGTTTTTCACAAAACCAGCGGTGGGCGTGCCGTGCGAATTCAAAGCCACGCGGGTGCGGCCTTGGCGCATGCGCAAAGCGGTTTCTTTGCTGGCGGTGACCAGCGGGTCGCAGCCGATGATCAGATCCGCCGCCGCCATGCTCACACGCGTGGTGCGAATCTCTTCTTGGTGCTTGGCCAGCAGCACATGGCTCCAGGTCGCGCCGCCCTTTTGCGCCAAACCGGCCGCGTCTTGGGTGATGATGCCCTTGCCATCGATGTGCGCGGCCATGCCCAGCAGTTGCCCGATCGTGATCACGCCGGTACCGCCCACGCCGGCCACCACCAGGCCATACGCCTGGTCGAGCGCAGGCAACGCAGGTTCAGGCAAGTCGCCCAAAGCCGCTGGTGTGGCGGCTTGCGTTTTCGATTTCTTTTTCAGCTGCCCGCCTTCCACGGTGACAAAGCTGGGGCAAAAGCCTTTCAGGCAACTGGTGTCTTTGTTGCAGGTGCTTTGGTTGATGGTGCGTTTGCGACCGAACTCGGTTTCCAGCGGCTCCACCGACAAGCAATTCGACTGCACACCGCAGTCGCCACAGCCTTCGCACACCAACTCATTGATCACCACCCGCACCGCGGGGTCGACCATGGTGCCGCGTTTGCGGCGGCGGCGTTTTTCTGTGGCGCAGGTCTGGTCGTAAATGATGACGGTGCAGCCTTTGATCTCGCGCATTTCACGTTGGATGCGGTCGAGCTCATCACGGTGGTGCACCGTCACGCCTTCGGCCAGCGCCACGCCGTCGTACTTGTCGGGTTCGTCCGTCACCACATCGATGCGTTGCGCGCCTTCAGCGCGCATGCTTTGTGCAATTTGCACCACGCTATGGCCTTCGGGGCGCTCACCCACTTGCTGACCGCCGGTCATGGCCACCGCGTCGTTGTAGAGAATTTTGTAGGTGATGTTCACGCCGGCCGCAATGCTTTGGCGAATCGCCAGCATGCCGCTGTGAAAGTAGGTGCCATCGCCGACGTTGGCAAACATGTGCTGGTCGTGGCTGAAGGGTTGTTGGCCGACCCAAGGCACGCCCTCGCCACCCATTTGCGTGAAGCCCACGGTGCTGCGGTCCATCCACACGCTCATGAAGTGGCAACCGATGCCCGCCATGGCGCGTGAACCTTCGGGCACCCGCGTGGAAGTGTTGTGTGGGCAACCCGAGCAAAACCAGGGCGTGCGCTCGCCTATCGCGTTCACATTCAGCACCTGCAGGGACGCCTCTTTGGCTTCCAAAATCGCCAGTTGCGTGTCGATGCGGGCGGTGGTGTTGGCGTCCAAGCCGAGTTTTTTCAGGCGTTTGGCCAGTGCTTTGGCGATCAGGGCGGGCGTCAAATCGGCGTTAGCGCGCAGCAGGGTGCGGCTGTGTGGATTCGCCACCGACCATTCACCGCCAGTGGTTTCGCCTTCTTGCTCGTCAAACTTGCCCAGCACTTTGGGGCGCACATCGTCGCGCCAGTTGTACAGCTCTTCTTTGATTTGGTATTCGATCAACTGGCGTTTTTCTTCGACCACCAAAATTTCTTGCAAGCCCTGCGCAAACTCGCGCGTGGTGTGGGACTCCAGCGGCCACACCACGCCCACTTTGTGCACCCGGATGCCCAGGCGCTGGCAAGTGGCATCGTCCAAACCCAGGTCCAGCAAGGCCTGGCGAGTGTCGTTGAAGGCCTTGCCGCTGGCGATGATGCCAAAGCGGTCGTGCGGGCCTTGCACCACGTTGTGGTTCAGTTTGTTGGCGCGGATATAGGCCAGCGCGGCATACCACTTGTAGTCAAACAAACGCGCTTCTTGGTCCAGCGCCGGATCGGGCCAGCGAATGTGCACGCCGCCCGGCGGCATGTCGAATTCCGGCAGGATGACTTTCACGCGCTCGGGGTCGATTTCAGCGGTGGCGCTGGACTCAACAATTTCTTGGATGGTCTTCATGCCCGACCAAATGCCGGCAAAGCGACTCAGCGCGATGCCGTGCACACCCATGTCCAGCACATCTTGCACCGAAGCGGGGAAGAACACTGGCAGGCCGCAGGCCTTGAAAATATGGTCACTCTGGTGGGCCGCGGTGGAGCTCTTGGCCACATGGTCGTCACCGGCCACCGCCAACACGCCGCCCCAGGGCGTGGTACCGGCCATGTTGGCGTGCTTGAAGACGTCAGAGCAGCGGTCCACGCCCGGGCCTTTGCCGTACCAAATGCCAAACACACCATCAAAGCGGTTGGTGCCCGGCGGCGCAAAGCCCAGTTGCTGCGTGCCCCACAAGGCGGTGGCGGCCAATTCTTCGTTCACGCCCGGTTGAAAGACGATGTTTTGCGCCTGCAAGTAGGACTTGGCTTTCCACAAAAACTGGTCGTAATTGCCCAGCGGCGAGCCACGGTAACCGCTGATGAAACCGGCGGTGTTTTTCCCTTGCAGTGCATCGCGCTGGCGCTGCAACATGGGCAATTTGACCAAGGCCTGTACCCCGCTCATGAACGCGCGGCCCCTGTCCAGGCTGTACTTGTCGTCCAGGGTCACGGTTTCCAGGGCTTTGCGGATCGAATCGGGCAGAGGGGCGTTCATCTAGGTCTCCAACGCTAACAACGTGGTTTCAGTTTAGTGCGCGTCTGTGACGCGGGCATGGCTTTAAGTGACAAGACCACGGCGCGGTTCAGGGTTTGCGGGTTTCCGGTAAAAAACGAACACCTTCGCGCGCCATGCCCCCGCCGATGCCGATCGGCGTGCCGTCGGCGCGCCAGCAGGCCGCACCCTCCAGCAGGCCATCGTCATGGAAAGCAATGGCATTCATGCCGCCGCCCACATTGGGCACGCGCAACACCGCATGGCCACGGGCCTGCAGCGCGGCTTGCACTTCGGGCGAAAACGCGGGTTCCAGCTCAAGGTCAAACCCTTGTGTCCAGATGCGCGGCGCCTCCACCGCTTGTTGCAAGCTCATGCCGTGGTCGATCAGGTTGATCAGCGCCTGCAAGGCCGAAGGGAAAATGCGCAAACCGCCCGGCAAACCCAGGGCGTAGCGGGGTTGGCCGTTCTGCACCACCATCAGCGGCGCCATGGACGAGGTGACCCGTTTGCCCGGCGCCATGGAGTTGGCGCGGTCGGGGCGCGGGTCCAGCACGTACAGGTAGTTGTTGGGAATCAGGCCGGTGCCCGGCACCATGTAGCGCGCGCCAAACACCGAGTTGATGGTTTGCGTCGCACTCACCACCCGCCCGTCGCTGTCGGCCACGGTGATGTGCGTGGTGTGCGCGCTTTCGGTCGGGGTCAGGCCCGGCGCCCAGGTCTTTGCGTGTTGCAGATCGATCTGCCCGCGCCGCAGGTCCGCGTATTCGCTCGACAACAAGCGCTCGACCGGGACATTCACAAAGTCGGGGTCGGCGGTGACGGCGGAGCGGTCGGCAAACGCCATCTTCAACACCTCCGCCAGCAGGTGCACGCTGTCTACCGTGCCAAAGCCCAGGCCGCGCAGGTCAAACCCTTGCAGCACATTCAGCATCTGCCCAATGTGCAGGGGCCCAGCGCAGGGCGGCGGTGGGCCGAAGATCTCCAACCCGCGGTAGGTCGAGCGCAAAGGCGCGGGCTCGCGCGTGCGGTAGCGCTGTAAATCGTCCAACGTAATAAAGCCCTGGTGTGCTGCCGCGTCTGCGCACAGCGCCTGACCCAGCGCGCCGGGGCCTGAAGCGTCGCCATACAACGCGGCCGCGCCTTGTTGCGCCACCAGTTTCAAGGTGTCGGCGTAAGCGCCTTGTTTCAGAAGATCGCCTTTTTGCAGCGGCCGGCCCGCTGGCAAAAACACGCGCGCGATTTCGGGGTCCAGCGCCAAGTCGGCCGCGTTGTCGGCGATACAACCGCTCAGGTACTGCGTCACACGGAAACCCCGCGACGCGTGTTGCAGCGCGGGCGCCAGCACATCCTCCAAGCTCATGCTGCCGTGCCGTGCGAGCATTTGGCACCAGGCCATCAAATTGCCGGGCGTGGCCACCGCCCCCCGACCCAGGCTGTGGCGGCGACCGACACTTTCCAGAGAGCCCGGCGGCGCGGTCGCGTCATGCTCAAAGGTGTGGGGCCCAACCGCTTGCGGACAGGTGCCTTGGCCTTCCAGGATGCTGTGCGTGCCGTCGGGCTGGCGCAAGTGGGCAAAACCGCCACCGAGCAAGCCCACCATCATGGGCTCGACCACCGACAAGGTGAACAAGGCGGCGACGGCCGCGTCTACCGCATTGCCGCCCGCGCACAGCATTTGCGTGCCTGCGGCCGATGCCAGGGGGTGGTTCGTCACCACCATGCCGCGCGCAGCCTGCGCTGGACGTTTCTCCGTGTTGAAGGGCGTGCCGCTGAGGTTTTGCCAGGCGTTCATAAGGTTTTCTTAGGGGTTGGGTGCAGGTGCGATCCCCACAAATTAGCCCTGAAAGCATGAAAAAACAAGGGTGCAATCCATGACGTCCTTTGTCACCCATGCATCAGCAAATAGGGTCAACCGCCTTGGCGGGAAAAAAAATTCATGTCTCAATAAAAACCGAAATCACAAGCAGAAGACCCACAGACAGCATTCGTTTTTTTTCCACTTTCGAGGAGACCCGCATGTTCAAAGCCCCTTTTTCCAAGCGTTCTTTTTCCAAACTCGCGCTGGCACTCAGTGCCGCCGCCTTGCTCTCGCCAGCACAAGCGCAGCAAGCACCGATCAAAATCGGCCTGACCACGGCGGTGCAATTGCAAGTGGGTCGCGACACGCAGGAGGCCGCGAAAATTGCGATCGACGAGATCAATAACAAAGGCGGTGTTCTGGGGCGCAAACTGACGTTTGTGGTGGCCGATGAAACCGAAAACCCCGAGGTCGGCATCAACGCCATCAAAAAGCTGACCGCCGATGAAAAAGTCGACGTGATCGTGGGCGGCTACACCAGCGGCGTGACCTTGGCGCAGTTGCCGCACATCTCTTCGGCCAAAACCATTTACCTGGGCGTGGGCGCGGCCTCGCCGGCCATCACCGCCAAAGTGAAGCAGGATTACGACAACTACAAATACATTTTCCGCACCGGTCCGATCAACGCGGTGCACCAAGCCAAAGGCCTGGTGGAGTGGATTTCAGGTCACTTGATCGGTGAATTGGGTTTGAAAAAAATCGCCATCATTGGTGAGAACGCCAAATGGGTGCAAGACCTGGTGCCGGTGCTGCGCAAAGGCGCGGTGGATGTGGGCGCCGACGTGAAGATGGTGGAGTTCTTTGACACCACGACCTCCGACTTTTCGCCCCTGCTCTCCAAAATCAAAAGCTCAGATGCGCAGTTCTTGGTGGTGGTGCTCTCTCACGCTTCGAGCGATGTGTTCGCCAAGCAGTGGTACGACGCACGTTTTCCGATTCCCTACGGCGGCATCGATGTGAAGTCGCAAGACGGTGACTTTTTTGACCGCGTCGGTGGCAAGTCATTGAGCGAAATCGCGGTGAACTTTGCGGTGCGCACACCCCTCACCGTCAAGACCGTGCCGTTTTTCGACGAGTTCAAAAAGCGCACCGGACGCGTGCCGGTGTACACCGCATTTGGCACCTATGACTCGGTGCACGCCTACGCCCAAGCGATTGAGCGCGCCAAGAGTTTTGACACCAACGCCATCATCAAAGAGCTGGAAAAAACAAGCATGCCCGGCGTCGCCGGCCAGCTTGAATACGACGAAACCCATGACGTGAAAGCCGGTGGCAAATACATGAACCTGCTGTTTGCCCAGTGGCAAGCCAAGGGTGAGCGTGTGGTGCTCTGGCCCAAGAGCTTGCGCAGCGGCAACATGATCATGCCGCCCTGGTTGACCAAATAAACCGACGCCCTTCCAGGCTGTTTTGCTTCACGCAAAGGGATCACTGTGCTTGAAATATTGATTTTTGGTGCTGTCACCAGTGCCATCTATGCCATGTTGGCGGTGGGTTTCACGCTGATTTTTGGCGTGGCCCGCATCCTGAACTTGGCGCACGGCTCGTTTTATGCACTCGGGGCCTATGGCGCCTATGTGCTGACGACGATCTTCAAGTGGCCGCTGTTGATGGCCGCGCCGGTGGTGGTGCTGGGCGTCGCCCTGTTTGGCATGGCGGTGGAGCGGGTGCTGATTCGTCCTATGCGCACCTCGCAGTTGGCGGTGCTCATGATCAGTCTGGCCGTGTCCCTGGTGGTGGAGCAAGCCTTGTTTTTGATCTTTGGTTCGGAGTACCGCAATGTGCCCAGCTTCATTGATCAAAAGTATGTGATCGGCGGCGTCGATGTGGCGGGTCAGCGTTTGCTGACGCTGGTGGTGGCGGTGGTGTCCATCGGCGGTCTGTATCTGTTCATTCAGAAAACCCGGCTGGGCAGCGCCATCTTGGCGATTTCACAAGACCCGGAAGCGGCGCAGTACATGGGCATTCCGAGCGACCGCATTTTTGGTGTGGTGATGGCCATGTCGGCCGGCTTGGCGGCTTTGGCCGGCATCATGGCCGGGCCGTTTTTGAGCGTGCAACCGTCGATGCACCTGCTGCCGATTGTCAAAGCCTTCGCCATTGTGGTGGTTGGCGGTCTGGGCTCGATTCCGGGCAGCATCGTCGCGGCTTTGATGCTGGGCTATGCCGAAACTCTGGTGGCTTATGGCATCTCCACCTCCTGGACCGAGATTGTTTCGGTCGCCGCCACCTTGCTGATGCTGGTGCTTCGACCCGCAGGTTTCTTTGGCAAACGCGCCGCCTTCTGAGCTGAGGATTCTTTCATGCAGTTGAAACACATAGACCGGGGTGGCGCGATGCTGGCGGTGGCGGTGATGGCCGTGTTGCCACTCGTCTTTGACAGCCGCTACCTCATGGGCGTGCTCACCGTGGCCGCGATATATGGCATTTGGTCCGTCAGCTGGGACTTCATGTCGGGCCTGACCGGGCGTGAGAACTTTGGCCACTCCTTGTTCATTGGCGTGGGCGCTTATGCGGCCGGTTTCTTGAACACCACCTGGGGCGCCAATGCCTGGTGGAGCTTGCCTGCTGGCATGGCTGCGGCCGTGCTGTTTGCCTTGATCATGGGCATTCCGACGCTGCGCCTGAAAGGTCCGTACTTTGCCTTGGCCATGTTGTCGGGGGCGGTCATCATGCAGCGCTTGATGCTGATTTTTTGGGAGTTCACCGGTGGCGAAGAAGGCATCAATGGCATCGAGCCGTTGATTCGTTCACCGCTGTATTTCTACTGGTTTGTGCTCGGGGTGTTGGTCTTCACGGTGGCCTTGCTGGGCGGTTTGGCGCGCTCGCGTTGGGGCCTGATTCTGAAGGCTATTCGCGGCGACGAGGCCACCTGCCAAGCCGCCGGCTTGAATGTCACTTATTACAAAATTGCCTCACTGGTCATCAGCGCCGCGTTTGCGGGCATGGGCGGGGCGTTGTATGCGCATTACCAGTTGCAGGTCAGTCCGCAACTGTTCGCGGTGGTCACCTCCATCACCATCATCACCATGGTGTATGTTGGCGGCATGGGCTCGATTTATGGTGCGGTCGGCGGCGCCTTGTTGTTGACCTTGATGACCGAGCTGCTGCGCAACTTTGGCGAGTGGCGTCTGATGGTTTACAGCGTCGCGTTGATTCTGATTTTGTTCTTCTTGCCCCAAGGCCTGGTGGCGCCAACCTGGGACAAAATTCGCCAGCGTGTCACGGGGGGCCGATCATGAGTTTGCTCAGCGTACAACATCTGGACAAGCGCTTTGGTGGCTTGCATGCGGTCAAAGACGTCAGCCTGGAAGTGAATGAAGGCGACATCCTGGGCATCCTCGGCCCCAACGGCGCCGGCAAAACCACTTTGTACAACCTGCTGACGGGCTTCATCAAACCCGACAACGGTGAGGTGCTGCTCGACGGCCAATCCCTGCTCGGTGTGCCCGCGCACAAGGTGGTCGGCTTGGGTGTGGCGCGCACGTTCCAGCTGTGTCGGCCATTTGTGGGTTTGACGGTGTTGGAAAACGTCATGGTCGGCAGTCTGGGGCCGCGTGTGCCGGCGGTCGATTTAGAAAAACGCGCCTACACCTTGCTGGAGCAGGTGGGCTTGGCCGGCAAGGCGCAGTCGCCTTCGGAGCTGCTGGCCTATGGCGATCAGCGTCGCCTGGAGATCGCCCGCGCCTTGGCCACCCAGCCGCGCTTGTTGCTGCTGGACGAACCCTTTGCGGGGCTGGGCTCGGGCGAGATCGCCGCGCTGTCCACCCTGATTCGCGATCTGCACCGCGAGCAGGGCCTGACCATCATGCTGATCGAACACAAACTGCGTGAATTCATGCAGTTGGTCTCCAACGTGGTGGCGATTGATTTTGGCCAAGTGATTGCCACGGGGTCGCCGCAGGAGATTGTGAAAAACCCGAAAGTGATCGAGGCTTACATCGGAAAACAGGATGTCGACCATGCTGCTTGAGATTGAACACATGAGCGCCTCCTACGGCAAAGCGCTGGCGCTGGAAGACATCAGCCTGCACATTGCGCCGGGCGAATTTGTCGCGGTGCTGGGCCCCAACGGCGCGGGCAAGTCAACGCTGCTCAAATGCATCTCGCGCATGCTCGATGCCACCGGTAAATTGGCGCTGGAGGGCGTGTCCTTGCACGACTTTGCGGCGCACCAGGTGGTGGGTCGGGGCATTTGCCACTGCCCCGAAGGACGGCGCTTGTTCCCAGAACTGACGGTGTTGAAAAACCTCATGTTGGGCGCCTATTTGCGGGACGACGCCGATGCGGTGGCGAAAGACCTGGAACGCGTCTACGCCTTGTTTCCGATCTTGCGTGACCGCACCAGCCAAATGGTCAGCACTTTGTCGGGCGGTCAGCAGCAGATGGTGGCGATCGGCCGGGCCTTGATGGGCGCGCCCAAGTTGCTGCTGTTGGACGAGCCGTCCGTGGGCATCGCGCACCGCCTCAAGCACGAGATTTATGACGCGATCGGGCGCATCCGTGACGGCGGGGTGGCGATTTTGATGGCCGAGCAAGACGCCTTGTCGGCGCTGCGCATCGCCGATCGCGCCTATGTGCTCGAACACGGTCATGTGGCGCGACAAGGCCCGGTGGCCGAACTCAGCCAAGATGACCACATTCGGCAAATTTATTTGGGTGTGGCCTGAGCCTCAGCGGTTCTGGGCGCCGACTTCAGCGCGGCAGCAACACCCACATGCGCAGCGGTTGTTTGAGCCGACCCGCCAATTCACCTGCCGCCGCGCCTGCGCCGGCAAAGTAATCGGCGCGCACGCCGCCCACAATCGCACTGCCGGTGTCTTGCGCCAACACCAGTTTTTGCAGTGCGATTTGCGGTCCGCTGGAGGCCAGCCACACCGGTGTGCCATAGGGCATGCTGCCCGGGTCGATGGCAATCGAGCGCCCGGCGGTGAGCGGCACGCCCTGCGCGCCTTTGGGGCCTTGTTCGATGTTCGTGCTGGACAAGACCTCTTCTTTGAAAAACACCACGCGCGGGTTTTTCCAAAGCAATTCATTCAGGCGTTGCGGGTTTTTGGCGATCCAAGCCTTGATGCCCGGCCAGGTCGCATCACGCGTCAGCCCTTGTTCCAGCAACCAGCTGCCAATGCTTTTGTAAGGGTGGTCGTTGGTGCCGGCAAACGCCAGTCGCACGGTGCGCACCCGGCCATCGGCCTCGGTCACACGGATGCGGCCACTGCCCTGGATGTGCAGCACCATGGCGTCGACCGGGTCGGCCAGGTACACCAGCTCTTTGCCCTTGAGCGCGTTGCGCGCCGCCGCCTGGGTTTCTATCTCTTCGCGGCTGAACCAGGGCTTGCGTTGGCCCAGTCCGCTGGGCACGCTGTACAGCGGCACACTGTAGCCGGGGCGCGGCAGACGCGAGGCCTCTAGCACCGGTTCGTAGTAACTGGTCAGCAACCCTTCGCTGGCGCCTTGCAAGGTTTCCACACGGTAGGGCTGAAAGTGTTGCATCAGCCATTGCTGCTGTGCGGGCGCGGGTGCGCCGTTCAGCCGGGCCACTTCGGGGCAGAGCGCCGCATTGGCCGTGGTCGGGCGCTGGCAGCTGAGCAGCCAGGCGGCCCAGGCTTCTTGTAAGTTGTCTTGCGTCCAGCCCGGCAGCTCCGACCAGCTCACTGGGACCCAGCGGCTTTTGGCCTGAACCCGCACCGCCGCAGTCGGCCCCTCGGCCTGCGGTGCGGTGGCGCTGGCCTGGGGCACCGGAGCGCTGGCCGTTGGTGGGTAAGGTAATGTGGAGGGTGAATGTGAGGCTGAGGGCCCCATCACCCCGCAACTGATCAAGCTGCCTACAATCGCCAGCAAGCCAAACGCGTGCAAGGTGCAACGCAAGGGCCCAGGGAGTGTGTGCATGATCGGTTTGATTTTGGAAGCGTTACTGGCCTTGGTCATCTTGCTGATCATTGTCTGGTGGACCATGTTTTCGGGTCGCACCCGGGGCGAGTTGCCGCACAACGAGCTGCCGCCTGAAGCAGAAAAACCAGCGGCACCGCCAGCCTCTTCAGCACCTTCAGCACCTTCAGCGTCGTCTGCGCACAAAGACTGAGGCCCACTCAGAGCTCGCGCATCAAGTTGGCCAGCTCCACCGCCGACTTCACATTCATTTTGTCAAACACCCGTGAGCGGTGGACTTCCACGGTGCGCACGCTGATCTCCAGTTGATCCGCGATCAATTTGTTGGGCAGGCCCTCGATCACCAGGTGCATCACATCGCGTTCGCGCTCGGTCAACTCGGCCAACCGGCTGCTCAGCTCGTGTTGAATCTGCCGTGCGGCCAACCGGGTTTGGGACAAGGCCAAGGCTTGTTCCACCCGGTCCACCAGGGCGTTGTCGGAAAAAGGCTTTTCACAAAAATCAAAAGCACCGCGTTTGACCGTGTCCACGGCGGTCGGCACATCGGCGTGACCGGTGAGAAAAATCACCGGCCAGGCTTCGGCCAGACCGGAGGCAATCAGCTTTTCAAACAACGCCAAACCGCTTTGCCCGGGCATGCGCACGTCCAGCAAAATGCAGCCGGCTTCGCGCGGCAGGCCCTGGGTGACCGGCCCTTTCGGGTCGTGCAGCAGGGCCTCGAAGGCGTCGGCGCTGGCAAACGATTCGCTCAGCAAGCGGCGTGAGCGCAGCAACCACGCCATGCCTTCGCGCACGCTGGCATCGTCGTCAACAATGTACACAGTGGCTGGAACAGTGGGTTGCATGGCCGAATTTTAGTGAGCCGTGGGCTGCACGGGCAGGGTAAAGCGGAACACGGTGCCGCGCGGGGCGTGGGGTTCAAACTCCAAATGCCCGCCGTGTTGTTCCACCACGGTGCGGCACAAACTCAGCCCCAGGCCCATGCCTTCGGCTTTGGTGGTGAAAAACGGATTGAACAGCTGCGCCGCCACGTCTTCAGAAATGCCGCAACCCAAGTCGGTAACCGACAACTCCACCCATTGGTGTTGCCGGTTGGAGGCGGCGCGGCGCGCTTGAATGTACAGGTTTCGCAGCGTGCAATCAGGCGCGTCCATGGCTTGCATGCCGTTGCGCGCCAGATTCAGCAGCACCTGCTCCACCATGGTGCGGTCACACCAGACGGCCGGCAAACCCTTGTCCAGCTGGATCATGACGCGCACCCCCAGCTTGCGCGCTTGCAGCTGCACCAAGGGCATGATGGCATCGACCAGCGCTTGGGGCATGACCGCTTCTCGGTCTTGGTCGCGTCGGCGCACAAAATCGTGCACGCTGTTGATGACTTTGCCGGCCCGCCCGGCCTGCTCAGCGATGCGCTGCAGCGCCAAGCGCAAATCCGCCAGGGTGTGCGCGGTGTCGTGTGGCTCAGGGGGTTGCAGCAAATTGAGCGAGCCGTTGGCGTAGCTGGCAATCGCGGCCAGCGGTTGGTTCAGCTCATGGCTGAGCAGCGAGGCCATCTCGCCCACCGTGGCCAGGCGGGCTGTGGCTTGCAGCCGCTCTTGGCTGGCGCGCGACAACTCTTCGACACGGCGTTGCTCGGTGATGTCCAGAAAAGCGCTCATCCAACCGGTTTGCTGACCCAAGACGTTGATCAGCGGGGCCTCAATGATCAACACCGAAATGTGGGTCCCGTCTTTGCGCATGAACACCGACTCATAGCCCTCACGCGGCGGGGCGTTGCCCGCCAGTCGGATGGCTTGGCGTTGTTGGTATTCGCCCACCATCTCGGGCGGCCAGTAAGGCATGGGGTTGTTGCGCCCCAACAGTTCGGCGGCTTCAAAACCGACCATCTGACAAAAGGCCGGATTCACATAAGTGATGCGTCCTTGCAGATCGCGCGCCCGCAGGCCGGTGACCAGCGAGTCTTCCATGGCCTTGCGAAAAGCCAAGGCTTCGGCCAGGTCGCGTTCGGCCCGCAAGCGGCGGCGCGAGTCTTTCACCAACAACACCAGCACCGACACCAGCGCAATCGACATGGCGGTGACCAGGGCGGTGAGCACATTCGGGAACAGATCGGGGGCACCTCTGCGGCCGTCCACCCGCAACATCAAAGTCAAGCCAGGCAAGTCCAGCAGCTGATGGGCCGAAAACAAACGCACCCCCCGACCGCGCTGCCCAATGATGGCCAGGCGCGCGCCATCGGGCTCCGTAAAGGAGACTTCATTGCGTCTCGCAAACACCGGGCTCAAATGCTCGGCCATGATTTCTTGCAAGCTGTAGCTGGTGATCGAATAGCCCAGGGTTTCACCGGCCACCACCCACGGCAAGCACAGGTCCATGACTTCGAAACCCAGGCCATTTTCTTGCGGCACAAAGTAGCTGGCGGAATAAGCGGGACCGTTAGAGCGGCGTGCTTTTTGGCAGGCCTGGGTGATTTCATTCAAAGCATTGCTGCGAGGCGTTCGGCCGAAAGAGGGCGCGCGCAATGGGGAGTCCATGTGCGTGAGCAATTGCATCTGGGCATCGCGCCATTCCATGCGCAGCCAGTCGCGGTGTTCGCGCAACAGGCTGCCGGCGCCAAGGGACCAAGTCTGGGTGGAGTTGTGGTTGGCTTGCAAAGCTTGTAGGGCTTGCACATCGCGCATCAAACCACTCCGAATGTCGTTGACCGCATCCGACGTGTCTCGCTCCAAGGTGCTTTGCACTTGGCTGGCCTCGTAGCGTCCGGCCAGCCAAACCAAGGTGATCAACACTGCGGCAACCAAACCCACCAGCGCGGCCCAAAGTGACAGGCGGCGGTCTCGAAGCGACCAGATCAAGGTCAACCTTTGAATCAGCGGGTGTGACGCCAGCATCGGCATGTTCATGGCGTGGGGCGCCTGTTATTTGGTCGCGGGGTTGGTTGAAATGTCCAGCTTGGTGACCTTCGGATTTGACCAGCTGCCGTCGACCTGAAACGACTGCGCCGCGGCTTTGGACAGCGGGTTGTGAAACAGCCATTGCGCTAAAAAGGTGCTCAGCCCCCAGAGGGGATTGACGGTGAACCCCGCGATCAGCGAGGCTGTGCCCGCATCCAAATCGGGCAAGATCACAACGCGTAGGTTTTGGGTTTCTTTGGCAATGTCGGAACTGCCTTCCATTTTCACCAGGGCGTTCACACCTTTCATTTCCAGGTTTTGTGTGCTGGCCATGCCACGATCAATCGCCACATCGCCGCGAATCACGTCGTAAGAGAAGCCTTCAGCAAACACATCGCGGAAGTCCAACAACAAACGCCGGGGGAGTGACTGCAAGCTCAACACGCCCAAGAGCTTGGCGACACCCGGATCGGCTTTCAAAAATTGGCCCCGCGACAAACGCACGTTAAAGCGTCCTGACAGCGTGGGATAGTGCAACGACAAGGGCGACCCTTGCCAGGCGACCTCGCCTTCCAAACGGCCATTGCCTGCCCTCATGGTGTCGGGCGTTCCCAGGCGGTTCAGCAGGCTGCCGGCATCGCCCACGTCGAGTCGGAAATTCATTTCGGTCTGCCGAGGGCTGGTCGTGTCTTTGGCGGTGACCCAGCGCCCCGTCGCCGTGAACGTCGCTTCGGGCACGGTGAGGTTGAGTTTGTTCAGTCGCCATTCATGCCCAGCAGGGTTGCGCAAGCCGCTGGCATAGACATTGGTGGCATCAATTTCCAGGCGGCCTAACTTCTTGCCACGCAGCTCCAGGTCTTCCACCACAATGTCCAGGGCGGGAATTTCAACCTGGCCACTTTCGAGCAGTTCTTCCACCACCGTGTCCGCTGTGGGAGGCAGGCTCAGGCGCCCCAGGCGGGCATACACCCGGCCCAGGTTGGGCCCCGCCGATTGCCGGTATTCCAGATAGCCGCTCAATTCGCGCGCATCCAAGTTGGCGCGCCACAACAAGCCTTCACGCGAGCCACCCACCACCACGTTGTGCAGGGTCCGGCCTTGAATCACCAACTCTTGCGCTTGCAAGCTCATGCGGGTGGGCAAAAAGGTGGCAGCAATCACATCGTAGGCCGCCTTGGACACCGCGCTGTTGTGACCGGCCGGACTGGCCAAGCCGCCGGTGCTGGCCCAGGCGGTTTGCCACTCATCGAGCGAAAAGACGGGCAGCGCCATATTCGCCACCACCCCGCTGTCGGGCAAAGGCGGGGCCTGAATGCGGTCCAGTCCAATCCCCAAACTGCCTTGCACCACACGCGGCACGTCACCCCGCCAATCGCGGATGTAGGTGGCGGCCAACAGGCGTCCTAAGCTGAGCTGAATCTGTTCGCGCAGCGGCTGATTGCCGCCCCCAGAAAGGATGCGCGAGTCCATGCGCAGCGCCAACTCATCGGCCGGTGCTTTCACCAAGGGCGCTGGCAGGTTCAGGCCCAGACCTTGCAAACGGCTGGTGATGCTCAATTCAGGGTGACCCTGGCGAAAGCCAATCACCGCGCTGTAGGCGGTGCTGCCACTCATGCGCTGCGCAAATTGATTCAGCGGCGCCAATTCAACGGCTTGTTGCAAACCCTGCGCTGTGGCGGTGCCTTGCACGCGCAAAGAGATCGGCGCTTCGTTGCTGCCCGCGCTGGGCATCTGCGAGCCGCCGTCGACCCGCAAGGCGCCTCCCAACATGCGGGCGGTGCCTGCGTTCACGGTAAAGCCCGACTCATTGAAGCTCACGGTGCCCTGGACTTTTTCCAGTTTGGGCAACTCGTTGACGATGCGCAGGTCGTTGCCGTTAAGCACGACTTGACCTTGAAGTTTGGTTTTTTCCAAGTGCGCTAAAGGCAGACTGAGCTTGACCCGCCCGGACACGTTGCCTGTGGCCGAGCTGTCATGCAAGCTTTTTGCCAGCATGGCATCTAAGGGTGATTTTTGTATCAGGGTCAAGACGTCGTTGGCCAAAGCGTTGCGCGACTCTGCCGAGACCTCCAATTGCGCGGCGTGCGCCATGTCGGCGATGGCGGCCTGTCCATTGCTCAATGGCACAGTGCCCAGTTTGGCGTTGAAGTTGCTGAGCTTCAAACTCAAACGGTCCAACACCAACTCGCCATTCAAACCAACCAGCACCGGCCAAGGGGCTTCGCCGGGCTCTTGCGAGCGGATCGGGACATACGCCATTTGCACGCCCCGCACCTTGCCGGCAAAGCGTAACTCGCCGGTTTTGGGGTTGGCAAAAGGCATCTCTTTCAGATCGCCTTTGATGCGCACCGCCATTTGCGTGATTTCACCTTGTGTGAAAGCGTCACGCACGTAGTGGCGTACATCTTCTGGCAAAACCTGCGGCAGGTAGCGCGCGACCTGCGCCGCATCGGCACGCAAAATTTGGCCTTGCAAATCGAGAAGACCCGGGCCCGCGCCGTCCTTGCTCATGCGCCAACTGCCATTCAATTCCAGCGAGGCGTCAGTGTTACTGGCTTTGATGCGCCACACAGGCACCGCCAGTTGCTTGTCTTTGAGGCTCCAGTTCAGCTCGGCCTTGAGGGCATCCAGCGGCACCAGCGGGTTCTCCAAGACACCGTTCAGCGTCATGCTGCCCTTGTCAATGCTCAGTGACAACTTGCCTCCGAGCTGATTCAAGCTGAATTCGGCCACGGCATTGTGCGCACCCGGAAGGTGGGCCAGGGGCTTGCCCGCGGGGGCGGCGGGCACCGACCAGCTCAAGCCTTGGGCGCGACCGGTGGCCTCATAGGACGCGAGTTGAGGCCATTCGCCCTGCCACTGTGCCTGGAGTGTTTCCACCGTTCCCGCCACATTCAAAGCTTGCAGCGGATCGCGCTGTTCGGCCTCCAGCGGCAAGCGTGAGGCCAGGCTTTGCAGCGCTTGCAAGTTCAAGCCCGTCGCTTGAATTTGTCCTTTGGCCAAAGACTTGCCTTGCGGGTAGGTGTATTTCAGGGCCACATCGCCACCGGGCCAGCGCAAACCATCGGGCGTGTCAAAGCGCACACCCTGTGTGGCCAGCTCAAATCCTTGGGCTTGGCGCCGAGCTTTGATGTGGCCTTGCAGTGTTTCAAACTGCAGCGGTTTCAATTGCGGGTCCAGCGTCACGCTGAGGTTTTTCAGATTCACATCGGCATCCGCCTGCGTCGGCTGGCCGTTCAGCACTTCCAACACCAGGTTGAAGTCGCCTTGCCCCGAGCTCAGCGCGAAGCCCGTGGCCACGCTGCGACCGACAGGCCCCAGGTTGATTTCGGGCAGTTGGGCTTGGACCGCGCCCGACCAGTCTTTCCAACGCGCCGGATGGGTTGCCAACAAACCCCTGCGAAATTGGCCCGACACACGCAGACGGGAGCCCCAGCCTTCGGGGGGGGTGGCTTGCAGCTGCACATCGTGGCTGCGAACTCTGTTGCGCAGCTTGATATCGACCTCGGTGAACGCCTGCGTGCGCTGAGGTTCGAGCGACAAAGCATCCGTCCAGCGCAGCGTGCCATGGCTGAGCACGATCTCTTTTTGCGACAACAGCCAGTCGGCCGCGGCGGAAGGGTTGTTCGTGGTGTCGTGCAGGGGCAGGCCGGCGATCAGAAACTGCCCGTCCTCGCCGCGGCGCAAGTCGAGGTCGGCGCCCTCCAACGCCAGCTGCTCCACCCCCAGGGTCAACAACGATTGGGCGCTGACCGTGACGCGCAGTTGGGGCAAGGTCAACGCGGCCTGCCCCTGGGCGTTGTTGATTTGCAAGTGGTCAATCTCTAAAACCGGTGCCCAGCCGTTGGACTGCACGGTCAAATCACCCATCTTCACAGGCAGCCCCACGAATTGGCTGGCCATGTGTTCCAACTGAGGGCGCAGCTCAGAGATTCGCGGCACAATCCAAAAATGCAGCACTGACCAGATCAAACCGACCAGCATGCTCAAGCTCAGCAGGCCCCAGCCGAGCCACCGCAGCAGCAAAGCAGGCAGAGCGGTGAGCTTTGGCAGTTTCAGCATTCGAAAATATTCACGCATTGCATACAAATTGGCTGGAATTATGACCCGCACAGACGCCCCTGGCTCACCCGTCGCGGTAAAGGGGGGGCAAATCGCCCTGAATGCGGCTTATTCCCGTTTTCGCCAGCGCATCGAGCGCCGTTACGCCGATCTTTGGCCGCTGTTGCCGCAAGGCATTCCGAACCGCGAAAGTCTGCAGACCGGGTTTGAAACGCTGTGTGAGACCCACCCCGCATGGCGTGCCGATCCGGGTGCGGTGCTGCGCATCTTGCGCCAGTGGGTGCTGGCCCGATTGATCGACCACGATTGCGACCAGCAGGCGGCCATGCAAAGCATCACTTTGAGCATGACGCATTTGGCCGAGTTTGCGTTGGATGTCGCTTGCCGTCACGCCTTGGCCGAGCTGGACCAACGCCATGGCGCGCCCACCTTGGCTTCGGGCGCGCGCGCGGAGTTGTGGATTGTGGGCATGGGCAAACTGGGGGCGCGCGAGTTGAATGTCTCCAGCGACATCGATCTGATTTACGTCTACGACGAAGATGGCGAGACCCAGGGCGCCGCCGATGGGCGTGGGCGCATCAGTTGCCAGGAGTATTTCAGCCGCGCCGTGAGGATGATTTACGCCTTGATTGGCGAGACCACCGAGCATGGTTTTGTGTTTCGCGTGGATTTGGCCTTGCGCCCCAACGGCAATTCTGGCCCCAGCGTGGTTTCGCTCAGCGCCTTGGAAGAGTACCTGCTGGTGCAAGGCCGCGAATGGGAGCGCTTTGCTTGGATGAAAAGCCGCGTCGTCGCGCCGCGCCGCGCCATCGCCAACGGTTCGGCGCAGGCACTGCGCGGCATTGTGTTGCCGTTTGTGTTTCGCAAATACCTGGACTACAACGTGTTTGAGTCCTTGCGAACGCTGCACCAGCAAATTCGCGACCATGCCGCCAAACGCAGCGCGGGCCACCCCGAACGCGCCAACGATGTGAAACTGTCGCGAGGCGGCATACGCGAAATTGAATTCACGGTGCAGCTTTTGCAGGTGGTGCGTGGCGGCCAGTTTCCCGAGTTGCGCACCCGGCCCACGCTGGACGCTTTGCAATGTATCGCCAAAGCGGGCTTGATGCCGCAGGCCACGGCACACGCCTTGACCGAAGCCTATGTTTTTTTGCGACAGGTCGAACACCGCATTCAGTACCTGGACGATCAACAAACCCATGTCTTGCCGACCCGCGACGATGATCTGTTGTGGATCGCGCAGACCCTCAGTTACCCGGACACGTGTACGTTCTTGAAAGCGCTGGACGCGCACCGCGAACGCGTGGCCGAAGAGTTTGACGCGCTGCTCGGTGGCGACCGGCAGGCGGGGGGGTGCGCGGGCAAGGGTTGCGGGGGGCAAAGCGCCGCAGCAGACCACACCGAGTTAGAAGCCCTGATCGATTTGTTCAGCGGCCCGGTGCGCGAGCGCCTGGGGCATTGGCGCGATCACCCCAAAATTCACGCCTTGCGCGACGATGCCCGTGGCCGCTTGATGCGCTTGCTGCAGCGCACCGCGCGTTGGCAAAAAGAAGGTCGCGTCAACGAAGATGCTGTTTTGCGCATGGCCGATTGGCTCGAGCCCTTGCTGCGTCGTGAAAGTTATTTGGCCATGTTGCTGGAGCGTCCGGCGGTGCACGAACGCTTGCTGCGGCTGTTGGGTGCGGCACGTTGGCCCGCGCGCTATTTGGTGCAACACCCTGGCGTGATCGACGAGTTGGCTGGCGGTGACGTCTTGACCAGCCGCTTCAGTGCCGCCGATTTCGAAGCCGAATTGCAATCCCGCTGGCAAGCCCTGCAGCGCACCGGGGAGGCCGATGAAGAAAACCTGCTCAACCTGTTGCGCCGTGCGCACCATGCGGAGTTGTTTCGCACCTTGGCGCGCGACGTAGAAGGGGTGTTGAGCATCGAGCAAGTGGCCGATGATTTGAGCGCCCTGGCCGACGCGGTGCTGCGCGTCACCGCGCGCTGGTGCTGGGCGTGCTTCAAAAATCGCCACCAAGACGAACCGCAACTGGCCATCATTGGCTACGGCAAACTCGGCGGCAAGGAGCTCGGTTACGGCAGCGATTTGGACATCGTGTTTGTCTACCAAGACGCGCACGAGCGGGCACAAGAAATCTACGCCACCTTTGTGCGCAAGCTGATCAACTGGCTGACCGTGAAAACCAGCGAGGGTGATTTGTACGAAATCGACACCGCGCTGCGCCCCAACGGCAATGCGGGCTTGTTGGTCACGCCCTTCCAGGCCTATGCCGACTACCAGGCGCAGCGTGGCAGCAACACCGCCTGGACCTGGGAGCACCAGGCCATGACGCGGGCCCGCTTTGTCTGGGGCCTGCCCGCTTTGCAAGCGCCTTTTGATGCCGTGCGTTGCGCGGTCATGGCCGCCCCCCGGGATGCCCAGAGCCTGAAGGTCGAGATCGTCGCCATGCGCGAGCGGGTGCGCAAAGGCCACCCCGAGACAGACGGCCGCTTCGATGTCAAACACAGCCCCGGTGGCATGGTGGACGTGGAGTTTGCGCTGCAATACCTGTTGTTGTTGCACACGGCCGCACACCCCGCGCTGGCAGACAACGTCGGCAACATCGCTTTGCTGCAGCGCGCCGAAGCGGCAGGCTTGTTGCCCGTGGGCATGGGCCAGGCCGCCGCGCAAGCCTACCGGCAACTGCGGCGGGTGCAACACCATGCGCGCCTGAACGAAGAGCCGACCGAGTTGGAGCCCGCACAACTGCACACGGAGCGCGCCGCTGTGTTGGCGCTGTGGCAACAGGTGATGGCCTAGCGGCGTTGGAGAAGCGAAGCCGCTTCTTTTTTGGGGCGCATAAACTGTGGACATTGAGGGAGTGAGTTAAACCATGCAGAAATCAGTCGTGGCCTTGGGCCTGTGGATCGGCCTGTGCGCCTGGCCTGTGACGGCGCAAGAGAAAAATCCCGGCCCGCCCGTGCAGGCCAAACCCAGCCTCACCGTCAACGTGGTGGCACCGCAATCGCAAGTGATGCCGCAACGCTTGCAAGCCAACGGCTCCTTGGCGGCGTGGCAAGAGGCGGTGGTCGGGGCCGAAGCCAATGGCTTGAAGATCACCGAGGTGCGCGTCAACGTGGGTGACCGGGTGCAGCGCGGCGATGTGCTGGCCACATTGCAGTCCGACACGCTGCGCGCCGAGTTGGCGCAGGCGGAAGCCAGCTTGGCCGAGGCCCAGGCCAATGCGCAAGAAACCAAGGTGCAGGCGGACCGCGCCCGTGCTTTGCAGCAGCAAGGTTTTTACAGCAGCGCGCAACTGAGTCAGGCGCTGGCCACCGAGGTGTCAGCCCAGGCGCGGGTGCAATCGGCACGGGCTCTGGTGCAGTTACAGCAACTGCGGGTGGCGCAAACCGTGGTCAAGGCCCCGGATGCCGGCGTGATCACGGCGCGCCAAGCCACGGTGGGCAGCGTGGTCGGCGCGGGCTCGGAGTTGTTTCGTTTGATCCGGCAAGGGCGTTTGGAGTGGCGCGCCGAAATCACCGCTGCCGATGTGGGGCGCGTGCAAGTGGGCGCGCCGGTCCAGCTCACCGCCGCCAGCGGCCAGGTGCTGCAAGGCAAGGTGCGCATGGTGGCGCCGTCGGTGGACGCACAAACCCGCAATGCGCTGGTCTATGTGGACTTGACCGGTGCCCCGGGCAGTGCCCGCGCAGGCATGTACGCCAAGGGCGACATCAGCTTGGGTGCAAACGTTTCGGCACCCGTATTGACCGTGCCGCAAACTGCGGTGGTGGTGCGCGATGGCTTCAGCTACGTTTACACCGTGGGCGCGGACAACAAGGTCAGCCAGCTCAAGGTGCGCACCGGCCGCTCAGGCGGCGAGCGCGTCGAGGTGCAAAGCGGCTTGTTGCCTGAGGCGCAGGTGGTGGTCAGCGGGGGCGCGTTTTTGAACCACGGCGACACCGTGCGTGTGGTCGCAACGCCTGCACCCGCCACCAAGTAAGAGACGCCCATGCTGAACGTTTCTTCTTGGTCGATCCGCAATCCGATCCCGGCGGTCATGCTGTTTGTGCTGCTGACGGTGGCGGGCTTCATCGCCTTTGGTGCCATGAAAGTGCAGAACTTTCCGGACCTGGACCTGCCCACCATTACCGTCACCGCCAGCTTGCCCGGTGCCGCCCCGTCGCAGCTAGAAACCGATGTCGCGCGCAAGCTCGAAAACGCGCTGGCCCCGTTGCAGGGTCTGAAACACATCACCACCAAGGTGCAAGACGGCGCGGTGTCCATCACCGCCGAGTTCCGCATGGAAAAGCCGGTGCAAGAGGCGGTGGACGATGTGCGTTCGGCCATCCAAGGCGTGCGCGCCGATCTGCCCAGCGATTTGCGCGACCCGATCGTGCAAAAAATCAATTTGGCCGGCACCCCGGTGCTGGCCTACACCGTGCGCTCCAGCCGGATGGACGAAGAAGCCCTGTCCTGGTTGGTGGACAACGACATCACCCGCAAGCTCTTGTCGCTGCGCGGCGTGGGCGCAGTCAACCGCGTGGGCGGCGTGACGCGCGAGGTGCGCATTGCGCTCGATGTGAACCGCTTGCAAGCGCTGGGCATCACCGCGTCGGAGGTGTCGCGCCAACTCAAACAGGTGCAGCAAGAAGGCTCGGGCGGGCGCATGGACTTGGGGCTGGGCGAACAACCCGTGCGGACTTTGGCCACCGTGAAAACCGCGCAAGAGGTGGGGCAGATCGAGCTGGCCACAGCCCGCGCGGGCCGGGTGCGCCTGGACCAGATCGCCACCGTGACCGACACCCTGGCCGAGCTGCGCTCGGCCGCCAGCCTGAACGGCCAAGCGGTGGTGGGCTTTGAGGTGGTGCGCAGCCGAGGCGAGAGCGAAGTGGCGGTGGGCCGATTGGTGCGCCAGGCCCTGGCCGAGTTCCGGCTGAAAAATCCCGACATTGAAATCACCGAGGCCTTTGACTTTGTCACCCCGGTGGAGGAGGAATACACCGGCTCCTTGCACCTGCTGTACGAAGGCGCGATTTTGGCGGTGCTGGTGGTGTGGCTGTTTTTGCGCGACTTTCGCGCCACCTTCGTCTCGGCGGTGGCGCTGCCGTTGTCGGTGATTCCGGCCTTCATTGGCATGGCGTATCTGGGCTTTTCCATCAACGTGGTCACGCTCTTGGCGCTGTCGCTGGTGATTGGCATCTTGGTGGACGACGCGATTGTCGAAGTGGAAAACATCGTGCGCCACTTGCGCATGGGCAAAACGCCTTACCAGGCCGCCATGGAAGCGGCCGACGAAATTGGCCTGGCCGTGATCGCCACCACCTTCACCTTGATCGCGGTGTTTTTGCCCACCGCGTTCATGTCGGGCATCCCGGGCAAGTTTTTCAAACAGTTTGGCTGGACCGCGTCACTCGCGGTGTTTGCCTCTTTGGTGGTGGCGCGTGTGCTCACGCCCATGATGGCGGCCTACCTCATGAAGCCCATCGTCAGCGCCGCGCACGAGCCGCGCTGGCTCACCCGTTACATGGGCTGGGTGGCCAGGTGCACCCGGCACCGCTGGGTGACCATGCTTTTGGCGACCTTGTTTTTTGTCGGCTCCATCATGCTGGTGCCGTTGTTACCCAAGGGCTTTATTCCGCCAGACGACAACTCGCAAACCCAGGTCTATGTGGAGCTGCCGCCGGGGGCGACGCTGACCCAAACCCAGGCCAGCGCGGAACAAGCGCGCCAGTTGCTGATGCAAGTGAGTGATGTGAAAAGTATTTACACCACCATCGGTGGCGGCAGTGCGGGCACCGACCCGTTTGCCGGTGGCGGCGCGGCCGAGGTGCGCAAAGCCACACTCACCATTCAGCTCAGCGAGCGCGGTACACGCCCCCGCAAGCAGGTGATTGAAGACCGCATACGCACCGCGTTGCAGCCCTTGCCCGGTGTGCGCACCAAGGTCGGCCTAGGCGGCTCGGGCGAGAAATACATTTTGGTCTTGACCGGCGAAGACCCGCTGGCCTTGCAAAGCACGGCCATGGCGGTGGAGCGAGACCTGCGCACCATCCAAGGCCTGGGCTCGATTGCATCGACCGCCAGCATGGTGCGGCCTGAGATCGCGGTGCGCCCCGACTTTGCCAAGGCCGCCGATTTGGGCGTGACCAGCGCGGCCATCAGCGACACGCTGCGCGTGGCCACCTTGGGCGACTACGACGCGGCCTTGCCCAAGCTCAATTTGTCGCAGCGCCAGGTGCCCATCGTCGTCAAGCTCGAGGCCGATGCGCGCAAAGACCTGAGCGTGCTCGAGCGCCTGATGGTGCCCGGCAGCCGAGGCCCGGTCATGCTGTCGCAAGTGGCCAGCGTGGAGGTGGCCGGTGGCCCGGCGGTGATCGACCGCTACGACCGCCAGCGCAACATCAACTTTGAGATCGAGCTCTCGGGCATGCCGCTGGGCGACGTGACGCAAGCGGTGCAGCAACTGCCCTCGTTGCAAAGCCTGCCGCCGGGGGTGCGCGTGGTCGAGGTGGGTGATGCCGAAGTCATGGGCGAACTCTTTGCCAGCTTTGGCCTGGCCATGATGATCGGCGTGCTGTGCATCTACATCGTGCTGGTGCTGCTGTTCAAGGGCTTCTTGCACCCGGTCACGATTTTGGCGGCGCTGCCGTTGTCGCTGGGCGGGGCGTTTGTCGGCCTGCTGCTGGCGCAAAAGAGTTTCTCCATGCCGTCATTGATCGGCTTGATCATGCTGATGGGCATTGCCACCAAAAACTCCATCTTGCTGGTGGAGTACGCGATTGAAGCGCGGCGCGGTCGCCCTGCGCATGACGGCCAGCCTGCCGTACCCGGCATGAACCGCTGGGACGCCCTGATGGACGCCTGCCACAAACGCGCGCGCCCCATCGTCATGACCACCATCGCCATGGGCGCGGGCATGTTGCCCATTGCCGTGGGTTGGGGCAGTGCCGACACCAGCTTTCGCGCGCCGATGGCGATCGCGGTGATCGGCGGCCTGATCACCAGCACCGTGCTCAGCCTGTTGGTGATCCCGGTGGTCTTTACCTACCTGGACGATCTGGGGCTATGGGCGGGGCGGGTGGCCCAAAAGATCGGGCGTTTGCAAAAGCATTGAACACGGCTGGCGCCGGTCAGCGTGTTCAGCGTGTACACGCCGGCCCGACCAGCTCGGGCCGGTATTCAAAGTGCACCGTGTCAAAGTGCGCCCACTGGCCGCCCCAGATAAAACCCTCTTGTTCAAACGCCGCCACCACGCGCTGCAGCGTCGGGTCTTGCCGCACAGCGGTGGGGTAGGGGCAAGCGCCTGCTTCGGTGCAGCCGCTCCATTGCCAGTAGCGCCCCAGGCCGTGCGGCAGCGTGAAGTCCACCGCCGCGCCAAAGGCATGGACGCTCAGGCGCGGCGTGCCCGCAATGCGCCGCCACAGCACGCTGCCCGCGGGGCGGCGCACATAGTCGGCGGTGCGGGCCTCTTGGGCCAGCGCGCGGCCCACCCGCTCCAGGGCTTGGGCCGCACCGTTCAGCCGGGTGAAGGGCAGCGTGCGGCCGTTGGGCGCCCAGGGCACGGTCACCAGGTGGCGCTGCACCTCGGCGGGTGTGGCGCCATACAGCGCCGTGAAAAAGGGCTGGGCGCGCAAGCGGCCCGGGTCGTGGTCGCGCCCCGGTGGCGGGCCGGCAAAGCCTGGGGTGTAGGGCTGGGCCATCTGGCTTTTCAGGTCCGCTTGGTTCAGCAAGTCGGTGCGCTGCAAGTGGTCTTTGTGTTCGTCAAATTCAAAGCGCTGTCCGCTGCGACTCACCAAAGCCTCTGTGTCAGGGGCCCAGAACTCGGGGTACGCGCGGCGCAGACATTCGGGCCCGCTCAGGGTGGGTGCATGGGCATTTGCATGGCCATCATGGGCAGGGGCGCTGGTCATGCCGCACAGCAGCCCGACCGCGAGGGCGATACCTCGGCGTAGGTTGTGACTCATAAAGGCATGAGCTCCACGCTGTGGGTCAGCACCGGGCGGCACAAGATTTTGTAGCCGTCGGCATCAAAGCCTGCCGCCACGGTGGAGAGTTGGCGCGCTTCCTCCCGGGTGGTGGCGCTGCCCAAATAGCACCAGTGGTTGACCACGTGGATTTGTGTCAGCTCACCGTCACGCTCCACCAAGCCCATGGCGCCGCCGTAGGGCCAGCATTCCACCCGCAGGGCCAGCAGGCTGGTGAACAGGCGTTCGTTGTGGGCTTGCGGGGTTTCATCGCCCCGGCACACGCCCGCGCATTGGCGGATGGCGGCGCGAAAACAGGCTTTGCCGGGGGGCAGTTTTTCCAGCCCGAGTGGCGCGTAGCACAGCCGTTGTTGGTCGGCGATGCCGCGCAGCGCATCCAGCGCGGCGTGGCGGCTGGCAAACAAGCCGTACAGGTCGGGCGCGCTGGCGAAGTCGATGTCCTTGGAATACACCACCTCGGGCACACCTTGCTTTATTTGCAGGCTGCACAGCTGCTTGTTGCGGCGCAGCTTCTGGTTGAACAGTGGGTGCTGCGCCTTGATCATTTGCGCCTCCAGCAGCAGCGCGCCGATCTCGCCGGCGGTGCGGATGTGGCTGATGCGCTGGGTTTGGCGCAGCATGCGCGCTTCGTCGGGGGTGCGCAAATGCGAGAGCAGGCGCGCGCGGATGTTCACGCTTTTGCCGATGTACAAGGGCAAATCGCCTTCTTGGCCATGAAATACATACACGCCTGCGCCAGTCGGCGCATCTTCGATCGCCTCGCGCAGATGCTGCGGGTAGGCGTAGAGCCGATCTTCTTCAAAGTCATCGCGGCGGCGGCGGGGCAGGGGCATGGTGCTGCGATTGTGCCGTGCAACTGCAGACCGCCAGCCAGAAAAGCGCAGGTTCGCCGCGGTTTGCGGCCCCAGCGTGACAAGGGGTGAAAAATAATCTAAACTCATCAGTCACAAATTAGAATTGGGAGTTCACATGACCTATGCTGCGGCCATTCGATCGGTATTCAAAATGCTGGCGCTGCTCTTGTGCTGCCTGGGTGTGGCGGGGGCCGCTTGGGCGACTGAGCCTGCGGGCAAGGCATCGGCCTGCCCGGCCTTGTTGCAGCAGAACCTGCTGCGGCTGCAAGATGAAAAGCCGCAGTCGCTGTGCCAGTACAGCGGCAAGGTGCTGCTGGTGGTCAACACCGCCAGTTACTGCGGCTTCACGCCCCAGTACAAAGATTTGGAGGCCTTGCATGCCAAATACGCCAACCAGGGCTTGGTGGTGTTGGGCTTTCCGTCCAACGACTTTGCGCAAGAAAAGGCCAGCAACAAAGAGATCGCTGATTTTTGCGAGAACACCTTTGGCGTGAAGTTTCCGATGTTCACCAAGACCGTCGTCACCGGGCCTGAGGCCGCGCCGTTTTACAAGCAACTGGCCGATTTGACGGGCAAAAAACCCAGCTGGAATTTCTTCAAATACCTGATTGGCCGCGACGGCAAAGTGGTGGACACCTTTGGCAGCATGACCAACCCGAGCAACCGCAGCGTGGTCAGCGCGATAGAAAAAAGCTTGGCGGTGAAATGAGCATGGGCCTGCGCAGAATTGCCATCGTCGGTTCGGGCATCTCGGGCTTGGCTGTGGCCCACACCTTGCACGGCCTGGCCGACATCACGCTGTATGAAGCAGGGGATTATTTTGGCGGTCACACCCACACCGTGGACGTGACCCTGCCCACGCCGCAAGGCCCGGTCACGCACGGCGTGGACACTGGGTTTTTGGTGTTCAATGAACGCACCTATCCCAATTTGATTAACTTGTTTGGGCAACTCGGTGTGCAAACCGCGGCCTCGGACATGTCGTTTTCGGTCAAGGTGCCAGGGGCCTTGAACGGCCAGGCGCTCGAGTGGAGCGGCTCGAACCTGGACACCGTGTTTGCACAGCGCAGTAATTTACTGCGGCCGCGCTTTTTGAAAATGCTGGCCGATGTGCTGCGCTTTAACGCCTTGTGCACCCGCATTGCCAGTGCCAATTTAGATGCGGAAATGAACCAAGCGCTGTCTGATTTTTTGCTGGCCAACCGCTTCAGCGCCGAGTTCAGAGACTGGTATTTCTTGCCCATGCTGGGCTGCATTTGGAGTTGCCCGACCGACCAGATGCTGCGCTTTCCCGTGGCCACCATGATTCGCTTTTGTCACAACCATGGCTTGATTCAAGTGACCAACCGGCCACGCTGGTTCACGGTGCAAGGTGGGGCGCGCCACTATGTGGACAAAATCGTGGCCAAGGTGGCTGACAAGCGCTTGAACACGCCGGTGCGCTTGATCGAGCGTGATGCACAAGGCGTGCGCGTGGTCACCGACGGTCAGGTCGAGCGCTTTGACGAGGTGGTGATTTGCAGCCATTCCGACCAAGCGCTGGGCATGCTGCGCGACGCCAGTGTCGCCGAGCGCGAAGTGTTGAGCGCGATTCGTTACCAAGCCAACTTGGCGGTGTTGCATACCGACGCCCGTGTGCTGCCTTCGCGCCCCAAAGCCTGGGCGGCCTGGAATTACGAGCGTGCGGTCAGCGTGGAGCAAGAGTCCACCCGTGTGTGCTTGCACTACCTGCTGAACCGTTTGCAGCCTTTGCCTTTCGAGCAACCGGTGGTGGTCTCCTTGAACCCTGTCAGCCCGATTGCACCTGAGCAGATCTTGGGGCAGTACGACTACGCGCATCCGGTGTTTGATTTGGCCGCCATCGCGGCACAAAAACGCGTGCCGCAGTTGCAGGGTGAGCACCACACCTGGTTTGCGGGGGCCTGGATGGGCTACGGCTTTCATGAAGACGGCCTCAAAGCCGGTCTGTCGGTGGCGCGCGCCCTGCTCACGCGCATCGCGCAGGGCCCAGGCGCACAAGCCGCTCTTTACCAAAGCGAAACATGAACACGGGCGGCGCACTCTTGGGCTTGGGCACGGTGCGCCATACCCGTTTGCGCCCAGTTCGCCATCTGTTTGCCTACCCGACTTATTTTTTGATGCTGCCGATGCGCCGTTTGCAAGCCGCGGGGGTCGTTTCAACAGCCAAGGCCGACCTGGCCATGAACCGCCCCGCGCCGCTGTCTTTTTACGATGCCGACCACGGTGATGGCCGCAGCCCTGTGCACGGAGGCGCACTCGGCTGGATCACTGAATTGCTGCAACAAGAAGGCGTGGCGCACGCCGATGGCGAAATTTGGTTGCAAACCTTTCCGCGTGTCTGGGGCTACACCTTCAAGCCGGTGAGCTTTTGGTACTGCCATCAGGCCAACGGCAATTTGGCGGCCATCGTGGCCGAGGTGCACAACACGTTTGGCGAGCGGCATTGCTATTTGCTGGACACGCCACGTTACGGCCACACCTTGCAAGCCAGCAAGGTGTTCCATGTGTCGCCGTTTTGCGCGGTCGAGGGGCAATACCGTTTCCGTTTCATGCGCACCGTGCACCAAGGCCAAGAGCGCGTGGTGGCGCGGGTCGACCATGACGACGCCGGCGGACCTTTGATTGAAACCAGTTGGAGCGGCACCTTGCAACCGGCCACCCGTGAGGCTTTGCGCCAGGCGTTGTGGCGCTTTCCGCTGATGACGTGGGGCGTGGTGTTGCGCATTCATTGGCAAGCCTGGGTGCTGTGGCGCAAAAAAGTGCCGTTTTGGCGCAAGCCCGCGCCGCCCGAGCGTTTTGTGACTCGCGCTTGAAAGCGCATGTTGTGTTTTGGTTCTTGCTTTTTGTTTGACTTTTTGACCTTATGAATTCAACCAGCTCTACCCGTCCCTTCAGCTCTGAAGCCCGACCCCTGGCCGCAAAGCGGGTCATTCAACTGTTGTCAAAGTTGCAGCACGGAACGCTCACGGTGCATTGGCCTGACGGCAGCGAACAGCGTTTTGGTCACCATGATGCGCCCTTTGCGGTGTTGCATGTGCACCAATGGTCGGTTTGTGCCGAGGCGCTCAAGTCGGGTGACATTGGCTTTGCCGAGGGCTATATGCGCGGCGACTGGACCAGCCCGTCGGTGACTGATTTGCTGCGCGTGTTGATACGCAATCGGCGCGAGATGGAGGACATGATCTATGGTCATTGGGCGGGTCGTTTGCTGTACCGCATCAAGCACCTGCTGAACCGCAACAACCGCAGCAACAGCCGCAAAAATATCCACGCACATTACGACCTGGGCAATGCCTTTTACACCCTGTGGTTGGACGGTACGATGAACTACTCATCGGCCTGGTTTGAAGGCGACTTGAGCCGCCCCCTGCAAGCGGCGCAAAACGCCAAAGTGCGGCGCGCTCTGCGCATGACCCAAGTTCAGCCGGGCGACCGGGTGCTGGAGATCGGTTGCGGTTGGGGCGCGCTGGCCGAGGCGGCCACCACCGAGTTTGGCGCACACATCACCGGCGTGACCTTGTCGACCGAGCAACTCGCGTTTGCGCAGCAGCGCTTGCAAGGCCTGCAGCGCGCAGACCAGGCAGATTTGCGCTTGCAAGACTACCGCGACATCAACGACGGCCCGTATGACGCGGTGTGCTCCATCGAGATGGTCGAAGCCGTGGGACGTGAATATTGGCCCACTTACTTCGCCAGTATTGCGCGCTTGCTCAAACCCGGTGGCCGCGCTTGTATTCAAAGCATCGTCATCGACGACAGCTTGTTTGAGCGCTATATCCAATCGACCGATTTCATTCAGCAGTACATTTTCCCGGGCGGCTGCTTGCCGAGTCCGAGCGAGTTCCGCAAGCAAGCCCAACTCGCCGGTTTGCAGGTGGAGGATGAACTGAAATTTGGCCCCGATTACGCCGAAACCTTGCGCCGCTGGCG
>CANFYZ010000010.1 GCA_947451385.1 Comamonadaceae bacterium | reverse complement strand
CTATCCTCGGTGCATGCCGTTTTCTCTTGCCACCGCCGCCCATTGTGAGTTGGTGATCAAAAAAAGCCGTTTCATCGCCTGTGTGGAGCCCGTGGCCGATCGGCAAGAAGCGCAAGCACGTGTGGCGCAACTCAAGGCAGCGCATCCCGATGCCGCCCATGTCTGCTGAGCCTTGCTGGCAGGCGGTCAGTCTGCCGCCCACGACGATGGCGAGCCGGGTGGGACCGCCGGGCGCCCCATGCTGGAGGTGTTGCGGCACCAGGACTTGTAGGGGGTGATGGCCTCGGTGGTGCGTTATTTTGGCGGCGTCAAACTGGGCGCGGGGGGCTTGGTGCGCGCCTATACCGATGCCGTAGCCCAAGCGCTGTTGAGCGCCGACAAAATCCCCATGGTGCACAAAATCGAGTTGACTTGCAGCGTGCCCTATGCCTTGGAAGGCCGGGTGCGGCGAGAAATTGAACTGGCACAAGCTGAATTGCTCAACGTCGCACATGGCGCCGAGGTCACGCTGACCCTGCGCTTGCCGCAAACGCGCGCAGCCGATTTGGTGGCCTGTTTGAATGAAGCCGGCACGGGGCGACTGGCCTGGGCAACGCCGCTTCAGGCCCATGCGGCGGCTGTGGATAATTGAACCATGTCAACGCCACCTTCTGAATCTGAGCACGCAGTGACCGAGGGACTCGCTCAACCGCGGTCCAAAACCGAGCTGTTTTTGGCCTTTACACACATGGCGCTGCAAGGCTTTGGCGGCGTGCTGACGGTGGTGCAATACGAGCTGGTCGAGCGCAAGCGCTGGATGAATAACGCCCAATTCTTGGAAGAATGGGCGGTGGCGCAAATCATGCCGGGTCCGAACGTGGTGAACCTCAGCCTGATGTTGGGCGGCCGTTATTTTGGACTTTCCGGCGCCCTGGCCGCGCTGGCCGGCTTGCTGTGTTTGCCTTTGCTGGTGGTTCTGAGCTTGGCGGTGCTGTTTGGCGGCGTGTCCGATAACGCCTTCGCGCAAGGTGCATTGCGCGGCATGGGCGCAGTGGCCGCCGGCTTGATCACCGCCACAGGCCTGAAGTTGGGCAAAGCGTTGCCCCAAAACCCCATGGGCCTGCCCCTGTGTTTGTTGCTGGCCGGACTGACCTTTGTCGGTGTCGGCTTGTTGCGCATACCGCTGATCTGGGCACTTTTGGGCCTCGGTGGGGTGGCGTGTGGTGTGGCCTACATCAAGTTAGCGCCACGCCCCTCAGCCACCCCAGGTGAGGGCCCTGCCGCATGAATATCGTCATGCAAGCGGCCGACTGGTGGGCTTTGTTCCAGCAATTTTGCATGCTGTCTTTGCTGGGATTTGGCGGAGCCATCACCACCGCCCCCGAGATGCACCGTTTCTTGGTCGACGAACACCAGTGGCTGAACGATGCGCAGTTCACCTCGGCGATTGCCCTGGCACAGGCTTCGCCGGGGCCGAACGTGTTGTACATCGCGGTGATGGGGTGGACCTTGGGTTTGAACGCCTCAGGGGGCTTGAATGCCGGGCCACATGCTTGGGCCTTGGGATTCTTGGGCGTTGGCGTGATGATGCTCGGCATCATGTTGCCCTCGTCGATATTGACCTACACCGCCACGCGATGGGCACACCGCAATCGGGCGATGCGCGGTGTCAAAGCCTTCAAAGCGGGAATGGCCCCGATCGTGGTCGCCTTATTGGTCTGTACCAGCTGGCTGCTGACCGCCGCCCACGACCAAGCCGCCAAAGACTGGCCACTGTGGTTGCTCACCGCGGCAACCGCACTCTTGGTTTGGGGCACCCGCATACACATGCTGTGGCTGCTCGCCGCCGGAGCGATCCTGGGGGCCTTGGGTCTGATCTGAGCGGCCAGTCACTGCACTGGCACGGGTTCAGTTCAGGCTCAGCGCGGGTTCTCAAAGAAGACGATGTTGGAATAATCGCTGAACTCGAAGTAGACCTTTTTCTCGGTCGGGTCCACCTGCATATTCAGGTTTTCGTCCAACACACCGTAACCGTAACGGTAGTTACGGGGTTTGCCGTCGTCGGTGCCCAGAGCGGTACTGAGTTTGTCCACCTTCAAAAAGCGGCGCACCACTTTGTCGCCGGCATAAATTTCCAGCACGCCGTTGGTACCGGTCCAGTTTTGGATGTCGCGGCTGATTTTGTTTTGCTGTTCTTGCGTGCAAGCGGACAGTAAAAAAACAGGTACAGCCAAGACAACCGCGATCACTTTGTAGATTTTTTTCATCACCACTCCCTGAGTTCAACCCAAACTGCGTTGGCGCAGCGCCTCATACAAACACACCCCACTGGCCACCGAGACGTTCAGGCTCTCGACCGCCCCCTGCATCGGAATGCTCACCAATTCGTCACAGGTTTTGCGGGTGAGCTGGCGCATGCCCGCCCCTTCGGCCCCCAAAACAATGGCGGTGGGGCCCTTCCAGTCCATTTGGTAAAGCGTTTTGGGTGCATCGTCGCTGGTGCCTGTGACCCAAATGCTGCGCTCCTTGAGTTCGCCCAAGGTGCGCGCCAAATTGGTGACCATGAAGTAAGGCATGGTTTCGGCTGCGCCGCTGGCCACCTTGGCCACCGTGGCATTGATGCCCGCGGCATGGTCTTTGGGGGCAATTACGGCGTGCGCGCCTGCACCATCGGCGACCCGCAAACATGCGCCTAAATTGTGCGGATCGGTGATGCCATCCAACACCAACAGCAAGGGGGGACCTTCAACCGCGTCCAGCAAATCATCCAGGGAATGCACTTGCGCCACCGGTTCGACCCGTGCCGCCACACCTTGGTGGCCCAGGCTGCCGCACAATTTGGCCAGGCGTTGGTGATCGGCTTCAATCAGTCGCGCACCGGCCTCGTTGGCGCGTTCTAAAAATTGACGCATGCGCGCATCGCGCCGAGTCGATTCATAATAAATCTCGATGATGGATTGCGGCGCGGTCTTTAATCGCACGCCCACGGCATGAAAGCCGAATAACACTTTGGGTGAAGACATGACTGGATTATCGGGCCTGGCCGACTACCCGCCCATCCTGATTTTCGGGCGCCTGAATTTGTTGACCCGCTTCAATGATCAATCGCCTTTGGCAACGCGCCGCCACCCGCTCATCATGGGTCACCAAGACCAGTGTCGTACCTAACTCTTGGTTCAATTCAAACATCAAGTTCAAAATCGTTTCGCCGGTGGCGTGGTCCAGGCTGCCGGTGGGTTCGTCGGCCAGCAATATAGGGGGCTTCATCACAAAAGCCCGCGCCAAAGCCACTCGCTGCTGTTCACCGCCGCTGAGCACTTTGGGGTAATGCTTGAGCCGCTCACCCAACCCCACACGCTGCAACATGGCGGTGGCTGTCGCCACGATGCCGGACCGACCACTCAACTCCAAGGGCAACATCACGTTTTCTAAGGCCGTTAAATTGGCCATCAACTGAAAGCTTTGAAACACAAAACCCATGTGCTGGGCCCGAACTTGGGCGCGTTGGTCTTCGCTCAGGCTGAAAAGATCTTGCCCCGCCACGCGGACCGCGCCTTGGGTGGGTGTGTCCAGCCCCGCCATGAGAGACAGCAAAGTGCTTTTACCGGAACCCGAAGCGCCAACGATGGCGAGGGTTTCCCCAGCCGAGAGGGAGAAATCAATATCACGCAAAATAGTCAGAGTGCCACTCGAATCGGTGACCGACTTGTAGACATGAGTGACAGTAATCAGGGAATCCAACATGCAAACACCTTTTTGGAAGCGTCGTTACTTTAACGCGATGATGCTTTCCGTTGGGCTGGCAGGCTATTGTGTCCAGGGCCAAGCGCTCGCCGCTTCGGGGGTGGTTTTGGTGGTGGGCGATTCCATCAGCGCCGAATATGGTTTACCGCGCGGTCAAGGCTGGGTGGCTTTGCTCAGCGCCCACATTGAAGCGCACAAATTCAACGCCCAAGTGATCAATGCCAGCCTCAGTGGTGAGACCACCGCCGGTGGCCGCTCGCGCTTACCTGCGTTGCTCAAGCAACATCAACCCGGTGTGGTGATCATTGAATTGGGCGGTAACGATGCGCTGCGTGGTCTGGCCTTGGACCAAACGCAAGACAACTTATTGACCATGACCCAAGCCGCCAAAGCCGCGGGAGCCAAGGTGCTGCTGTTGGGCATGCAAATGCCGCCCAACTATGGCGCAGACCACGCCAAACAATTTGCCGCGGTTTACGCCAAGGTGGCGCAGCAGAGCCAATCCCGGCTGTTACCTTTCTTCCTGAAAGGTATTGGCGACGATCCCGATCCGATGAAATGGTTCCAGTCCGATCGCATTCATCCCAATGTTTCGGCGCAGCCCCGTTTGCTGGAAAACGTCTGGCCTGAGCTGAAGCCCTGGCTTGGCGGAAAAAATACAAGCCTAAAAAAACCGGCCTGAGCCGGTGGGGGTTCTGGGTCGGCCTGGGTTCAGGCCTTACACCGCAGGTGGGATCCCGGTCACATTGGGCTCCCCAGGAAGCGAGTCGGTTGCTGATTCACCGTCCTCATGGCCTTCTTGCGCAAGTTCGTCACCCGCTTCACCGAGCTTGCGCTCGGACTTGGCTTTGAGCTTGTCTTCTTTTTTGCGTTTTTTGGCCAGTTCTTTCTGGCGCTTCTCATATCCGTAGTTGGGTGTTGCCAAAATATTCTCTCTTTTAGATGACCTAGGACTGTATCAGCTTGCGGCCACCTCGGGCCACACCACCGATTCGCGGTAAGCGTGCCAGCTGGCATGGCCCAGCCAAGGACCGATCAAGAGCAAACCCCAAGCGCCGGGCCACAAGGCGATAGCGATCAAGACACAAATCAGCGCGCCCCAAAACAACATGACCAGGGGGTTGGCATAGACCACGCTGACGCTGGTCAGAGCGGCCGAAATGGCATCGGTGTCCCGGTCCAGAATCATCGGAATCGACACCACGGACAAAGCATAGACGCAGGCGGCAAAAACACTGCCGACCGTGATGTATGCAAAGACAAATTCCAAGTTCTCAGGGTTGAAAATCGCCTCCACCACCCCGGTGGTGGACGGCATACCCGTATTGAAAAAGACCGCAAAGACCACCAACGACGCCCTGCCCCACAGCAACTCCAACACCATCAACACCAAAATCAGCATGGCCATGCTGCGCAGGTGGCTGTCCCAACAGGTCAGCGAGTGGCTGAGCGCACACGCCTCTCCCCGCTCTTTGCGGCGGCTGACCTCGTACAGGCCCATGGCCATGAAAGGCCCGAGCAGCAAGCAGCCCGATATCAAAGTCAAGGTGTACTCGGGGGCGTGCCGAAAGACAAAACCCAACACCTGCGCCATGGCCATGAAACAGAGGCCATAAAACAAGGCAATCGCCGGATGACTGCGCAGGTCTTGAAGACCGCGGACCAGCCAATTCAGTGGGGAGAACCAGGGCAGATGAGGCAGAACCGGCTGAAGGCCAGTTTCTTGCGGGAGCTCAAAAGGTGTCTCCATGACAGGCAAGGCGGGGTCGGCTGGGTCTTTGTGCATGGCGCTCCCCTTGTGATAGTCAGTCCATCAAAGTCGCGGCGAGTGCTTGACTCAAATCGGATTGCAGATCGGCCACAGCCTCCAAGCCCATAGAAAAACGCACCAAAGTCCCCGGGGCCAAATGGGCTGGCCACGCCTGCCGCATGGCCCGGATGTTGTAGGGCACCACCAAGGAGACGGGGCCGCCCCAGCTGTAACCAATTTTGAACAGCTTCAAACGGTCACAAAAAGCATCCACCTGCGTTTGCGAATACCGCTCCGCAATCATCACACTGAACAAGCCAGCGGCGCATCCGATGCTACCCTGAGGCGCGCAAAGTGCTTGCCAATGCGCATGCCCAGGTGATCCCGGCCAGGCGGGGTGCAGCACCTGCGCGCATTGTGGCTGCTCGGACCACCATTGCGCCAACGCGCGAGCGCTGTGGTCTTGCGCTTGGTAACGGATGCCGATGCTGGGCAAGGAGCGCAACACCGCCTCGACATCGTTGGCCCCCACCCCCAGGCCCAAGCGCATGTGACACAGTTTGATTTTCAGGTGCAGCGCAGGGTCGCGCGTGATGATGCTGCCCATCAGCACGTCGCCCCCGCCACTGGGGTATTTGGTCAAGGCATGGGCGCTGATGTCCACGCCCCATTGGCCATCGCCGAGCAGGTCAAAGGGCTTGAAAGCCAATCCGGCACCCCAGGTGTTGTCGAGTGCGCACAGCACACGTTTCTCACGGCAAATGCGCAGCAAAGCCAGCAAGTCGGGAAACTCCATGCTGACCGAGCCGGGGGCCTCTAGCCAGACCAAGCGGGTGCGGGGTGTGATGCGAGCGGCCAGGTCCGCCGGGTTCAGCGGGTCATAGAACTGGTGCGTGATGCCGAACGCCTTCAGCTCACCCTCGGCCAAGGCTTTGTTGGGGCCGTAAGCGTTGTCGGGCAACAGCACTTCGTCGCCAGTTTGCAGCGTGGCCAAAGCCACGGTCGACAAAGCGGACAGGCCGCTGGGCACCAACACGCACTGCAAGCCGCCTTCGAGCGCGCACAAGCGCTCTTCCAACAAGTAACTGGTGGGGGTGCCGTGCAGGCCGTAGGTGTAAGCGGACTTGTCTTTCCACTCGCGCTGGCGCATGGCGGCCACGCTGGGAAAGTACACCGTGGACGCTTTGAACACCCCGGGTTGCGGGGCTTCAAAGTCAGCGGGCGGTGTGTAAGGGTGGTGAATCAGGTGGGTGACGTCGAGAGGGGCTGCATCGTTTTTCATACCCCCATCGTAGCGTCAGACTTTCCACTTCTCCAGCAATTTCTCTGGGCGGGTGGAGTCGTAGCCTTCGAAAGGCTGGTGAATCCAGGGATTGGTGGGCAAGAAATCCACCGAGTAATCGGCTTTGAAGTCCGACACGCCCTTGGTCCACAACACCGCTGTGCGCAACTCGGTGATCGGGGCGTAGTTGGTTTTCAACATGTTGACCACCGCCTTGAGCGTGTGGCCGGTGTCGGCCAAATCGTCGACCAGCAGCACGCGACCGGCGATCTCGCCTTTGGGCGTGGTGATGAAACGCGCAATGTCCAAATGGCCTTGCACCGTGCCAGCATCGGCGCGGTAAGAGCTGGTGGACATGATGGCCAGGGGCTTGTCAAAAATACGCGACAAGATGTCGCCAGGCCGCATACCGCCGCGGGCCAGACACAAAATTGTGTCGAATTGCCAAGCCGATTGGTGAATTTTGATCGCCAGCTTTTCGACCAGGTTGTGGTACTCGTCGTAGCTTACGTACAGATGTTTGCCGTCTTCAGTCAACATGGAAACTTCTCCAAAAAATACGAAGGCCTCAGTCGGCCAAAAAAGGGTGGCGCATCATGATGGTGTGGTCGCGGTCCGGGCTGGTCGAGACCACGTGGATCGGCACCCCGGTGACTTGCTCGATGCGTTGCAAATACAAACGCGCATTCACCGGCAGCTTGTCCAATTCGGTCACGCCCACGGTGGTATCGCTCCAACCTTCCAGGCTTTCATAGATCGGTTTGCAGCGGGCGATATCGTCAGCGCCCATGGGCAAAATGTCCGTCACTTCCCCGTCGAGCTCGTAGCCGGTGCAGAGCAAGAGTTCTTTGAGGCCATCGAGCACATCCAGTTTGGTGATGCACAAACCGGTCAAGCCATTGACCTGGGCGCTGCGTTTCAGCAAGGCCGCATCAAACCAGCCACAACGGCGGCTGCGGCCGGTGGTCACGCCTTTTTCAGCGCCCACCGTACTCATGTGCCAGCCCGGCGTGCCTTCGGTTTCCCAGTCCAGCTCGGTCGGGAAAGGGCCACCACCGACGCGGGTGCAATACGCCTTGGTGATGCCCAACACGTAATGCAACATGCCCGGACCCACGCCCGCGCCCGCGGCGGCGTTACCGGCCACACAGTTGCTGGAAGTGACGAATGGATAAGTGCCGTGGTCCACGTCGAGCAGAGTGCCTTGCGCGCCTTCAAACAACAGGTTGGCACCGTCACGGTGGGCATCGTTGAGCTCACGTGACACGTCGGCCATCATGGGTTTGAGCAACTCGGCATGTTGCATGGCTTCGTTGTACACCGCATCAAACTGCACCTGGCCATTGACGATGTAGGGCGACAGCACCGGGCCAAAATTGAATTGGGCCGAGCCCAAGAAGGTGGTCAACACATGGTTGTGAAGTTCCAGCAATTCACGCAGTTTGTGGGCAAAGCGCTCGGGGTGTTTCAAGTCCTGCACGCGCAATGCACGGCGCGCAATTTTGTCTTCGTAGGCGGGACCAATGCCACGGCCGGTGGTACCGATTTTCTCGGTGCCGCCATGCTCGCGCGCGGCTTCGCGCGCGACATCCAGGGCCGCGTGGAAAGGCAAGATCAAGGGGCAAGCCTCGCTGATGCGCAAGCGCGAGCGCACCTCCACACCGGCTTTTTCCAAACCCGCGATTTCTTCAAACAACTTACCTGCTGACAGGACCACGCCGTTGCCGATGTAGCACTTCACACCCGGGCGCATGATGCCGCTGGGGATCAGGTGCAAGGCTGTTTTCACGCCATTGATCACCAAGGTGTGGCCGGCATTGTGGCCACCCTGAAAGCGCACCACGCCTTGCGCACTTTCGGTGAGCCAGTCGACCAATTTACCCTTGCCTTCATCACCCCATTGGGTGCCCACAACGACAACGTTGCGTCCTTTTGTCATGTTCATGCTGATTTATCTGTCTTCAAAGAGCTTGCACCACCCATTGCCCCGCCGCTTGCACCAGCGTGCGGTCGCAATGGAATTCATCGATTTCACTTTCATGGCCTGGCAAGACGCAGACCACGGTTTCCCCTTGGCTGCGCAGGCGGGCAATGGCCGCTCGCAGTTCGGCCTCTTCGGACCACGGCGCACGAATGGCCGCTTTCAGTGGCAGGGCGGGCACCGCCGCCACCCACTGCTTCAAATCCAGGCTGAAGCCCACCGCAGGCCGTTCGCGGTCGATCTGATGACCAAACACCGCGCCCACCCCGTCGTAACGCCCGCCTCGCACCAGGGCGTCGGAGGCCCCCTGGGCATAGATTGCAAAGCGCAGGCCGCTGTAATACGCATAGCCGCGTGCATCGGCCAAATCAAAGCTGACCTGGACCGGTGCAATGTGGTTGGCCAACCAGCGCAGCTGTGCTAAGGCTTCTTGAATGGCCGGTGTTCGCGGTAACTGCTGGGCCGCCTGGTCCAAGACCGAGGCGTCGCCATACAAATCGACCAAGGCCAGCAAGGCCTTTTGGATCGCCGGATCAAAATCACGGGTCAGTTGAGCCAATTCGCTGCTGTTTTTAGAGGCCAAGGCACTGTGAATCTGCAAACGCACTTCGTCACTGAGTTGCAGGCCTTCCAGCAAGCTGGCGACGATCCGCGCATCGGCCAAATCAACCTGCAGCCCCTTGACCTGGGCGACTTGCAATTGGTCCAAGGCCAGTTGCAAGATTTCCAAATCGGCTTCCAGGCCAGCATGGCCATAAATTTCTGCGCCCAGCTGCAAGGGTTCACGTGTGGCATGTGGACGATCGGGCTGGGTGTGCAACACCGGACCGCAATAGCACAGGCGGGTGACGCCGGCACGGTTCAGCAAATGGGCATCGATACGGGCCACCTGCGGCGTGGTGTCGGCGCGCAGGCCCATCATGCGGCCAGACAATTGATCGACCAGCTTGAAGGTTTGCAAGTCGAGGGCCTGACCGGTGCCCGTCAGCAAAGATTCCAAATGCTCCAGCAAAGGCGGAATGACCAATTCATAGCCATAGCTGCGGGCGGTATCGAGCAATAAGTGTCGGAGTTCTTCAATGTGCCGGGCCTCGGAAGGCAAGACATCGGCGATGTGATCCGGGAGAACCCAGGCAGACATAGGATTGGTGAGGCTGTAAAAAGGGGGATTTTACCTATTGAATGGGGACTTCAAGCCACCCAAAGCAAGAGAATCAAGCCCAAGCCTGCGCTGCACAGACCAAAAAAGCGGATTTGTCCATTTTCGAGCTGCAAAAGCTGCTCGAACATCTTGCGCCATCGCTCAGGGCTGGCCATCGGCAAGAGGCCCTCGATGATCAACATGAGGGCCAGTGCCAGAAGAAATTGCTCAAGCACAGCTTACTTTTTGCTGGTCGCGGGGGCCGAGCTGCCCTTCATCACCTTAAAGAACTCCGACGCACCGGGGTCCAGCAGCATCACGTCGGACTTTTTGGAGAACGTGGCCTTGTAGGCATCCAAGCTGCGGTAAAACTGAGCAAACTGAGGATCTTTGCCAAAGGCCTCGGCATAGATCCGCGCGGCCTGGGCGTCACCGGCACCCTTGATTTTTTGGGCTTCGCGGTAGGCGTTGGCAATCGTCACTTCGCGTTGCCGATCGGCATCAGCGCGAATTTTTTCACCTTCTGCGCCGCCGGTAGAACGCAGTTCATTGGCCACGCGTTTGCGCTCCGCTTCCATGCGGCGGTAGACCGACTCGGTGATCGCGTCGACATAATCTGCGCGCGTGATGCGCACATCGACCACGTCCACGCCCCAGGGCTTGTCCCCCCGCACTTTGTCAAGCACTTCACGCTTCACATCGGCCATCAGAGCTTCACGCTGTTCTGACAGCAACTCCCTGACGGTGCGCTTGTTGATTTCCTCTTGAAAGGCGTTGCGCACCACACGGTTCAGTTGATTGGCGCCCGCCTTTTCATCCAAACCCACATTGCGGATGTAGGCCACCGGGTCGGTGATGCGCCAGCGCACATACCAGTCAATGACCACACGCTGTTTTTCAGCGGTCAACATGGGCTCAGTGTCGGGGCTGTCAAGGGTCAAAAGTCTCTTGTCGATGTAACTGACATTTTGCAGCGGTGGCGGCAATTTGAGATTCAAACCGGGCTCGGTGATCACTTCTTTGATCTGCCCGAGTGCGTAGACCACACCAAACTGGCGTTGATCCACCACAAAAACCATGGAACTGAACAAAGCCAGGCCGATGACGATCGACGAAATCCAAAAACCAATGCGATTCATTACGGTCTCCCTGGCTCAACGCACATCACGATCACGCGAACGTGAACTGTCCCGCGTCCGCGCATCGGTTGGCGCGGGCGGCAAATTACTTGACGGAAGCGCCGTCGCGGCGTTGGTGGCTGCGTTGCTTGTGTCGGTGACCGACACAGGGGCAGCAGCATTTGCTGCGCTGTTGGCGGTCATTTGCATGATTTTGTCGAGAGGCAAGTACATCAAGTTAGAGCCCTGTTTGCTGTCCACCACCACCTTGGTGACGTTGCTGTAAATTTGTTGCATGGCATCGGTGTACATGCGGTCGCGCGTCACCTGCGGTGCTTTTTGGTACTCCGTCAAAATGGATTTGAAGCGTTGTGCGTCACCTTCGGCTTGGGCAATGATGCGCTCACGATAGGCAGAAGACTCTTCTTTCAACCGCGAGGCCGCACCCACCGCACGCGGCACGACATCGTTGGCATAAGCCTGAGCTTCGTTTTTGCTGCGCTCACGCTCTTGACCTGCTTTCAGCACATCATCAAAAGCCGTTTGCACCTGTTCCGGAGGCCGAACGCCGCCTTGCTGTAAGTTGATGCCCACCACCTCGATGCCCACTTTGTAGCGGTCCAAGATCACTTGCATCAAGGCCCGCACACGGGGGGCGATCTGGTCACGTTCGTCCGACAGCGCCGCGTCCATCTTCATTTTTCCGACCACTTCGCGCACCGCAGTTTCTGCAGCTTGCACCACCGCCTCGGTGGGATTTTTGCTCTCAAACAAGTAAGCCCGCGCATCGTTCAAGCGGTACTGGACGGCGAATTTGATCTCCACAATGTTTTCATCCTGGGTCAGCATGGCTGATTCGCGCAGGCCCGTGGCTTTGATCACGTTGTCTCGGCCAATGTCAACAGAACGAATTTGCGTCACAAACACCATTTCATGGCGTTGCAAGGGGTAAGGTAAGCGCCAGTTAAAACCAGCCCCCGCCGTCGATTTGTATTTGCCAAACTGCGTGATCACCGCTTGTTGGCCTTCTTGGACAATGAAGAAGCCAGATCCCAACCAAATCAGCAAGGCCACGCCGGCCACGACCCCTAAACCGATGCTGTTCATGAACGGCGGCAAACCCGAGCCCCCTGGGCGCCCCCCCGAGTTACCGCCCGAGTTGCCGCCCGAATTGCCTCCGCCATTGCCGCCAAACAAGCCGCCCAGCTTCCGGTTGAAGTCACGCCAAAGTTCATCTAAATCGGGGGGGCCTTGATTGGCGCCAGCGCGACCGGGCCGATCGGTGGAACGGTCTCCCACCGGCGGATTCGCTTGAGGCTTATCACCTTCATGCGGCGTCGCAGGTTCATTTGACTTGTCGTCGCCACGACCCCAACGAGGGTCATTGAGATTGAACATACCGCGCACGCGTGGCAAAAGTTCATTCCATCGAAAGGCGCGGAGATGCAGTGTCATTCGCAAAGGTCTTCTTATGAGCAAAGAGGTTGAATTGTGACGAATCAAGGGCCGTCTTCTGACAATTGTGCTGGAATTTCAAGGGACTTAGAGTCATCTTGTTCAGCCAAGGGGATTAGGGTTGCGGTGCGCTCCGACAAAATTTGACGCAATTGCGCCAATCCCATGCCAGATCGGGCACTGACAAACAGGCGTTCCATGACCACGCCTTCTTGTTCGTATTGGTCATGCAATTTGAGAGGTCGTTTGTCTTCCGCGATGGCATCGAGTTTGTTAAAGACCAACAATTGCGGGACGTCACTGGCACCAATTTCGGCCAAAACCCGCTGAACTTCCGCCATTTGCTCCGGAAAATCGAGGTTCGAACTGTCCACCACATGCAGCAACAAATCCGCATCGGCCGCTTCTTGCAGCGTGGCTTCAAAGGCATCAATCAAGCCGTGCGGCAAATCGCGGATGAAACCCACAGTGTCCGACAGCGACACAGAACGGCCTGCTTGACCCAGATAGAGCTGGCGGGTGGTGGTGTCCAATGTGGCAAACAGTTGGTCTGCAGCATACGCCCTGGCTTTGACCAAGGCATTGAAGAGCGTGGTTTTGCCGGAGTTGGTGTAGCCCACCAAGGAAATCGTAAAGGCCTGGCGCCTGTCACGCTGTTTTCGTTGGGTTTGGCGTTGCTTTTTGACTTTTTGCAGACGCTCTTTGGTGCGTTTGATCGCCTCATTGATCATGCGCCGATCCAACTCAATCTGGGTTTCTCCAGGCCCGCCGCGGGTCCCAATGCCACCCCGTTGCCGTTCCAAATGTGACCAGCGGCGCACCAAACGCGTGCTCAGGTACTGCAGACGCGCCAGCTCCACCTGCAATTTGCCTTCGTGACTGCGGGCGCGTTGGCCGAAAATTTCCAAAATGATCAAGGTCCGGTCGTTCACCGGCAAACCAATATGGCGCTCTAAGTTGCGCTGCTGCGCGGGACTGAGCGATTGGTCAAAGAGAATTTCTTGCGCCCCATGCTGCTCGGCCATGAATTTGATTTCGTCGGCTTTGCCAGTGCCTACAAACAAAGCCGCGTCGGGTGCGCGGCGCTTGCAGGTGATGCGCGCGACGGGGCGCAATCCTGCGGTTTCGGCCAGCAGTCCCAACTCCTGCAACTCACCGTCAAAATGAGGCAAACCGAAATCAACGCCGACCAACAAGGCAGGCGCCGTATCTTTCAAAGCGGTATCAGACAATCAGCTGGCCAGCGCGTCTTCGGTGGCGTCCGTTGGACTCAGGTTCACAGCCCGTCCTGGCACGATGGTCGAGATGGCGTGTTTGTAGACCATTTGTGTCACCGTATTGCGCAAAAGAACGACATATTGATCAAAAGACTCGATCTGACCCTGTAACTTGATGCCGTTGACCAGGTAAATGGAAACTGGGACATGTTCTCTGCGCAAGGCATTAAGGAAGGGATCTTGCAAGAGTTGGCTTTTATTGCTCACGATATGCTCCGTGTTCAAAATAGTTAAGAAGAGTTTGACCTTACCACAGGGGCCAGCGGATTCGCCGTAGAAAGCTTGAAATTCCCCGTCTTGTCAAGCGTCTTTATCGGCGTAGGGATTTTGTGAGGTCTTCATCTCAATGCGCAGAGGCGTGCCGGCCAGATCAAAGGCCTTACGGAAACGCCCTTCCAAAAAGCGCTTGTAGGTTTCAGTCACATGTTCCAAGGAGTTGCCGTGGATGACGATCACAGGGGGGTTCATCCCGCCCTGGTGCGCATAGCGTAGCTTGGGACGAAACATGCCGCCGCGCTGAGGCGTTTGAAACTGCACCGCTTCCAGGAGGAGGCGGGTCAGCACGGGCGTCGACATTTTGCACATGGCGGCTCGATGCGCTTGGCTGATCGAAGCCCAGACAGGGCCCAAGCCCTGGCGTTTTTTGGCCGAAATCAGGTGCAAATTAGCGAATTTCAAGAACGGCAAACGGGTTTCGATCGAACGGTGAACCAATTGGCGTTGGTATTCGTCCACGGCATCCCATTTATTGACCGCCACGACGACGGCTCGGCCACTTTCCAAAATAAAACCGGCAATGTGGGCGTCTTGATCGGTCACGCCTTGCTCTGCATCGAGCAGCAGCAAGACCACATTGGCCGATTCGATGGCTTGCAGCGTTTTGACGACCGAGAACTTTTCGATCGCCTCAAAGACTTTGCCCTTGCGGCGTAAGCCGGCGGTATCGATCAATTCAAATTTCTGCCCGTTCCGCTCAAAAGGGACGGTGATCGCGTCCCGGGTGGTGCCTGGCATGTCAAAGGCCACCAAACGCTCCTCGCCTAACCAGGTATTGATCAGAGTGGACTTGCCCACGTTAGGTCGCCCGGCCACGGCCAGTTTGATGATGCTGGTATCAACTTCAGGTTGTTCTTCGTCTTCAGGTAAGTGCAGGGGCTCAAGGGCCAGCTCCACCAGGTCGCGAACGCCCTGGCCATGTGCGGCCGAAATCGACAAGACCTCGCCCAAGCCCAGCTCATAAAACTCACCCGACTGAATGCCTTCTCGCATCCCTTCCGATTTATTGGCCACCAATAAACAGGGCTTGCCTATTCGACGCAGGTATTTGGCGATGTCGTGGTCTTGCGCCGACAAACCGGCACGGGCATCGACCACAAAAATCACCACATCCGATTCGGCCACCGCTTGCTGGGTTTGTTTGGCCATTTCTTTGTAGATCCCCGAGCTGGCGTCGGGTTCAAAACCACCGGTGTCGATCACAATGTAATCGTGCTTGCCCAGGCGACCTTGGCCGTAATGTCGGTCGCGCGTCAGCCCAGCAAAATCTGCCACGATCGCATCTCGGCTTTTGGTCAACCGATTAAACAGCGTGGATTTGCCCACATTGGGCCGGCCCACCAGAGCCAAAACAGGTATCACGGGAGAGTTTCCGATCGTTCAATCAAGACGATAGCCATACAGGCCACCGCTGCGCGTCGCTACGACTAACAAGCCTGCAGCCGCCACGGGACGGGCAGCAATGGCAGAACCGTCAGTGTTGCTGCGGCTGAGGGTTTGGCCGTCCAAGATGGACAGCCGGTGCAACAAGCCGGCTTCATCGCCCACCACAAAGCTGTTGCCCCAGACCAGCGGGGCGGTCAGGCCACGAAAACGCAAGGCGTCGCTGGTCCAAGCGGGTTGCCCGTTGGCACGCGACCAAGCCACCATTTTGCTGTCTGACTCTGTGCCGATAACCTGCGCTTCATTACCGTCCAGGCCTTGGTGACCGATGGAAGGCCGAGTCCACAAGGTCACGCCCTTGACGGCATCCACACAAGAGACCGCTGTTTGAAATGACCGCGCACAGACCGATCCCCCTTGACGGCTGACGCCCGCCACGATGTCCACCAAACGTTCCACCTCATTGGTGCCTCGCGATGCCCCGACCACCGATTCCCAGCGGGTGCTGCCGTTGTTTGGATTCAAGCCCACCAAGCGACCCGACATGCCCGCGACCAGGGTGTCGCCCACGGCCATCAGCAAGCCCGCTTGCTTCAGGACCAAAGGATCCCCGGTGCGCTGCTGTGACCACAAACGTTGGCCAGTAGCGCCATCCAGAGCGATGACCATGCGATCGGCCGTCAGCACAAACACCCTCCCCCCCGCCACCAAAGGGGCTGTGTAGGTCGATGCGCTCAAACGATAACGCCAGATCACTTGTCCGGCATGTACGGCGATCACTTCATTGCTTTGCGTCACCACGGCGAACCGTGAACCGTCGCCACCCACCCCGGCTTGCACGGGGGTATTCAAAGCGAGACGCCAAATGTCACGGCCGGAAGTGGCATCGATCAAGGCCAACAGGCCGTCACTGGACGCAACCGCCACTTGGCTGTCTTTGGCCCACAGACTCAGGGGGGTGTCGATGGCCCCCACGCGGTTGCTCCATACCCGCGTCAATGGTGACGAGGCAGAGGCTGCGCTGAGGACGGGCAACTCCGGCGGTTTAGGTTTGTCAACGGTACTGGAGCAGGCGGTGAGCAGGCTCACCGACAGCCACAAAATCAACCGCCGGACCCTAGCAGGGGCGAACTGACGCACTGGCTGACGCACTTGCTGGCTCACTTACTGGCTCCAGCCGCGGCCAGCGTCGCCTTGGGGTCGTCCCCTAAGGCATTGAGCTTGGCCTCAACCAAACGACGGTATTCGTTGGTTTCGTCCATGTTTTTCCAAGCATCGCGGTAAGCGGCAATGGCTTCTTGGGGCTTGGCTTGGGCGGTCAAAACATCGCCCCGTAAATCGGCTGCCAGGGGCGAAAACGCGGCGGTAAAGGGTTTGGACAAGCGTTCCATCGCGGCATCGTAGCCCCGGGTTTGCAAGAGCAAACTGGCCAAGCGCAAACGTGCAATCTGCGCATAGGACTCATCCGACGATTTTTCGGCCACCCACGTCAATGCGGCCTGAGCCTGCTCGTTCTTGTCTTGTTGCTGAAAGCTTTTGGCGGCCAACAAAGCCGCCTGCTGCGCATACAAAGTGCCGCCGAATTTGTCTTTCATGTCGGCGAAAGAGCGCTCCACACGCGCCAAATCTGCGACGGCCACGGCGCGTTCGACTTCGTCAAACAAGGCAGAGGCTTTGGCCGATTGGGTGCGCTGCCAGTATCCGTAGCCATTCCAAGCGGCAAAAGCACCCATCACGGCAATCAGCACCCAGGAGATCAAATTGCCATAGTTTTTCCAGAAGTGCTTGAGCTCGTCAAGCTGCTCTTGTTCTTGAAGGTCGAGAGGTGTTGCCATGTGTGCTATTCAAAATCAATGGGGCGATTGTAGGGTGTGCGCCCAGTCGGCGACCAAAGCCAGGTCTTGCAAACGCTGAGCGCCGACGCCGTCGCGCAAGGATTTGACCGTGACTTGACCCTGCGCTAATTCATCCGCGCCAAAGATCAGACCAAACTGGGCGCCACTGTGGTCGGCTTTTTTGAACTGAGATTTCATGCTGCCCATGCCATCGCCCGAACCGGCGTGCATTTGCACCGCAATCCCAGAGTTTCGCAAAGTTTCGATGACTTGCAGCGCCACCGGCAAACTGCCCACATCGGGGATGATGGCGTAAACATCGGGCTTCAAAGCGGCCATCGGCTCGCTTTGTTCTTTGACCAATTCCAACAACCGTTCTATGCCCAAACCCCAGCCCACGGCAGGCGCTGATTTGCCTCCCACCTGCTCAATCAAATAATCGTAGCGGCCGCCACCACAGACCGTTCCTTGTGAGCCCAGGCTGTCGGTAATGAACTCGAACACGGTCAAGTTGTAGTAGTCCATACCCCGCACCAAACGCGGGTTGATGGTGTAAGCCAAATGATTGGCGTCCAAAATCGCGCGCAAGGCGTTGAAGTGGGCCATGGACGCTTCGCCCAAAAAGTCGAGCAAGCGCGGTGCCGACTCGACGACCGCCTTCAAAGCCGGATTTTTGGTGTCCAAAATCCGCAAGGGATTGGTGTGCAAACGGCGTTTGGCCTCGTCGTCCAAGAGCGCGACATGCTGCTCAAAATGCGCAATCAAGGCGGCGCGATGCGCCAAACGCTCGTCCGGTTGACCCAAGCTGTTCAGTTCCAAGCGAATATCGCGCAAGCCCAGCGACCTGAACAAGGCCGACGCCAACAAAATCAGCTCGGCATCGACTTCGGGCCCGCCGAAACCGAGGACTTCGGCGCCGACTTGGTGAAACTGCCGGTAACGACCGCGTTGAGGACGCTCATGCCTGAACATGGGCCCCATGTAGTACAACCGTTTGCCGCCTTCGTACAAGAGGTTGTGCTCGACCACCGCCCTGACCACCCCGGCGGTGCACTCTGGCCGCAGGGTCAGCGCTTCGCCATTCAACCGATCGTCAAAGGAATACATTTCTTTTTCAACGATGTCGGTCACTTCACCCAATCCACGCACAAACAATGCGGTGGGCTCCACGATGGGCGTTCGGATATTGCGGTAGGCGTAGCGGGCCATTATCTGGCGCACTTGGTCTTCAAACCACTCCCAACGGGCGGAGTCTGGCGGCAGAATGTCGTTCATCCCCTTCACACCCACCAGCTTGCTGGGCTTCGATGCGCCCACAGTTGTCTTCTCACGCATATGTAATCAATCAGCTTCCACCGTGGCTTCAGGTACGCCGAAACGGTTTTCTATGTATTTTTCGACCAGGGTCTGGAATTCAGTGGCAATCGACTCGCCGCGCAGGGTCAATTTTTTCTCGCCATCAATGAAAACAGGCGCCGCTGGGGCCTCACCTGTGCCGGGCAGACTGATACCGATGTCCGCGTGCTTGCTTTCTCCGGGGCCATTGACAATGCAGCCCATCACGGCCACCTTGAGGTTCTCAACACCCGGGTATCGGCTACGCCAAACAGGCATTTGGGCACGTAAAAAATCATCAATTTGTTTAGCCAGCTCTTGAAAAGTGCTGCTGGTCGTGCGACCGCAACCTGGACAAGCCGTGACACTGGGCACAAACACCCGAAGGCCAAGGGCCTGCAAAATTTCATTGGCAATCACCACTTCCTGGGTGCGAGGCTCATTCGGTTGCGGGGTTAAAGAAACACGAATGGTGTCGCCAATGCCTTCCTGCAACAGCACGGACAAGGCCGTCGCCGAAGCCACTGTGCCTTTGGTCCCCATGCCCGCCTCGGTCAATCCGAGGTGCAATGGGTAATCGCAACGCTGGGCCAACTCACGGTAGACCGCAATCAAATCTTGCACCCCAGAAACTTTGCAAGACAGCAAGATTTGCGAGGCTTTCATGCCCATCTCTTGTGCCCGTTCAGCCGAACTGATGGCCGAAGAAATCAAGGCTTCGTACATGACCTGACGCGCCTCCCAAGGGTTCACTCGGCGGCTGTTCTCATCCATCAGATGGGCCAACAGTTCTTGGTCCAAGCTGCCCCAGTTCACGCCAATGCGCACGGGTTTGTCCCAGCGCAGGGCCGCCTCGATCATTTGGCCAAATTGGCGGTCTTTTTTGTCCCCTTTGCCTACATTCCCCGGATTGATACGGTACTTGGACAAGGCCTCTGCGCAGGCCGGGTAGTCGGTCAACAAACGATGACCGTTGAAATGGAAGTCGCCAATCAGGGGGACCTGTATGCCCATTCGGTCCAGTTGCTCGCGAATGTGCGGCACGGCCGCCGCAGCCTCTGGCGTATTCACAGTGAGACGGACCATCTCAGAACCTGCAACCGCCAGCTCCTTGACCTGAATCGCGGTACCAATCACATCCACGGTGTCGGTATTGGTCATGGACTGCACGCGCACCGGGGCATCACCGCCCACGCTCAGCACATGACTGCCCCATTTCACCTGGGCTTGCAGGCTGCGCCGGACCAGCGGCTGCCCTACAGGAATAGGCTTTTCATTTTTCATCATTTCACCTCAAAACGGGCCACAGCACCGCGACTGAAAGGAGACAAGTCCAAGGCTTGGCCGCGAACCCAGACGTCCACGGCATCAGACAAACCCACAACCACGGTCAATACCGGCAAACCTTTGACCACGTGAGTATCCCCAGATTTGACCAATTTGCTAAAGATCACAGCGCCTGTGTTGTCTTTGACTTCAACCCAAGACTCATCCGCCTTGCCCTTGAAGATCACCTCCAGGGGGGAAACAGCAGAAGTCTCCGAAGTGGTTGCACTGGGCATTTTGCCGGAAGTCAATGCACGGGACGATTCAACATCCTGCGCCGGATCGGAGGGCAACAACACCACCAACGGGGGGGACTGCGCCGATGAGGTGGCTGTGTTGTCCGCCGCAGTCACCCCGGTAGAGGTGGGCGCAGGGGTGCTGTCCAAAGACACCACCGGCCATTGCGGCAGCCAAAGCACCAGCGCAATCAAAACCATCAACACCCCGGCCCAAAGCAAAAATTTGCGGCTCACGCCGGGCGAACGGCCGATGGAGCGAGGACGCCAATCGGCCCCTGCAGACTGCAAACTGCTTGGCAAAGGTTTCAAATGGGTGGTGGCTGGCGGTAACAAAGCCAGAACAGGCTCAGCGTCCACTTTCAGTTGGCGGCAGACACTGCCGGCCAAGGCCCGCACAAAGGCCGGCCCGGAAAACTGCGCGTGGTCGTCCGCCTCCAGTGCCTTTAAGTGGCGAACCGACACTTTCAGCGCAACAGACAACATCTCCAACTGAATGCCCGAACGCTCCCGGGCTTGCTGAAGCAAACCACCCGCCGTCATGGAGGCGGTGGGCGATTCCTGCGCCAAGGTCGCAGGGGAAAGCGTCTGGGTAGATTCATTCATCGAAAGCCTCGCGCTGGTACGCATGCCATTGGGACGAGGAGGGAAACCGCTGATGCAATTGCGAAGCATACCGCTTGACGGACGGTTCGTCAGCAGATTGGCGGGCCCATTGAATGCCCAACCACAGGGTTTCAGGCGTCACAGCCGGGCTGGCGTTGAATTGGGCTAAGACCGCCTGCGCACGCGTTGGCCACTGTTGCCGCTCGTAGCTGTGTGCCAAAGCCAAAGCCGCTGGCGCACCCGGCTCAAGGCGCAAGGACCTGAGCCACAAATTTTGTGCCGCGAGCTCATCCCCCGACGATTGTTCGCACACGCCCCAGACCCACAATGTTTTCGCTTTTTCGCCATACAAAGGCTGTTGTACCGCCTGGTCAAAGCGTTCAAATGCCGCAGCAAACTGGCCCTGCTCACACAAAAACAAACCATGGTTGTGGGCGATATTCGCATCCAGCGGACCCGATCGGTCGGCTTGCAAGAAACTGCGCTGGGCCAAGGCGGGCTCATTCAGCCGCGTATAAATGAGACCTTGCAAACCCAGGGCTTGAGGCTCATCGGGCTGAATTTGCAGCAGTTTGTGGCTTTCATCGAGCGCAACGCGGTATTGGCCATTTTGAAAATAGGCATAGGCCAAGGCCAAACGGGGCGAAGGTTGGGGGGAAGGTTGGGGCGCAGGACTGAGCCCAGTCAGCGCAACCGGCGCGCTGCGGGGGGGCGTTGGCAGCGCACACGCCGACAAGGCCAAAAGCAGCAACCACAGCCCAGCCATCCGCATGCGGCGCACGGGTGACGTTGGGGTGCAAAGGGGTCGCACGCTCACAATCACTTCAAGGTGAAGTCTCGTTCACAGCGCGCAACAGAATGGTTCGCTGTTGGGCAATGCGCGTTTGCACCTGGGTGCGGTCTTTCACATCGCCGGCCAATTGACCGCAAGCGGCGTCGATGTCATCACCCCGGGTTTTGCGCACGGTTGTGACCAATCCCGCATCTTGCAATTGTTTGGCAAAGGCTTGGACGCGCGCATGGGGCGAGCGCAGCAAGCCAGATGCGGGAAACGGATTGAAGGGAATCAGGTTGAATTTGCAACGCAAGCCTTCCTTGCTGTGTTGACGCACCAGCGCAATCAAAGCCTCGGCATGGGCCTCTTGGTCATTGACACCCTCGAGCATGCAGTATTCAAAGGTGATGAAGTCTCTGGGAGCATGCGCCAAATAACGGGTGCAGGTGCGCAGCAGTTCATCCAAGGGGTATTTGCGATTCAGCGGCACCAAATTGTCACGCAATGCATCGGTGGGGGCATGCAAAGAAACGGCCAAAGCCACGGGGCAATCGTCCGCCAACCGGTCCATCATGGGCACCACGCCCGACGTGGACACCGTGACGCGACGCCGAGACAAGCCATAGCCATGATCGTCCAGCATGGCCTTCAAGGCCGGCACCAAAGCGCCGTAGTTTTGCAGAGGCTCGCCCATGCCCATCATCACGACGTTGGAGATCACCCGCTCATACACTTGCAGGTGTTGACGCAAAAAGTGCTCCGCAAACCACAACTGGCCGAGGATTTCAGCCGTCGTCAAATTGCGGCTGAATCCCTGGTGACCGGTGGAGCAGAAACGACAACCGACCGCGCAGCCAGCTTGAGAAGAGATACACAAAGTGCCGCGGTCGTCTTCAGGAATGAACACGGTTTCGACCGCATTGCCATCGCCGACATCAAACAACCATTTGATCGTGCCATCGGCAGAAAAATGTTCGGAGAGAACGGGCAAGGCCTGGACATGCGCATGGACTTTGAGTTTCTCTCTCAAAGATTTGGCCAGGTCGCTCATCTGGTCAAAGTCACTCGCACCTTTTTGATGGACCCAACGAAACAGCTGGGTCGCACGGAAACGCTTCTCTCCGAGCTGCTCACAAAAAACGGCCAGCCCTTCCAGATCAAATTCAAGAAGGTTGGCCGTCATAAGTCAAAGGTCGCGAAAAAAGTCGCGACTGAATCAGCGTGCGTAAACGTTCATGCCCGCAAAGAAAAAGCCGATTTCGACAGCGGCAGTTTCAGCGGCATCCGAACCGTGCACAGCGTTGGCGTCGATGCTGTCAGCAAAGTCAGCACGAATGGTGCCGGCAGCGGCTTCTTTGGGGTTGGTGGCGCCCATCAGTTCGCGATTTTTCAAGATCGCGCCCTCGCCTTCCAAAACTTGGATCATGACGGGGCCAGAGATCATGAAATCCACCAGGTCCTTGAAGAAAGGGCGGGCTTTGTGAACGGCATAAAACTGTTCGGCTTCACCGCGCGACAGATGCGCCATGCGAGCGGCCACCACTTTCAAACCAGCAGCTTCAAAACGAGCGTAGATTTGACCGATGACGTTTTTGGCAACGGCGTCAGGCTTGATGATGGAGAGAGTGCGTTCGATAGCCATGAAATTTTCCTACTTTTAGGTGATATTGAAACTTTTTTGCCCTGCAGCAAAGCCCCCTATTCTAACCCGAGTCAATCCACGGACAGAGGGGTCCGCCCCAGAAACGCCCCCAGGTCTCAAGGGGCCATTTCAGCGGCTGCGCCCACCGCTCCCGCCGCGCCGTGGACCGCCAGAGCGCCCTCCCGGTGCTTTGGTTTGGCGCTGGCGCGTGAAACTTTCGGCACCAATGTAGCCTTGGGAGGTTTTCAGGGGATCGGGTTGGCCAGCGCCTTCTTGGCGTGTTTGTCGTTTGCCCGAACCGGCCGCCGGCACCGCAGTGCCAGGCATGCCGCGCCCCATAGGCAATGGCCGGCGATCTCGACCTTGGCCCCGGCTGCGCGGCGCAGAGCGAGGTGCGCGCGCCAAGGCCTCAGCGCCGCCGGCGGCTTTCATCAAAGCGCGGATATCCGACTCTTCAAGTTCCATCCAACCGCTGCGGCGCAAACCGTGCGGCAACACCATGGCGCCATAGCGAATTCGAATCAACCGGCTGACGGCATGGCCCACGGCTTCCATCATGCGGCGCACCTCACGGTTACGGCCTTCTGAAATGGTCACCCGGTACCAACAATTAGCGCCCTCGCCGCCGCCGTCTTCGATCGAACCGAAATTGGCCGGACCGTCTTCAAGCATCACGCCGTCGAGCAATTTTTGTTTTTCTTCTTTGCTCAAAGCGCCCAACACACGCACCGCATATTCACGTTCCAAGCCGAAACGCGGGTGCATCAACTGGTTGGCCAGCTCACCTGAGCTGGTGAACAAAAGCAAACCTTCGGTGTTCAAGTCAAGCCGGCCTACCGACTGCCACTTGCCGTGTTGCAGACGGGGCAATTTGCGAAAGACCGTGGGGCGATTTTGCGGATCGTCGTGGGTCACGATTTCACCGGCAGGCTTGTGGTAAGCAATCACCCGCGGCGGTGGCGGCGCGATGCGGACATGGATCAAACGGCCATTGACCTTGACTTGGTCGCCATATTGGATGCGCTGGCCCACGTGGGCCGGCTCTTGGTTGACCGAAATACGGCCTTCCAAGATCAACTGCTCCATCTCCAACCGCGAGCCCATACCGGCTTGCGCCAAAACTTTGTGCAATTTAGGCGATTCGGCTTGCGGTGCCAGCACGCGTTTACTCACCAAAGGCGTGTCGGTCTCCACCTCGGCGTCGTATTTTCCCGAGACCACATCTTCAATGCCAATGGCACGCAAGCCGCCAGGCCCTGAAGCCACTTGGGCATCGGCCTGTTTGACCGACGCTATCGGATCGGGTGAGCGCAATGGTTCAGCGGACGCGTTGGACGGGTCTTGGGGGCTGGAGGGTTCAGTCATGGGAAGGTCGTTCTTCTTCGGAAGTGTGTTCTGCAGAAGGTTCTGTGACCAGACCATCTTGGGCGTAAAAGGTGGGGCTGTAAGCCTTGGCAATGCTAGCCTTGGTGTTGGCAGCCCCGGTCGAGGTATCCAAATCGAGCTCGGGGCTCAAGGCTTCGTCTAAGGACAGCGCCGCTTGGACGGGCTCTTCGAAATCCTCGCCCAGCAGTTCGGTGAGCGCGGCGTTTTGCGTTTCACCTGTTTGCAACAAAGGCAACTGGTCCAGTGAGGTTAGACCTAAATCGTCCAAAAACTGTTTGGTCGTGGCGTACAAACCCGGCCGCCCCACGGTTTCACGGTGTCCAATCACCTCGACCCAGCCGCGGTCTTCCAGCTGTTTCAAAATTTGGCTGTTGATGGTCACTCCCCGAATATCTTCCATGTCGCCCCGCGTCACGGGTTGACGGTAGGCAATGATGGCCAGGGTCTCCAACACGGCTCGGGTGTATTTGGGCGGTTTTTCGGGATGCAGTCGGTCGAGGTACTCACGCAGCTCGGGACGACTTTGGAAACGCCAACCGCTGGCCACCGACACGAGTTCCAGCCCGCGGGTCGCCCAATCCAGTTGCAGCTCTTCTAACAGGTGCTTGACCGTGTCTGCGCCCAGTGCGTCTGAAAATAGGACCCGCAACTCGCGAACCGAGACGGGCTGAGACGCACAAAGTAAGGCGGTTTCAAGGACACGCTTGGCTTGCGCCGTATTCATGGTGTCGTTCTTCCGGGAAAAATACGCCAGTGGCGTGACCAACGGAGGTGAAGGTTCAATCGTGGGCGGTAACGCGCAAGTTGAAACCTTGGCGAATCACCAGGTCCACAAGACCACGTCAAAGAGTGGATTTTGGGGCATGGCAATCAGCCGTCATTGTAACTGAGACCCCACAAGCCAGCGGCCTCTTGCATGTCTTGAGGCAAGGGTGCCCTGAAATCCAAAGCTTCGCCGGTCACTGGGTGCTGAAACGCCAAATGGTAGGCATGCAAAGCCTGGCGTGTCATCCCCGCAGCGGGCTTACCGCCATAGACCGAGTCGGCCAACAAGGGGAAGCCCAAATGCGCCATGTGCACCCGAATTTGGTGTGTCCGCCCGGTGTGCAAGGTACATTGGACCCAGCAGCCTGAGGGCGATTGCGCCACCAGATCAAAGGTCGTGGCCGCGGTTTTGCCCGCGTGACGGGTTAAATCGACCACGGCCATGCGCAAGCGATTGGCCGGGTCACGTCCCACCGGTTGCTCCAAAGTGAAGCCATTTTTCAATGTCCATTGGCCCGCGGCCATGGCCCAATATTGGCGCTTGACCTCGCGCGCCGCGATGCGTTGTACCAAAGCGTCCATGGTTTGGCGGGTTCGGGCCACCACCATCAAGCCGCTGGTGTCTTTGTCCAAGCGGTGGACGATGCCGGCACGGGGCAAGCTGGCGGCTTGGGCATCTCTGGCCAGCAAGCCATTGAGCAGGGTGCCGCTCCAATTTCCTGGGGCCGGATGCACCACCAGCCCGGCCGGTTTGTTGATGATGCACAGATGCGCATCCTCGTACACCACGTCCAGCGCCATGTCCTGGGGCTGAAAAGCTTGCGATTGCGGCGTGGCACGCAGCTCGACCGACAATTCAACCCCGGCTTTGACCTTGGCGGATGATTTGCTGGCGGGTACGCCGGCCATCAACACCGCGCCCTGTTCGATCAGTTGTTGCAAATAACTGCGCGAAAACTCAGGCACGGAATAGGCCAAGATGCGGTCCAGCCGCGCCGCATGCATCTCTGGCGGCACCGCAAAATGGCGCCATTCGGAAGCCTCCCCTCCGTCAGCCGCTTCACCCTCGCCAAGGCTTTCTTCTGCGAGGCTTTGCGCTTCATCCAAATCAGAGGGGGTCGATATAATCAATTGCAAGAGTTTCTACAAGGTTGCGAGATGCGTGGTTTCAGATTATCGGTGTTCCCGCTGGGATGGACTCTCTTGGCCTCGCTGCTGCTTTGCGGTTGCTCCAGCGCACCGATAGACAACACGGCCGGCTGGTCCAACGACAAGCTTTACAACGAGGCCAAGGACGAAATCAAATCAGGCGCTTGGGACAAGGCGATTGGCATGTTCGACAAGCTCGAAGGCCGGGCTGCTGGAACGACCTTGGCCCAGCAAGCTCAGTTAGAAAAAGCTTTTGCCCAATTCAAAACCGGCGACAAAATCCAGGCTCTGTCGACCCTGGAGCGGTTCTTGAAACTGCACCCGGCCAGCCCAGCCATCGACTACGCCCTGTACTTGAAAGGCCTGATCAATTTCAACGAGAACCTGGGCTTGTTTTCATTCATCACGCGTCAAGATTTGTCTGAACGCGACCAAAAAGCAGCCAAAGACTCGTATGAGGCTTTTCGTGAATTGAGCAGCCGCTTTCCTGACTCCAAGTACGCTTCCGATGCACGGCAAAGGATGACTTACATCGTCAACTCCTTGGCTTCGTATGAGGTTCACGTGGCGCGTTACTACTTGAACCGGGGTGCCTACGTCGCGGCCATCAACCGCGCCCAACTGGCGATCGCGGATTTTCAGGGCGTGCCCGTGATCGAAGAGGCTTTGCAGATTTTGATCAGCTGCTACGACGCGCTGGGCTTGGTTGAACTGCGCGATGACACCCGTCGCGTGCTGGAAAAAAGCTATCCCAAAACAGTCCCTTCACAGGGACTGGGCGAACCTAAGGCGTGGTGGAAACTCTGGTAAGCCGCTCTAAGGCGGCTTGAAACTCAGCAGGATTTTGCAATACCCGCATGCCGGGCAAACTGCCCAACAGCCTCTTGCCGTAGCCCATGGTGACCAAGCGCGGGTCACAAACCACCAAGATACCGTGGTCGGTCTCACTGCGAATCAAGCGTCCGGCGCCCTGTTTCAATGCCACAGCCGCTTCAGGCAATGAGTAAGCGGCAAAGGCACTGCGGCCTTCACGCTCCAAACGCGTCGAGCGGGCTTCAACCAAAGGATCGTTCGGCGGTGGGAAAGGCAGCTTGTCAATGACCACCAACTGCAAGGCGTCCCCGGGCACATCAAAACCCTCCCAAAAAGACGCCGAAGCCACCAAGATACAACCCCGTTGCCCTTCTGCAGCCCCTTGGCGAAAGCGCTCCATCAAGCGCCGTTTGGGGCCCTGCCCTTGGACCAAGACCTCCACGGAATCAGACAAATTGGCGTCCTCACCCAAGGCCTGACCAATGCTGCGCATTGCGGCCAGGGTGGTGGTGAGCACCAAGGTCCGCCCACCCAAAGCGCGTGCAGCCGGCCCGACCAGCTCCGCCACGTGGCGGCTGTGCTGGCTGTCACCGGGCCGGGGCATGTGGCGTGGCACATACACGCTGGCTTGGTCCGCGTAATTGAAGGGGCTGGCCACCTGAAGCAAACGGGCCTGCGTCAAGCCGCAGGGCTCGGTGAACCAACGCATTTGGGCATCGTCGCCCAGCGTCGCCGAAGTGAAAATGAAGGCTTTGCGCAACGGGGCAGGCTCGGGGTGGAGCGCAGCGGGGAGTTCGGGCGGGAGATCAGGGTTAAGCCCCAGCAACTGGGCCTGCACGGCGTCGGCAATGTCGAGTGGCGACTCGACCAAGCGCAATTGCATCCCCACCTCGAGCCAACGCACCGATTCATCGGGGCAGGTCTTCTCAAACCGAGCGAGGATGTTCAACAGGGTCGCAAACCGCTCGTAGAGCCTGACAAAATCAGGGGCCAACTCGGCCACGGTCTCCAGCGCCTCCATGTTCCGCTGCATCGCAAACTGAACGCCAGCCAAGCCTTGTTGCCAAATGCCGGCATCTAAACCCGAGGGTTCCAATTCGGTCCAACGCAGGCGCGCGCCCGAGCGAAACTCTGAAGCCGTGAGGCGCAAATCTCGTGCTGATTTTTCAAGCAAGCTGGCCATGGCCGACCAATCCACCAGTCCGCGCGCCAACTGCAGTCCGGTGGCCAGGACATCTCGGGCCAGGTCAATCAACTGACCCGTGCCGAGGTTGTGCCCCAGAAAATTAACGCCAATTTCATTAAGCTGATGCGCTTCATCAAACACCGTCACGCGCACCGTTGGCAGTAGCTCCGCCATGCCAGACTCTCGCACCGTCAAATCGGCAAAAAACAAATGGTGGTTGATGACCACCACATCGGCGGCCAGTGCCTCCTTGCGCGCCAGGTTCACGTGGCAGGCCCGGAACTTGGGGCACTGGGAACCCAGACAGTTATCGCGTGTCGAAGTCACCAAAGGAATCACCGGTGACCGGTCATCCAGACCCGACAACTCTGACAGGTCACCCGATACCGTGGCCTGCGACCAGGTCTCGATCTTGGCCAAGGCATGGGCCAGGGTGCGGTCCGCGGCTTCATGCCCTTGGCGTGACTGCTCCAGCCGCTGCAAACACAGGTAACTGCCGCGCCCCTTGAGCAAGGCCACCTGTATGGGCAGATTCAAAATTTGTTTTAACTTGGGGATATCGCGGGAAAACAACTGGTCTTGCAGCGCCTTGGTGGCCGTGGAAACCAGGGCGCGTTGTCCACTCAACAGCACCGGCACCAAGTAGGCATAGGTTTTACCCACCCCGGTACCGGCCTCCACCACCAACTCACCGCCCTGCTCCAAGACTTCGGCAATGGCCAGCGCCATCTGCGTTTGTCCCTCACGCGGCTGAAAGTGCGCTGATCCTGCAGCCAGAGCCCCTTCCAGATCAAAGGCTTGTGCCACCGCCGAGGTCAAATCGCTCAAGCAGGCTCCTTGGGTTGCAGCCGCCCGCCGCGCCTGCTCATTTCAGGTGGCAAAGACCATAGACGTTGCGGTGGGCGCAGATCAAGGTTTGACGTCATGCCGCTCTGGAGTCTCGGGTTGTTTCTGGTTCAAGCGCTCTTCACGCTCGATCACCATCAAATCTCTTTGCGCCGCACGCAAGGCTTGCTCTTGTTGGTCAATCGGCGACAGTGCTTGGCGTCTTTGCAGGCGAGCGGCGTTCAAACAATCATTCACCCAAAAACGCTGCCAACATTGCTTTGCCTGGGCGGCATAGGCATTGCCGATGTCATCGCGTTCCTTTTGCAGTTGCAATTTTTGCGACTCGATCTGCACGCGGTCCATGGATTGCGCTTGCACCAGCGGGCTGAGCACCGACAGCCAGGCACACGAACAACAGACTGCGAGCCACCGCATCGGTTTCATGTGAGATCCGTGACCACGGTGCGGTGTTCCAGCGCCAAGAATTCGGCCGATTGCATTTCATTCAAACGCGACACCGTGCGTGGGAACTCATGCACCAGGGGCCCAGCCACATACAGCTCTTCTGGTGGGACTTCGGCCGACATGATGAGTTTGACTCGCCGGTCGTACAGCACATCGATCAGCCAGGTAAAGCGCCGTGCTTCTGAAGCGAGACGCACCGACATGCTGGGCACATGGCTCAATAACAGCGTGTGAAATTGGCTGGCAATTTCCAAATAATCGTTTTGCGATCTGGCACCGCCACACAGGGCTTTGAAGTCAAACCACACCACGCCACCGGAGCGGCGTTTGGCCTGGATTTCCCGCGCCTCGATGTGCAAAATCGGATCTTCGTCGGGGCCGCCGGACAGCCGCTCAAAAGCCTGGGCCATTTCGGCGTCCACCTCGGCGCTCAAGGGCGTGAGGTACAGGCGCAGCATTTCCAGCGTGCGTTGGCGGTAGTCGGTGCCGTTGTCCACATTCACCACTTCCATGCGCTCGTTCAGCAAGTCAATGGCCGGCAACACCCGGTCACGGTGCATGCCCCCAGGGTACAAGCCGTCGGGCATGAAGTTGGAGGTGGTGACAAACCCCACGCCATGGTCCAGCAAAGCGGCGAGCAAGCGGTACAAAATCATGGCGTCGGTGATGTCCGCGACATGAAACTCATCGAAACAGATCAAACGGTAGCGCTTGGCCATGCGCTTGCCCAACACGTCCAGGGGGTTCACCGTGCCCTGCATCAAGGCCAACTCGCGGTGCACCTCGCGCATGAATTCATGAAAATGCAGACGGGTTTTTTTCTCAATCGGTACCGCATTGAAAAAACAGTCCATCAAAAAGCTTTTGCCGCGCCCGACCCCGCCATACATGTACACGCCTTTGGGGATTTCCGGGCGGTTCAGCAATTTTTTCAGCGGGTTGGAGCGCTTGGCTTTGTAGGCGGCCCATTCATCGGCGCAACGCTGCAGGGCTTGTACGGCACGCAATTGCGCAGGATCACTTTGGTATCCCCGCGCGGCCAATTCTTGTTGGTAATTCTGATGAACTGACATAGAGCTGGTATTGTCCCTGAAATTTCCAATGAAAAAGCCCGCTGAAATTCAGCGGGCTTTCCATACCCGAAGGCACAACGCAGCAAACGATCAGAAGTTGAGCGTGCGTTTGTCCACGGCCAGAGCGGCTTCTTTGGTGGCTTCGCTCAAGCTCGGGTGGGCGTGACAAATGCGCGCAATGTCTTCGGCAGACGCTTTGAACTCCATCGCCACCACAGCTTCTGAGATCAACTCGGAAACCTGTGGGCCGACCATGTGCACGCCCAGGATTTCGTCTGTCGTGGCATCGGCCAAGAACTTCACCATGCCAGTGGTGTCGCCCAAAGCGCGGGCACGGCCATTCGCCAGGAACGGGAAGGTGCCGGCCTTGTACGCCACGCCGTCCGCCTTGAGCTGTTGCTCGGTGCGGCCGACCCAGGCGATTTCAGGGCTGGTGTAAATCACCCAGGGGATGGTGTTGAAGTTGACATGCCCGTGTTGACCAGCGATGCGCTCGGCCACAGCCACGCCCTCTTCTTCCGCCTTGTGGGCCAGCATCGGGCCTCGCACCACGTCACCCACGGCCCACACGCCAGGCAGATTGGTCTTGCAGTCGCCGTCCACCACAATCGCACCGCGCTCGTCCAGCGCCAGGCCCACGGCCTCGGCATTCAGGCCGGTGGTATTGGGCACGCGACCAATGGAGACAATCAGTTTGTCCGCATCCAGGGTCAAGGCTTCGCCTTTGGCATTGGTGTAGGCCACAGAAACACCTTTTTTGATGTTTTTGATCTCGCCCACTTTCACACCCAGTTCGATCTTCAGGCCCTGCTTGTCAAACGCCTTCTTGGCTTCTTTGGCAATTTGCTCGTCCACCGCGCCCAGGAATGTCGGCAGGCCTTCGAGGATGGTGACTTCCGAGCCCAGACGACGCCAGACCGAGCCCATTTCCAAGCCGATCACGCCGGAACCGATCAAGACCAGTTTTTTCGGCACCGCACCGACGCGCAAAGCGCCGTCATTGGACAGCACGTTGACCTCGTCAAACGGCGTACCGGGCAAGGCGCGTGCGTTGGAACCCGTGGCGATGATGACCTGCTTGGCGGTCAGAGTCTCTTCGGTCTTGCCTGCCACGTGGAGGGTGTAGCCGCCTTCAGCCTGGCCCACAAAACTGCCGCGGCCGTGGAAGAACGTGACCTTGTTTTTCTTGAACAGATACAAGATGCCGTCGTTGTTTTGCTTCACAACATTGTCCTTGCGGGCAATCATCTTGGCCACGTCCATCTGCACGTCCTTGGCGGTGATGCCGTGGTCTGCGAAGTGGTGGTTGGCCTGCTCAAAGTGCTCACTGGACTGCAACAACGCCTTGGAGGGGATGCAACCCACGTTGGTACAGGTGCCACCGGGAGCGGGGCCGCCTGCGGCGTTTTTCCACTCGTCGATACAAGCGACTTGGAAACCCAGTTGGGCGGCGCGGATGGCGGCAATGTAGCCGCCAGGGCCACCGCCGATGACGACCACGTCAAATTGTTTGCTCATGGTGTTTCCGATCAGATGTCAAACAGCAAACGGGCTGGGTCTTCCAGCGCTTCCTTCATGGCCACCAGGCCCAAGACGGCTTCGCGGCCATCGATGATGCGGTGGTCATAGGACATGGCAAAGTAGTTCATTGGGCGAACCACGACCTGGCCGTTTTCCACCATGGCACGGTCCTTGGTGGCGTGTACGCCGAGGATGGCCGACTGCGGTGGGTTGATGATGGGGGTGGACATCATGGAGCCGAAGGTGCCGCCGTTGCTGATGGAGAAGGTGCCGCCGGTCATTTCTTCCATGCCCAGCTTGCCGTCACGGGCTTTCACGCCGAACTCGGCAATTTTCTTCTCGATGTCGGCAAAGCTCATTTGGTCGGCATTGCGCAAAATGGGCACCACCAAACCACGGGGCGAACCGACCGCGATACCGATGTCAAAGTAACCGTGGTAGACGATGTCGTTGCCGTCCACCGACGCGTTCAGCACCGGGAATTTCTTCAGGGCGTGCACGGCCGCTTTCACAAAGAAGCTCATGAAGCCCAGCTTGACGCCGTGTTCTTTCTCGAACTTGTCTTGCATGCGCTTGCGCATCTCCATGACCGGGGCCATGTTGATTTCGTTGAAAGTGGTCAAGATGGCGTTGGTCGACTGCGATTGCAGCAAACGCTCGGCCACACGGGCCCGCAGACGGGTCATGGGCACGCGCTGTTCAGGACGTTCGCCCAAATTCACGGCGGGTCCAGAAACCTGGGGCAAGGCCTTGGTGGGCACACCGGTCGGGATCACGGCAGCGGTCGATGCCACGCCACCGGCCACGGCCGACAGCACATCGCCTTTGGTCACGCGGCCGTCTTTACCGGTGCCAGGCACCGAGCCAGCGGCCAACTGGTTGTCGGCCATCAATTTGGCCGCTGCGGGCATGGCGACGCCAGCCTTGCTGCTGGACGCGGGTGCTGCAGCCAGAGGGGCCGCAGCGGGCGCCGCGGCAGGTGCGGCAGCGGCTGCGGGTGCAGCGGCACCGACCTTGCCGTCGGTGTCAATGCGCGCGATCAGCTGCTCCGCAGCCACGGTGCCGCCATCGGCGACCACGATTTCGCTCAACACGCCTGCGGCAGGGGCAGGCACTTCCAGCACCACTTTGTCGGTCTCGATGTCGATCAGGATCTCATCGGCAGACACGGACTCACCGACTTTTTTCTTCCATTGCAGCAAAGTGGCTTCAGCCACGGATTCAGACAGCTGTGGAACTTTGACTTCTACGATTGCCATTTCAATTCTTTCTTGTATGAATGTGTACGCAGTACCGACTTATTTGGTCAGCACAAAACCTTTGATCTTGCCGAAGGCGCCTTCGACCAGCGCTTTTTGCTGCTCTTGGTGCAGGTGCGAGTAACCCACCGCAGGCGATGCCGAAGCGGCGCGACCCGAGTAACCCAGCTTTTGACCCGACAGCATGTTTTCGTGGATGTAGTGCTGCACAAAGAACCACGCACCTTGGTTTTGTGGCTCGTCCTGCGTCCAGACCAATTCGGTTGCGTTCGGGTACTTTTTCAACTCCGAGGCAAAGGCTTTGTGTGGGAACGGATACAGCTGTTCGGCACGCAAAATGGCCACATCGTCGGCACCCAACTCTTCGCGCTTTTTCACCAGGTCGTAGTACACCTTGCCCGAGCAGACCAAGACGCGTTTGACCTTGTCGGCCTTGAGCGCTTTGTTTTCAGGGATCACGGTTTGGAACGCGCCCTTGGTGAACTCCGAGACCGGCGAGGTCGCGTCTTTGTTGCGCAGCAGCGACTTGGGCGTGAAGATGATCAGAGGCTTGCGCAAATCCCGCACCATCTGGCGACGCAGCACGTGGAAGATTTGGCTAGCGGTGGTCGGTTGCACAATCTGCATGTTCGTGTCGGCCGCCAGTTGCATGAAACGCTCCAGACGGGCTGAGCTGTGCTCAGGGCCCTGGCCTTCGTAGCCGTGCGGCAGCATCAAGGTCAGGCCGTTGACGCGGCCCCACTTGACTTCCCCCGAGGCGATGAACTGGTCGATCACCACCTGTGCGCCGTTGGCGAAATCGCCGAACTGCGCTTCCCAAATCACCAGGGTGTTGGGGTCGTTGGAGGCGTAACCGTATTCGAAACCGAGCACGGCTTCTTCCGACAGGATCGAGTCGATCACGACGAAAGGGGCTTGGTTTTCTGCCACGTTTTGCAAGGCCACATAGGTGCCGGTGTCCCACTTTTCACGCTTTTGGTCGTGAATCACCGCATGGCGGTGGGTGAAGGTGCCGCGGCCGCAGTCTTCGCCGGACAAACGCACCGGGTAACCGCTGGCCACCAAGGACGCAAAGGCCATGTGCTCGCCCATGCCCCAGTCCACCGGAATCTCGCCACGCCCCATGGCGGCACGGTCGTCGTACACTTTTTTCACCAACTGGTGCGGTGTGACCGACTCGGGAATGGTGGTAACTTTAGTGGCCAAGCGCTTCCACTCGGCCATGGGAATGGCGGTCTCACCGGCATCGGTCCACTTTTTGCCCATGAAGGGCGACCAGTCCACGGTGAACTTGGTTTTGAAGTTGGTCAGCACCGGATCATCGGTGTGCTTACCGGCATCCAGCGCTGCGCGGTAGGCCTTGACCATGTCGTCGCCCAAGGACTCGCCCAGACCTTGAGCGGCCAATTTGTCGGCAAACAACTTGCGGGTGCCAGGGTGGGCCGCGATTTTTTTGTACATCAACGGCTGGGTCAATGCGGGCGTATCTTGCTCGTTGTGACCGAGTTTACGGAAGCAAACAATGTCGATCACCACATCTTTTTGGAAGCTCATGCGGTAGTCGAGTGCCATTTGCGTGGCCAAGACCACGGCTTCGGGATCGTCGCCGTTGACGTGCAAAACCGGCGCTTCCACCATCTTCACGATGTCGGTACAGAACACGCTGGAGCGCATGTCGCGGGGGTCCGAAGTGGTGAAACCAATCTGGTTGTTGATGATGATGTGCACCGTGCCGCCGGTCGAATAACCCCGGGTTTGCGCCAGCGCAAATGTTTCTTGGTTGACCCCTTGACCGCCAAAAGCGGCATCACCGTGCACCAGCACCGGCAACACTTCTTTGCCGTGCGGATCGGCGCGGCGGTCCATGCGGGCACGTACCGAGCCTTCAACCACGGGGTTGACGATTTCCAAGTGTGAGGGGTTGAAGGCCAGCGACAAGTGAACCGGGCCACCGGCGGTGGACACGTCAGAGCTGAAGCCTTGGTGGTATTTCACATCGCCTGCGGGCAACTCTTCGGGCGCCGTGTGGTCAAACTCGGCGAACAGAACGGATGGCATTTTGCGCATGGTGTTGACCAGCACATTCAAACGGCCACGGTGGGCCATGCCAATCACCACCTCTTGAACGCCCTGGACACCGGCGCAGTGGATCAACTCGTCCATGGCGGCGATGAAGCTTTCGCCGCCTTCCAGGGAGAAGCGCTTTTGGCCCACGTATTTGGTGTGCAAATAGCGCTCCAGGCCTTCGGCCGCGGTCAATCGCTCCAAGATGGCTTTTTTCTTTTCAGAATTGAAATTGGGTTTGCTGCGAATGCTTTCCAGCTTTTCTTGCCACCAGCGCTTTTCAGCCTGGTCGGTGGCGTACATGTATTCCGCGCCCAAGGTGCCACAGTAGGTTTCGCGCAAAGCATTCAGCAGCTCGCGCAAAGACATATTGGGTTTGCCGAAGAAAGTGTTGCTGGTGTCGAACACGGTTTCTTGGTCGGCATCGGTGAAGCCATAGAACGAGGGCTCCAAATCTGGGATCTTGGGGCGCTCGGTGCGCTTCAAAGGGTCCAGGTCGGCCCAGCGCTGGCCCACATTGCGGTAAGCGGCAATGAGCTGTTGCACTGCGGTGCGCTTGCGGCCCATTTCCACGTTTTCGCTGGCCATGACGACTTTGGTGCCGCCGGACTTGGCGCGCTCTGCAAAGGCATTGATGACGGGCAAGTGAGGCACATCTTTGGCGTTGCTGCCATCGACGGCGGGGACATGCTGCAAGGCGTCGAAATATTCACGCCAAGAATCAGGCACGCTGCCAGGGTTGGCCAAATAGTTCTCGTACATCTCTTCGACGTACGGGGCATTGCCACCGAACAGGTAGGTGTTGCCTTGATAGGCGGAGTAGACGGAATTTGTCTCGCTCATTTTTCGCTGACCTCCGTTTCCCTGAAGGAAACATTAGTTGGTTGATGTATACCTTCCGCGACACGGCTGAACCGGTTGGCGGATGCGACTGTGGCAAAGGAAGGGCCTTAGTAACATCCAGGATTGTGCCATGGGTTCTCCGCGATCTAACTTACAGGCCCCTAAAAGATAAATACACAAAAAAAGACCCCAGAAGTGGGGTCTTGGATGCTTTACGCTTTGATCAAATCGACGATTTGCTGCAAAGCCGCCGGATCGTCCATGGTCGTCAAGTCGCCGGGGTCACGCCCTTCGGCCACCGCCTGGATGGCCCGTCGCAGCAATTTGCCGCTGCGTGTCTTGGGCAAGGCGCTGACAAACAGCACCCTGGAAGGTCGCGCCACCGCACCCAGTTGCGAGTCCACCACCTTCATGACTTCACCCTCCAGCTTCAGGCGCGCCGCCATGTCGGTCAGGCCCGAAGTGTCTTTGGCGATGGCAAAGGCCATGGCCACCTGCCCTTTGAGTTGATCGGCCACACCGACCACGGCCACTTCGGCGATATTTGGATGGCTGGAGATGCTCTCTTCGATCTCGCGCGTGCCCAAACGATGACCTGCCACGTTGATCACGTCATCGGTACGCCCCAAGATGAAAAAGTAACCGTCTTCGTCACGCACGGCCCAGTCGAAGGTGCTGTAAACCAGCTTGTTCGGCACCGTGTTCCAGTAGGTGCTGACAAAACGCTTGTCGTCCCCCCAAATGGTTTGCAGGTTGCCGGGCGGCAAAGGGCCCTCGATGGTCAGCACGCCTTTTTGGTTCGCGCCGGTCAGTTCTTCACCGGTTTGGTCGTCCACCAATTTGACGTTGTAGCCATACACCGCCTTGCCGGGTGAGCCGAACTTGCTCGGGGCTTTTTCAATGCCGTTGCAAATGGTCAGGATCGGCCAGCCGGTTTCGGTCTGCCAATAGTTGTCGATGATGGCTTTGCCGTTCAGGCCTTCTGAGATCCATTTGGCGGTGGGCTCGTCCAAAGGCTCGCCCGCCAGGAACAGGGCTTTCAAGCTGGACAAGTCGTATTTGGTCAGCAGCGCGGGGTCTTGTTTTTTCAGCACCCGAATGGCGGTCGGTGCGCTGAACATCACATTGACCTTGTACTTTTCCACCAGGCTCCACCAGATGCCGCCGTCCGGGCGGGTCGGCAAACCCTCGTACATGATGGTGGCCATGCCCCCAATCAGCGGGGCGTAGATGATGTAGCTGTGCCCCACCACCCAACCGATGTCGCTGGTGCAAAAAAAGGTGTCGCCGGGTTGGCTCTGGAAAATGTTCGGGATGCTGGACGCCAGGGCCACGGTGTAACCCCCGGTGTCGCGTTGCACGCCCTTGGGCTTGCCGGTGGTGCCGGAGGTGTACAAGGTGTAGCTGGGGTGCGTGGACTCCACCCATTCACAGGGCACGACCGCGTCCATGTGCTTGGCCCGTGCCGTGGCGTAGTCCACATCGCGGCCCGCGACCGGCTCGAAGGCAGCCAAATGGCGGTCCACCATCAACACGCTGCGGGGCTTGTGTGTCGACAAACGAATGGCCTCGTCCAGCAAAGGCTTGTAAGGCACGCCCTTGCCACCGCGCGAGCCCGCATCGGCACTGACAATCACCTTGGGCGAAGCGTCTTCGATCCGCGTGGCCAAGGAGTGGGAGGCGAAACCGCCGAACACCACCGAGTGAATCGCCCCCAGGCGCACGCAGGCCAACATGGCGAAGGCGGCCTCGGCAATCATGGGCATATAAATCAGCACCCGATCACCCTTGACCACGCCCATCGCTTGCAAGATGGCGGCCATGCGCTGCACCTCGCTGTGCAGATCGCGGTAGGTGTAGGTTTTTTCCTGATCGGTTTCGGTTGAAACAAAAATCAAAGCAGCTTGATCGGCCCGGTCTTGGAGGTGGCGATCGACCGCGTTGTGGCAGAGGTTTGTCTGCCCACCGACAAACCATTTGGCAAATGGCGGGTTGCTGTAATCACAAATCTGCTGCGGCGGCACCTTCCAGTCGACCATCTTGGCTTGTTCAGCCCAAAAAGCGTCTCGGTCGTTGATCGAACGCGCGTGAAAGTCAGCAAAGCTGGCCATGGAGGTCTCCTCGAAAGATGATTCAGTGCCGTGTCGCCAGCCTGGAAAGGCCAGGATCTTCTGAATTCATAATTATTCATGACGGACTTGCTACAAACTGACTTTTTTCTCTGTCAGAAGCCCGGTCTGAGGAACCGCAACACCCTTCCCGGGCGGTGACGGATTCTGGTCAAGTTCAGGCCAAGTTCAGGCCAACGGCTTACTTGATCAGCCCTTGCCAGAATTTGAACTCCGGGTGCTCGGCGCCGCGCAGCCATTCAAAGCCCACCATTTCGGTGGTCACCAGCTCCGCGCCCGCACCGGCCAGGCGATCGAATGCCGCATCGCGGTTGCGCTCGGTGCGCGACGTACAGGCGTCGGTCACAACCCACACATCGAACTCGTCTTCGATCAAGTCCAAGGCGGTTTGCAACAAACACACATGGGCTTCGCAGCCGGCCAGGACGATGGTGTTGCGCTCAGGCGCAGCATTTTGGCTCTTTTGCAAATGGCGCGGCAGGCTGCGCGCATTGCCCTTGGGCGCTTCCGGCTCGGGTTTGAGCCATTCGCCCAGTCCTTCTTCAACGGCACTGAATTGCATTTTGGCCAGCACTTGCTTGCAATGGGCACTGATTTCAGGGGCCAACTCGCCCAGGCCCGACGGGTTTTGCGCTGTGCCCCAGACCGGGACCTTCAAGCGCTGCCCCAGCTGCGCCAGCCGAGCGGCATTGGCCCAGACCTTGTCTGCTTCGAACAGCGCTGGGTACAAACGGGCTTGGTAATCCACCAAAACCAACTGGGATTCAGACAATTCCAAAAGCATCACACCATCCAAGGAGTCATTGAAGTCCTGATTGTCGCAGGCTTATGCGCCAGACCGACAAACTCTAGAATTGAAAAAATATTCAATAAATTCATAAAGATAGAAGCATAAACTTAACGATAACTTTAACTTCATTGACGCCGCAGTGGTATCCAGTTATTATCAAAAGCTATGCGTTTTTTTATGATCCTGTTGCTTTGGAGCAGCTTAACCGCCTGGGGAGCCCCGTCCGACGACGAGCTCGACCGCATGGCCTTGGAGAAAGGCCTGGTGGCTCAGTTGGGAGAACATCTTTCCCAGGCACGCCAGACCATGAGTGGCAAAGCCACCGATTTGGTGGTGCAGGCCATGGGGCTGCTGGGCGTGCCCTACCGCCGAGGCGGCGCCAACGAAAACACGGGTTTTGACTGCAGCGGTTTCGTCCGCCATCTGTATGAGCAGTCGATTGGCCTGGTGCTGCCTCGCCGCGCCGATGAACAAGCCAAAGCCACCGAATCCATCGAGCGCAACGACCTCAAACCAGGCGATCTGGTTTTTTTCAACACCATGCGCCGCACCTTCAGCCATGTAGGCATTTATGTGGGTGACGGCAAATTCATCCACTCGCCGCACACCGGCGCCTCCGTTCGGGTCGACGATATGCGTGAAGCCTACTGGAACAAGCGCTTCACCGGTGCCCGCCGGGTCCAGCGTGGCGAGTCCGACAACGCCCGCTGATCCTTCAGAGAGCCCAGAGGCGCATCAACGCGTCAACGCGTCAAATGGTGACGCCGCCGTCCACCACCAAGCTCTGCCCCGTCATGAACGAACCGGCTGACGAAGCCAAGAACACCGCCGCACCGGCGATCTCATCGGGCTCGCCGATGCGGCGCAAAGGCGTGGTCGCGGTGCGTTGCGCCAACATGGCCTCGTCTTCCCACAGGGCACGGGCAAAGTCGGTCTTGATCAAGCCTGGCGCAATGCAGTTCACCCGGATGTTGTGTGGGCCGTATTCCACCGCCAAATTGCGCGCCAACTGCATGTCGGCGGCCTTGCTGATGCAATAAGCGCCGATCACCGAGGAGCCGCGCAGCCCGCCGATGGAGGAGACGATGATGATCGAACCCTCGTTGCGTTCCACCATTTGCGGGGCCGTCATGCTGATCAGCCAATGGTTGGCCACGATGTTATTGTCCAAAATCTTGCGGAACTGGGCATCGGCAATGCCTGCTTGCGGGCCGTAATAAGGGTTACTGGCAGCGTTGCACACCAGCACATCCACCTTGCCCCAATGGGCCATGGTCTGGTCCACCAAACTTTGCAGGTCTTCTTTGGACGAGATGTTCGCCGCCACGGCGATGGCGCTGTCTGCCCCGTATTGGGCCTGAATGGACTCGGCCACCGCGTCACACGCTTCTTTTTTGCGCGACGAAATCACCACCTTGGCACCATGCTGGGCCATGCGCTCGGCAATGGCGCGGCCAATGCCACGCGACGAGCCGGTGATGATGGCCACTTTGCCGCTCAGATCAAACAGGTTCATGTCAGGTCTCCTTGAATCGGTGCGCACGAAGGCATCCCCGCGCTGCGAACCTGATTTCAACTGAAAAACCGTGTTCCAACTGTCACCCTGGGCATAGCGCCAAAACCGCTGATTCCGCAGCGCGTGACGGGCCCCGGGCAATGGTATGGTCGGGGCCATGAAAACCGAAATCGATCATTTGGTGGTGATGGCCCCGGATCTGGCGCGCGGGGTGGCGTGGTGTGAGGACGTCTTGGGCATCACCCCCGGGCCGGGTGGCGAGCACGAGTTGTACGGCACGCACAACCGCTTGTTCAAGATTGCCACCCCCGACAACCCCTTGGCTTATTTGGAAATCATCGCCATCAACCCGCAGGCGGTGCGGCCGAAAAAGAAACAACCCACGCGCTGGTTTGACATGGACGACGAGGCCGTGCGGGCCGCCGTGGCGCAAGCGCCGCGCTTGCTGCATTTTGTGGCCAGCACCACCGACTTGCTGGCGGCGCGCATGGCGCTGCGCATGCAAGCCATCGACCGGGGGCCGGCGGTGCATGCCAGCCGCCGCACGTCCAAAGGGGTTTTGCATTGGCAAATTTCGGTGCGGGCCGATGGTCAGCGCCTGTTCAATGGCACCTTGCCCAGCCTGATTCAATGGGGCAAACCGGAGGCCACCGACCCCCTGCGCTTGCACCCGCGCAACAGCCTGCCCCGCTCCGGCGTGAGCTTGCACAGCTTGGCGGTGCAACACCCGAGCGCAGACAAATTAGAAGCCGCCTACGCGGCCATTGGCCTGACACAGGTTACCGTTAGCCCTGGCCCGGCGAACATCACCGCCACCTTGAAAACCCCGAAAGGTCTGGTGGAACTGCAAAGCCTGGGCCTGTAAAACGCCCCGATCTCAGCCTTCTTCGGGCAAGGTAGCCAAAAGTGCCATGCCCGTGGCCATCACGGCGGCAGTCAACCAGAGTGCGCCGTGGAAGGTGCCCGTGAGCTGGGCCATTTGGCCTGCGACCACGGGCGCAATGATCTGCGCCAGGCCATAACTCAGGGTCAGACGCGCCATGGCCTTGCCCGGGTTGTTTGGTGAACGCCGTCCCACCAAAGCCAAGGTCAAGCTGACGATGCCAATGAAGGTCGCGCCATAACCCACCGCCCCCAGCAAGACGACACCCCATGCGTTGGACAGCGCAGGCAACACGATGGCACAGGTTTGCAGCCCAAACGCCAACAGCAAAGCGCGGGTATCGCCCCACCGGCGCGCCACCCGGTCCCAGATGAACACCGCCGGCAAGGCCGCCAGCCCCACCCAGGCCCAGGCCCAGTTGCCCTGCCCGGCCAGCGTGGGCTCGCGCTCCACCATTGCCACGATGAAAGTGGCACTGATGACAAAACCCCAGCCCGCCGCAAAATAACTGGCGGCCATGGTCCAGAGCCAACGGCGCGAAACACTTGGAGCGCTTGCTGCTTGAGCGATCGTCGGTGGCGGCACCGGTGGACGCCACCGCCAAGCGGGAATGGCAAAGACCAATCCCACCGCCGCCAAGGCCAACCACTGACTCGACCACAACGGCCACCACTGCGCCAAAGCCCAAGCCCCCACCGCGGTGACCAGGATACTGAGGCCAATGCCCATGAAAAAAATACCCAGTTCGGGGCGTTGGCCTTGGCGCATCAACCAGCCCAAAACCAGCCCCGAGCCGAGCAACATGCCCGCGGCACCACACAAGCCGCCCAAAAACCGCCACAGGGCCCATGCGGGCATCCAATCGCTCAAGGCCATGGCCGCTGTGGTCAAAATCGCCAGCCACAAGCCGGTGCTGTAGAGGCGATGGCGCCAGCGCACATCGTCAATCCAAGCTGTGGCCAAGGCACCCGTGATGTAACCCGCGTAATTGATGGCGGCCAGGCCGCCGGCAGCGGCATCGGTCAAGCCGGTTTGAAGCTGCATGCTCGGCAGCAACGGGGTGTAGGCAAAGCGTGCCAATCCAATGGTCAACACCAAGCCGCAGATGCCGCCCGTTAAGACTTGCCAGGGCTGCAGCGAGGAATGAGGTTCTGACACAACCCGCTCTGAATCAGGTGTGTGAGGCACGTTGGGGCGACTTCAATCCCCCATCGACCCAGGCTTGGGCCGTCTGGCGGCTGAGTTTGTAAGACGGGTCGACTTTGAATTGCGCCAGCAATTCGCCCTCTTCATCTTGGGCACGCAGGGTGGCCGAGGGATTTTCGTCATCGGGCTCAATGTCCAGCAGAACGGTGACCCGACCCGAGGGGCCTGGCACCGACAAACTCTGGTGCAAACTGGCATGAAGTTGTTGTTCAGACCGACGCACAAATTCGCTGGCTGTTTTCACCAGGGTGATGAAGGCGTTGCCGTCGAGTGGTTTGGGGTTCTTTTTGTCCCGACCCATGGTCCAAGGACCGACCAGCGCAGGCTCAACCTGGCCGGTTTTGAACATGGCGACAGCCCATCCGTCGTCGTCTTCATTTTTGATGACCCGGGCCGTCCACTGTTCGTCTTGCCAAACGCGGGGTTCTTGCATCAATGGGGTGTCTTCGGTCAAAGCGGGCTTTTCTGTCAAAGTGGAAGGCCCCGTATTTTGACCCATCCCCACAGGCTTGGAGGGGGGCACCTTGAATGCAACCGCTCATGTACAGTGCAAGTCCCTCACAGGAGTCCACGTGCACCCCCCTCAGACTGCTTCCCCAACAGCTTCTCAGACTGCTTCCCCGAATGCGTCAACCGCCGGCCACGACCCCATCCCTGCCCCCCTCGATTGCGACCTGCTGATCGTGGGTGCCGGGCTGTCAGGCATTGGCGCAGCACGGCATCTGCAAGCAAACAGCCCGCAGACACGTTGGAAGCTGGTGGAGGCGCGAGCCCGACTGGGCGGCACCTGGGATCTGTTTCGCTACCCCGGTGTGCGCTCCGACTCCGACATGCACACCCTGGGCTATGCCTTCAAACCCTGGACCGAACGCAAAGCGATTGCGGACGGCCCCTCGATCTTGCGCTACATCCAATCCACGGCAGACGAGACAGGCATCACCCAGCAGATTCAATTCGGACGCAAAGTACTGCGCGCCAATTGGTCGACGGCGCAAAGTTGCTGGCACGTCACCCTCTTGCTGGACCAGGGCGCTGTGGAGCAGGTGACCACCCGGTTCTTGTACCTGTGCAGTGGTTACTACAGTTACACCCAAGCGCATCAACCGGTATTTGATGGACAAGCCAGCTTTCAAGGTCGCTGGGTGCACCCCCAATTTTGGCCGCAAGACCTGAATTACAGCGGCAAGCGGGTGGTGGTGATTGGCAGCGGTGCCACCGCGGCGACCCTGGTCCCCGCCATGGCCACGGCGGCGGCGCATGTGACGCTGCTGCAACGTTCACCCACGTACATGGTGACGCGTCCCGCCGAGGATGCGCTGGCCTTGAAACTGCAACGCTACTTGCCAGAGCGCTGGGCCCATCACTTGACGCGCTGGAAAAACATTTTGCAGGGCATGTATTTTTTCAGGCTGGCCCGCCGCTACCCGCAAAAAGCCAAAAGCCATTTGATCGGCTTGGCGGCCCAACAGCTCGGCCCGGAATTTGACACCGCCAAACACTTCACCCCGCGCTACAACCCTTGGGACCAGCGCGTGTGTCTGTTGCCCAATGGGGACTTGTTTGAAGCTCTGAAAAACCAAAGTGCCTCGGTGGTCACCGACACCATCGGGCAGATCACCCCCCATGGGATCTTGCTGACCAGTGGGCAGCACCTTGACGCGGACGTGATCGTCAGCGCCACCGGATTAAAGCTGAATGCCTTGGGCGACATTGCTTTCACGCTGGATGGCCAAGCCTACAACCCCGCCCAGGCCATGGCCTACAAGGGCATGATGCTGTCCGACCTGCCCAATGTGTTCATGGCCATGGGCTACACCAATGCCTCTTGGACGCTCAAGGCCGATTTAACTGCGTCCTATGTGTGTCGCTTGCTGAAGCACATGGCCCGCCATGGCTACCAACAGGCCGTGCCGCGCAAAGACCCGCAGGTTCAAGCCCAGCCTTATTTTGATTTTTCATCAGGCTATGTCCAGCGCGCCGCCAACGTGTTGCCCCAGCAAGGCGACCGCAAACCCTGGCGGGTTTATCAAAATTATTTGGCCGACATGCTCAGTCTGCGCTGGCGTCCGCTGGAGGACGGCGTGCTGCAATTGACCCGCGCCGACAAGGTCGCTCGCTGAGACGGCCGCATCTTGCGGGGCGAAGCCGACTAAAATAGCTCGTCCTGAAAGACCGTGAATGACAGAGCGTAAGACAGAGCCGCAGGCTGAGCGACAGACAGAGTATTACGCCGCCCTCGGGCTGCAAAGCGACGCCAGTCTGGCCGACATCAAAAAAGCGTTTCGCCAAAAAGCATCGCAATTCCACCCCGACCGGAACACCGCAGCGGACGCTCCGGCGCGTTTTCGTGAAGTCCAGGAGGCTTACGAAGTCCTGTCCGACGCCAGCCGAAGACAGGCCTACGACGACAACCGCCGCCGCAACTTACTCGACGACCCGGCGCAAACTGCGCGCGAGATTTGGTCCGCGTACTTTGCTGCGCTGCGCGGGCAAAAACATTGAAACTTGAACCGATGCATATTTCCTCCTTTTTTCTTGAACTGCGCAGCGCCTACCAAGCCGAGTTAGATGATCTGAGTTTTGACTCGGACGGCCAGAATGTGTTGCGCAAACGCTTGGCCGACAAGCGCAAAGAACTCGACTTTTTGCTGCAGATCATGGACCTGAATCCGGAGATGGTGGCGGTGGTTTTGCATCAAGCCTTCCAATTCACGGTGCCTGCCGTGATGGACCACTTTTTAACCCACAATGACGATGAATTGCTGGCCTGGAAGGCCCTCAAACACGCCCTGAAAATTGAACCTTGGGCACAGCCCATCGTCGACAAAATTCTGCAAGAACCCATGGGCGAATGGTTTCTGAGCGTCGCCGCTGCGCTGGAGTACATGCACACCAAACCGCTGAGTGCCGCCAACCGCCCCCCCGATGCCGAGGACGACGAGACGGAGCCCCGCGAAGCAACCGCCACGCAACATGCCGAAGAGGGTGGCTCACGCATCGAAGACGACGATGAGCAAGATGCCCAAGCGCGCGAAGACGCGGGCAATGACTGGCTGGCCGAACAAGGCTTTGACCGCAAGGATTGAACATGACCGAAGACACACATTCCCCTGCGGGTGCCCTGGCCCTGATCGCCAAAACCCAAAGCCTGATCGCCTCCGGCGACATTGTGGCGGCCGAAGCCGCCTTGGTTGAGCTGGCGGACGAACAAGGCGACCAGGCCTTGATGGTGGTGTTGGAGCAGTTGCCCCCCAAAGACATGCTGGCCGTGATCCGTGAGTACGACAACTCCAAAGAGTCGGTGATCAACCTCTTGGTCACGCCAGAGCAGTTTGCCCGGGCGGTGGTGATCGAGAAGCAATACAAAGACCTGTCGCGCACCCACCTGCGCGGCATGATGAACGCGATCATTTTTCGTGACGATGCCGATCCGGTGGAATTTTTGACGGCGATTGGCGATCTCGAAGGCGGCGCCGAATCCTTGGCCGATTACTTCTCTGAAAAATGGAGCCGTATTGAAGCCTTTGCCTGGACCGGCTTGTTTGATGCGGTAGAAGATGATGGCCGCATGCTGTCTGAGACCGCGCTGCTGGCCTCGGCCTATGTCAAGCCCAAATTGGACGAAGACGAGGTGGCCGACCAGGACTGGATGCAAATGGCCTGGATTCTGCGTTACCAATGCCCAGATTTGTTTGTGGAAATGCTCTTGGTGCTGCGCGCCAAAGCCCGCGCACACGACCTGGGCTTGTCGGAGGAAGAAGAGCAGCCTGAAGATGACGGCAAAGTCGAGACCAGTGCCACCGACCGCGGCAAAATCACCCAAGCCGCGCTGGACTCGGACGAAGAATCGGCGATTTAAGGCGCCCCACCATGTCTGTGACCGCATCAAGCTCAGGCCCGGGTTCGAACAGCCTTTCGCTGTTTGACAACGGCCCATTTTTTGAAAAGGTGCTGGCCTACGGCCTGGCGCAAGGCCTGATCTCAGAGGAGAAGCTCGAGGCCATCCACACCGATGCGCCCAAAGGCATGGTGCAAATTGCCCGCTACTTTGGCAGCGAGTTCTTGCGCCCGGAGTTGGAAAAAGCCAAAGAACGCATCGTCAACTTGGTCAGCCTGAACCTGGAATTGCAAAGCGAGGGTGACCTGCACCGCGCCGCGCTGATGCTGCGAGACCACAGTTTCATGTCACGCTCCAAGGCCGCCTCGGACATGCTCAAAGCGCTGATCGTGATGCCGCAAAACAGCCACTTTGGCATGAACGAGCACGGAGGCTTCAGCGACAAGCACATTCCGCAACTCGCCAAATGGTCGCTTTGCAGCCTGGCCGATTACCTGAACGAGCTGGCCAAGCGCCAACAGGTGGCCCAACGAATAGAGGCCGCCGTGTGGCTGGCCGATGGGTTGGGCTTGGAAGCGGACGACTTGGAAGACGCCGGCCCCGACGCCGACGCCGTGATCCGTACCGCCTTGCTGGCAATCAACGGCAAACAAAAGGGCATGCCCGATTGGGTGGGTTTTCAAAGCCTGATTGCGAATTTGCGAAAGCCTGCCAAATCCGCCCCCCTGCTGCCGCTGCCCAAGCATTTGCCCAATGAATTGAAGGCCGTGGTGGGCGAGGTACGCCAAAGCTTGATCGCGGACTTACCGAAAATTCAAGACACCACCCTGCCTGTGGTGAAGTTGTTTCAACAAACCCCCGCCTTTGTGGGCCGCTATTTTTGGATCGAAGACAGCTTGGCTGAGATCGACCATTTTGACCGTGAAGCCTCCGCCGCCTGGAATAAAGTGACCCAAGGCCACAGCGACGACGGCTCTTTGCTCACCCTGTTCTTGTGCATTGCAGCGGGCAGCACGGCAAAAACTTTGCTGACCGAAAAGTCGGCGGCCACCCTGGTGCGCAAAATTCGCAAATCAGGTTGGCAACCGAATCGGGTGGACTCGTTCGTTCTGGAAAACGCCCCTGTGCAGCACCAGAGCGACTACCTGGCGTTGTGGACGCAATTTGTCGAAGATGCCCAAGAAACCTTGATCAGCGATCACGATTACAAATTGCATGACGCACTGGCTTTGCTGCGCCGCGACTGCCATGTCGGAGAGTGAGTCGGAGAGTGAGTTTGAACCTAAGGGCTACAGGTCAATCCCTATAGGGCCGAGGCCCTGATTCACCTACCATGGGGAGCTCGTCTCCATTCACAACTTCACGATGCCCCAACCTTCCGTCACCGAAGCGGCCATGCGCAGCTTCTCTCAGGCCTCTGACCCCCGACTGGGCCAGGTCATGGCCCTCCTGGTCAAACACCTGCATGCTTTCGTCGCCGAATCCCGACTCACCAAAGAAGAATGGTTACGCGGGCTGGAGTTTCTGACGCAAAGCGCAGCCATCACCGACACCGAACGCAACGAGTTCAGTTTGCTGTCCGACATTCTGGGCATCTCCTCGATGGTCGATGTGGTCTCCCAGCCCGAAGGGGGCACCGCCAGCAGCGTCTTGGGGCCATTTCACAACCATGACTCTGTGCTGCGCCCGAACGGCGTGGATTTGTCGGGCGATCAGCCTGGGCAAAAAACATGGCTTCACGGTCGGGTTTTGGACGGGCAGGGTCGCCCTATCGCGCATGCCGAAATTGACTTTTGGCAAAACGCCGACAACGGTTTGTACCCGGCGCAAGACCCCGCGCAAGATCCACAGAACCTGCGCTGCAAGATCCGCTGTGATGCGGACGGGAGCTATAACCTCCTCACCTTGCGCCCGCACCCCTACACCGTCCCCACCGATGGACCGGTGGGCGCTTTGCTGGCAGCCAGTGGCCGCAATGTTTGGCGCCCCGCTCACTTTCATGTGATTGTGTCTGCGCCAGGTTATGTGGGGTTGGTCACGGAACTCTTTCCGGCCGACTCAGCCTACCTGGACAACGACACGGTATTTGGCGTTCGAGACGGTTTGATCGTACCCTTGCAGCCTTCCCACAACCCCAAAGTGGCTGCACGCTTTGGCATCCCGACGCCTTTTTTAGAAGTGAATTTCGATTTTCATTTGGTGCCCCAGGCTTGAGCCTGATCGCCCCCCAACAGGAAACCCTATGCCCCACTTTGCCCGCCCTTTGATGCCACTTTTCCTGGGTCTTTGCTTCAGTTTGGCAGCCCTGCAGGCTGCAGCACAAACAGAATGGCCCAAGGCCAAACCCGTCACCCTGGTGGTGGCCTTCGCACCTGGCGCCTCCACCGACATCGTGGCACGCAGCTTGACGCAAAAACTCTCCGAGCTGACGGGGGGCAACTTCATTGTGGAAAACAAAGGGGGCGCGGGAGGCAATATCGCATCCGCTCAGGTGAAGCGCGCCGCACCCGATGGGTACACCCTGCTGGTGCACAGCGTGGCGTTTGCCGTGAATCCGTCTTTGTATGCCGACGCGGGCTATGACGCTTTGAAAGATTTTGTGCCTGTGGCCTTGGGCCCTAAAACGCCAAATATTTTGACAGTCAACCCCAGCGTAGCCGCCAAAACGCTGCCCGAGTTGGTCGAATCGGCCAAGAAAACCCCCCTCAGCTACGCCTCTTCGGGCATTGGCACCACCACCCACCTGTCGATGGAGCGCCTGAAATCGGCCGCCAAAGTGGACATCGTGCATGTGCCTTACCAACCCGCTGCCGCCATCAATGCGGTGGTTGCTGGGCACACGCCCATGGCGTCTACCTCCATGCCGCCGGCCGTGCCCATGATCAAGGCGGGCAAGCTCAAAGCCCTGGCAGTGACCAGCGCCGCGCGCTCGCCCCTGCTGCCCGACGTCCCCTCTATCACCGAGTTCGGTTACAAAGAGTTTGACGACTACACCTGGTTTGGCTTCTTTGCACCTGCAGGCACGCCAGCTGCGGTGGTAGAAAAACTCAATGCCGCACTGAACCGCGCCATGGAATCGACCGAGGTGATGGATAAATTTGCCTTGCTGGGCATGGCCAGTACCCACAACAGCACCGCCGAATTCAGCACCTTCTTGCGCGGCGAAGTCCCCAAATGGTCAGCGGTGGTGAAGAGCTCAGGGGCCAAGGCGGACTAGCCCCCTTGACGCCAAGCTGGTCGACGCCAGCCTGGTCGGCTCAAACCTCGTCGGCGATCGGATTGGACAGGATGCCGATCCCTTCGATCTCGATTTCGCACACATCGCCGGGCTGCATCCACACCGGCGGTGTTCGGGCGTAACCCACACCGGCGGGCGTTCCGGTGATGATCACATCGCCCGGTTCCAGCGTCATGCATTCGGTGATCAAGACCAAAGACTCCACCACGTTCCACAAAAAGTCATGCGTGTTCGCGTCTTGCATGACCTTGCCATTCAAGCGCGACTGAATTCGCAAACCCGCTGCGCCGGGCGGTAATTCGTCCGGAGTGACCAACCAGGGGCCGAAGGGGCCGGTGCCGTCAAAGTTTTTACCGATCGTCCACTGCGACGATTTGCGCTGGTAGTCGCGCAGGCTGGCATCGTTGAAACAGGTGTAGCCCGCGACACAATCGAGCGCATTGGCCGAAGTCAAATGACGGGCACGCTGACCGATCACGACCGCCAATTCCGCTTCGTAGTCCAAATTGGGCGACACCTTGGGTCGGATGATGGCCTGCTGGTGACCTACGGTCGAGGTATTGCCACGCAAAAAGAAACTGGGGTAGTCGGGCCGGGCGTTGCCACCTTCTTTGGCGTGGTCCGCGTAATTCAAGCCCATGCAAACGATCTTGCCGGGGTTGGGCAACAAAGGCAGAAAATGCACGCCCTTCAGGGGCTGATGCGCGGTGGGCGCGGCATTCACGCCTGCAGCATGCGCTTTTTGCATGGCCCCAGGGGTACTCACCAGGGTTTTCAGCTCGGTTGGTAACTCAGGCGCCACCTGGGACAGGTCCACAAAAGTCGTGGCTTGTGTGTCTTTGACCCAGCCAATGCCGTGACGGCCATTTTTTTCAAAACTCAAAAAACGCATGACAAAGGTCTCTCTCTAAAGTGAAGGCCGTGATCTTGACCGGGCCCTCTTCACAGCGCAGTCGCCCAGGTGCCAAACAGCGCTATTCTCGGCACTTACAACCCAGCCACAGCCGTGACAGCCGGCACGGGATTTTGATGCTTCAATCGGCACCAAATTCCGGCATCACACTTTAATTGGCAGAGAATCCCATGGACTTACACCTCAACGACCAACATATTTTGATCACCGGCGGCAGCAAAGGCATTGGCCTGTCCTGCGCCCAGACCTTTTTGGCAGAAGGCGCCAAAGTCAGCTTGGTGTCACGCGATCCGGCCAATTTGGCAGCCGCCCGCCAAACTTTGGAAAAGGAATTTGCCGCAGCCCGCATCTTCACGGTCGAGGCCGACCTGCGTGATGCGCATGCCGCCGTGATCGCCCTCAACGCCGCCGAAGCCGCTTTGGGGCCGGTCGACGTTCTGGTCAATTCCGCCGGGGCGGCCAAACGCACCCCCGCGCCAGAATTGACGCCGCAAGCCTGGGCCGACGCCATGCAGGCCAAATATTTCAGCTACATCCACATGATGGACCCGGTCATCAAACGCATGGCGGCGCGAGGCCAGGGCAATATCGTCAACGTGGTGGGCAACGGGGGCAAGGTGGCCAGCCCGATTCATATCCCGGGTGGCGCGGCCAATGCCGCCTTGATGTTGGCTACTGCGGGTCTGGCCACGGCTTACGCTGCCAAAGGGATACGCGTCAACGCGGTCAATCCGGGGCTCACTTACACCGACCGCCTGCAAGAGGGCTTGGCGGCTGACGCACGCGTTCAGGGCATCAGCCCCGAACAAGTTTTGCAAAATGCAGTGGCACGCATCCCACTGGGGCGAATGGCCTCACCTGAAGAAGTGGCCAACGCCGTGGTGTTTCTGGCTTCCAGTAAAGCCAGCTACATCACCGGCATCAGCATGAGCATGGACGGGGCGCTCAATCCCATCGTGATGTAGGGCCTGCCCAAAGGCATCCCAGATGAATTGCGCGCCCGCGTTTTTTATCTGAAGTTGCCGGAGTCGATCCATTCCATGTTGAGCAAAGACCACCAATCCGATGCGAGATTCCGCAACACATAGTCGTAAGGCAGCCAACCGTAACCCGCAGCCCCCCATCCAGTGCCCCATGAGTTACGGACCAACAAAGCGCCTTTGGTTTCGACCGCACCAGGGTTGGTGTTCTTGATCACCATGTTGTCGTCGTAACCCACCGCCATCAGGGCGTGTCCTCCGACAATTTTGTCTCCCACCGTTGGGAACGGGAATTTGCCGGACACATTGGCCTGACCGTAGCTGTTGTAAACCGTAAATCCGAACATCGACGGCAAGCCCGATCCCAAGTAGATTTTGATCCGATTCAACAAAACATCCCTGGGCGTCCCAGACGGATCCAGACGGTAGTAGCTGGTGGTCTGATAGTCTTGTGCCATGGCAAAACTCATGGCCGAAGGCTCAAGGTCAAATGTCGCAACGTTGTAGGGCCAGTATTCCTCAGGTGGAACACCGATTAACACCAAGGCCCCCATGGTGGTGCGAAGAAACGCCCCCGTGTCACCGGTCCAATGCAACAGGTTACGGGTTGTTTTGTACAGAAACAACCTTGAGGCATCGATGTGTTTGCCATAGGCCCTTCTCTGGAAATACTCCACAATGCCGACACCCGCATTGGCGGTACATGAACCCAACGCCCCCTGATTTTCAATCGGCGAGCACCATGCCCGCAAATCCACCGTGACTGGCAAGCTGACTTTTCCAGTCCCCTTAAGACCGACTTTGAGCAGCATCGATTTGATCAAAGGCTCATCGGCGGTGTAATCTCGGAAATCAGGATAGTCCGGTAACCATCCCATGCCCACAGGTTGAATCGTTTCAATCATCTTTATTTCTCCCATCATTTCAAAATTTAATATCAGTGAATCTGGATCTGTCCAAGTATTTATTTCTGCTGTGAAATGGCCCCCTTTCTGTTGTCTCGATGAAACTCTGAGAAGGTCAAAGATAAGGCGCAGGGTTGATTCCAACCGTACAAAATCACACATAAACTGCAGGTCTGCTCTGCCCGTTCAATTCCCCCATCCGTATGAAACATGCAAGGCAAGCCACATGACCCCTGCGAACCTCACCCCAGACAAGGACGCCATCGCCCTGCTCCCGCCCTTCGAGCGCTTGGGGCTGGACCGCATCACCTTGGTGAATACAGGCCCCCAAGCACAGGAGGCCCTGGCGCAATTGCTGACGGCGAGCGCCTGGGGATTTGACACCGAGTCCAAGCCGACTTTCAAGGTGGGCGAGGCCTCGGATGGCCCGCATATCTTGCAACTGGCCACTTGTGAACGGGCCTGGGTGTTTCAGCTGCATGAGCCGGAATGCCGATCTGTGGCGGCACACCTCTTGGCGTATGGCGGCATCACCAAGGCGGGCTTTGGTTTGGGCGATGATCGCAAACGGATCGTTAACAAATTAGGTATCGAACCCGAAGGTATTTTGGAGCTGAACACCGTGTTCCGTGAGCGCGGCTATCGTAAAGACATGGGCGTGAAAGCCGCCGTCGCGGTGCTCTTCAATCAGTGTTTTCAAAAGTCGAAAAAAGCCGCCACCAGCAACTGGGCCAATGCCCGCTTGAGCGAATCACAATTGCTTTACGCCGCCAACGATGCCTATGCGGCCATCAGGGTATGGCACCAGCTTTGCGAGGGGATGAACCCATGAATGCACATGCAACTCACAGCCCTGAACCGGTGACTGGCCTTCACTCGGTTTTGAGTTTTGCAAACAGCCAGTGGCGCGTGCGCCGACCCAAGCCATTTGTCTTGGTGATCGAAGGCGAACAGCCGGGCGTTGAAAGTGCCGATGCGATGGCGCACTGCGACTACCTGCACGACAAACTTTTGTTGCCCGAATGGCGTGAAGCCTTCTACCAATTGGTCGATGACACCGGCTTGGTGGTTTGCCTCAATCTGCACACGCAGCACCCCACCTACCGCGATGTGCGCGGGCGTTCCAGCAAGGGACGACTCAGCCAGGGGGAGTACTACCACCACGACGGCTGTACCGGGCCCGTCAAGCCCCGCTTTGTTGAAATTCGCTGCCCTGTTCAACCGCAAACCCGGGGCGTAGCCACCGCGGTGGCGCCGCACCGTGACGTGGTGCAAGCCATGGTGAAAGTGCTGCCACCAGAGTTAGCGGCCAGCCCGGCGCTCGCTGGGCAGGACCTGCGCGCTGACGGCATCGCGCAAATGGACGCTGCGGCACTGGACCACCTGCAAGGCCTCATCACGCGCACCGTGCGCAAAAAGCTCAGTGCCGAAGGCGCGCGGGCCTACTTCCGCCAAGTGGATGAGGCCGCCAATGCGTATTTTGAGCCCTGGGCCTTGGGCGAGAGCCGCATCATTGCCAACGCCAACAGCGGTGTGACCATGCAACACCGGCGTGCCTACCAAAGCCTGCACGCTGGCGGCGTGGCCAACGGCCATTTGGTCAAGCGCTGGCCCAACGAAGAGTTGCTGCTGCCCGGTCAGGTGCTTGACCCGGACCTGATGGCCGCGTTGTGCAGCGAAGAAGCCGAGGAAGGTCCAGAAAGCGGGCGCGATGAGGCGTGCTATCTTGGGCCGCATTGAAATCAATCTTGCGCCTGCACCTGAGGTGCTCACCGACGTTTTCCCCCATGAGCTGCCATGACACACCTGATGAAAATTGACGTTCTGATTGCCGGGGGTGGACCCTGCGGGCTCATGCTGGCCAACGAGCTGGGGCGACGCCACATCCGCTGCCTGTTGGTGGATGCCAAACCCGGCACCGCCTTCAACCCGCAGGCCAACGCCACGCAGGCACGCACCATGGAGCATTTCCGCCGATTGGGCTTTGCGCACGAAATCCGCAGCATGGGCTTGCCACCGGAGCACCCCACCGATATCGCGTACTTGACCCGCTTCACCGGCACCGAGCTGGCCCGGCTGCGCCTGCCCACGGCGGCAGCAGCGCCCCAGGCCATCAAGGCCATGTCGGGGTCCTGGAGCGCCGCCGAATTGCCGCACCGGGTTTCGCAAAAATTCGTCGAAGTGTGTTTGCACCGCCATGCCCAACAGCAAGCCAGCGTTGAAATGCGGTACGGCTGGCAGTTGCAGCAATTCACCGACACGGGCGACCACATCGAAGCCGTGGTCACCTCGGTCGACGGCGCACAGAGCCTGAACGTGCAAGCAGCGTATTTGGTGGGGGCCGACGGGGCACGCAGCAAGGTGCGTCATCAGCTGGGGATCGCCTGGGGCGGGGCTACCGGTTTCAAGCGCAAGTTCATGGGCGGCAAGATGCTGGCGGTCTACCTCAAGGCCCCGGAGTTCTATGCCCGCAACCCGAACGACCGCGCGTGGATGTACGTGGTGGTCAACCCCGAGCTGCGTGCGTTCACCATGTCGGTCGACGGCGTGAGCGAATTCGCTTTTCATATTCAGATGGCCGACGATGCCGCCACCGAGGCCTTGACTGAAGCCGACGCGCGGCGTCTGTTTGCACTCGCCTATGGACAGGACATCGAGATCGAGATCCTGTCGATGGCGACCTGGATGGCCGGGCACGCCTTGGTCGCGGAGTCATTTCAGCAAGGCCGCGTGTTTTTGGGCGGGGACGCGGCGCACCTGTTCACCCCCACCGGAGGCCTGGGCTACAACACGGCAGTCGAAGACGCGGTCAACCTCAGCTGGAAACTCGCCAGCGTGCTCAAAGGCAAAGCGCCCCCCGCTTTGCTGGACAGTTACCACCTGGAACGCCACCCCTTGGCGGTGCGCAACACCGGCTATGCACGGCAATTTGCCGACTCCATTGGCTTGTTTGAAGCCGTATCAGAACTGGAAGAAGACAGCCCGCAAGGCCAGGCCGCGCGGGTCGTTGCCTCGGACTACCTGAACGGCCATGTGCGGCGCGAATTCAATATTCCGGGCGTGACCTTTGGCGGACGCTACGACGCCAGCCCGGTGATCGTGGGTGACGGCACCACAGCGCCGCCCGACACCGCCAACAGTTATGTGCCCTGCGCCACACCGGGCGGCAGGCCGCCCCACGCCTGGCTGCAAGACGGACGCTCGCTCTTCGACACTTTTCACAACGAATGGACATTGCTGGTGCTGGGACCCCAGCCCGTCGACACGGCGGCGTTTGAAACCACGGCTCAGGGCATGGGGCTCGACCTTAAAGTGGTGCGCCACACCGGTGACGATCTGCTGGCGTTGTACGAAGCGCCCCTGGTTTTGATCCGTCCGGACCAGATCGTGGCCTGGCGCGGACACGATGCACAGGAAGCCCCCGCCATCCTGGCGCAAGTGATGGGGCTGGGTGCGCCCCTGAGCCCGGGCTGAAGGGGCGACGGGCAGCAGGCAGCGGTTACTTTTTGCCAGGCGGCAAGTCTGTGCAACTGCCGTGCGCCACCTCGGCCGCCATGCCGATGCTTTCGCCCAACGTGGGGTGGGGGTGGATGGTTTTGCCGATGTCCACCGCGTCTGCGCCCATTTCGATGGCCAGTGCAATCTCGCCAATCATGTCGCCCGCGTGCGTGCCGACCATGCCGCCGCCCAGGATCTTGCCGTGGCCATGCGCTTCAGGACTGTCATCAAACAGCAGTTTGGTCACACCTTCGTCGCGGCCGTTGGCAATGGCGCGGCCAGAAGCCGTCCAAGGGAACAAGCCCTTTTTCACCTTGATGCCTTGCGCTTTGGCCTGGTCTTCGGTCAAGCCGACCCAAGCCACCTCGGGGTCGGTGTAGGCCACGCTCGGGATGACGCGGGCGTTGAACGCTGCGGCGGCCAGTTCTTTGTTGCCTTGCAGTTCACCGGCAATCACTTCGGCCGCCACATGCGCCTCATGCACCGCTTTGTGCGCCAACATGGGCTGGCCGACGATGTCGCCAATCGCGAAGATGTGCGGCACGTTGGTGCGCATTTGAATGTCCACGTTGATGAAGCCGCGGTCTGTGACGGCCACACCGGCTTTGTCGGCTGCAAGTTTTTTGCCGTTGGGCGTGCGACCCACGGCCTGCAACACCAGGTCGTACACCTGCGGCGCGGGCGCCGTACCGCCGGGTTCGGCGCTCTCGAACGTGACTTCAATGCCCTCTGGCAAGGCGCGTGCGGACACGGTCTTGGTTTTGAGCATGATGTTGTCGAAGCGCTTGGCGTTCATCTTTTGCCAGATCTTCACCAAGTCGCGGTCAGCGCCTTGCATCAGGCCGTCCATCATTTCCACCACATCCAGGCGTGCGCCCAGCGTGCTGTAGACGGTGCCCATTTCCAGGCCGATGATGCCGCCGCCCAAAATGAGCATGCGCTTGGGCACGTCTTTGAGTTCCAAGGCGCCCGTGCTGTCGACCACGCGGGGGTCGTTCGGCATGAAGGGCAAACGCACGGCTTGCGAACCCGCGGCGATGATGGCGTTCTTGAACGCGATGACTTTTTTGCTGCCGGTGGGCTCTTGCCCTGTGCCGCTCGTCTCAGACACTTCAAGGTGGTGCGCGCCAACGAACTGCCCCAAGCCGCGCACGGTGGTGACCTTGCGCATCTTGGCCATGGCCGCCAAACCGCCGGTGAGTTTGCCAATGACTTTTTCTTTGTGACCGCGCAACTTGTCGATGTTGACCACGGGTGCGCCAAAGTCCACGCCGAGGTCGGCCATGTGGCTGACTTCGTCCATCACCGCTGCGACATGCAACAGCGCTTTGGAAGGGATGCAACCCACGTTCAAACACACGCCGCCCAAAGTGGCGTAGCGTTCGACGATGACCACATTCAAGCCGAGGTCCGCCGCACGGAAGGCTGCCGAGTAACCGCCGGGTCCACCGCCGAGCACGAGCACATCGCACTCGATGTCGGCAGAGCCACCGAAGCGCGAAGCCACAGGTGCGGGTGAAGGTGTGGGTGCTGCAGCCACAGCGGCAACAGGCGCTGCAACAGGCGCTGCAACATGCGCCGTTGCCGGCGCTGGGGCGGCAGACGCCGCAGCGCCCTCGCCCTCCAGCACCAACACCACCGAGCCTTGCTTGACCTTGTCACCGAGCTTGACTTTGAGTTCTTTCACCACGCCCGCATGCGAGGACGGAATTTCCATCGACGCTTTGTCAGACTCGACGGTGATGAGCGATTGCTCGGCCTTGACGGTGTCACCGGGCTGGACCAGCAACTCGATCACCGCCACTTCGTCGAAGTCGCCGATGTCTGGAACTTGGATTTCAATGATTGCCATGTTTTTCTCAGAGTAAGACACGACGGAAGTCGCTGAGGATTTGGCCCAGGAAGGCATTGAAGCGCGCTGCAGCAGCACCGTCGATGACGCGGTGATCCCAGGTCAAACTCAGTGGCAGCATCAGGCGCGGCACAAACTGCTTGCCGTCCCACACCGGCTCCATGGTGCTCTTGCACACCCCGAGGATGGCCACTTCGGGCGCGTTGATGATGGGTGTGAAGTACTTGCCACCGATGCCGCCCAGGCTGGAGATGGTGAAGGTCGCACCGGTCATCTCGGCCGGACTCAATTTGCCATCGCGGGCTTTCTTGGCCAGTTCTGACATTTCTTGGCTGATTTGCAGCACGCCTTTTTTGTCGCAGTCTTTGATCACGGGCACCATCAAACCATTGGGAGTGTCGGCCGCAAAGCCAATGTGCCAGTAGTTTTTATAGACCAGCGCGTCGCCGTCAAGCGAGCTGTTGAACTCGGGGTATTTTTTGAGCGAGGCCACGCAGGCCTTGATCAAAAAGGCCAGCATGGTGACTTTGATGCCCGATTTTTCGTTCTCTTTGTTGGTCGAGACGCGGAAGGCTTCCAGGTCGGTGATGTCGGCATCGTCATGGTTGGTGACGGCCGGAATCATGATCGCGTTGCGCAACAGGTTGGCGCCGCTGATCTTCTTGATGCGGCCCATCTCCTTGCGCTCGATCGGGCCGAACTTGGCAAAGTCAACCTTGGGCCAGGGGATCAGGCCCAGGGCCGCGCCGTCACCGCCAGCACCCGCCGCAGGGGCTTTGGCCGCCTGCGCTTTGGTTTGGGTGGCACCCGACATGACGGACTTGGTGAAGTCCTGCACGTCGTTTTGGGTGATGCGACCCTTGTGACCGCTGCCCTTGACTTCTGCCAGGGGCACACCCAACTCGCGAGCGAATTTACGAACCGACGGCGACGCATGCGGCAAGCCCACCGTGCTTGCACCGGGGGCATGCGCAGGCGCTGCGACCGCTGTGGTCGCTGCAGCCGTTACGCTCGCTGCGGTCGATGCGATCGGCGCGATCGGCGCGCTGGCGACCGATGCTGGCGCAGAAACGGAAGCCGCAGCTGCTGGTGCGGCCACGCTGGCCGCACCTTCCAAAATGGCCAGCAGGTCTCCGATATTGACCGTGTCACCCACTTTGACTTTGAGCTCTTTCAACACACCCGCGTGTGAGGAAGGGATTTCCATCGACGCTTTGTCGGACTCGACCGTGATCAGGGACTGCTCCAACTTGATGGTGTCGCCGGGTTTGACAAACACCTCGATCACCGCCACGTCTTTGAAGTCGCCAATGTCAGGCACATGCACCTCGACCGGACCTGAAGATGCCACTGCGGCCACTGGAGCTGAAACAACGGGAGCGACCGCAGCGGGTGCGGGGGCGGCAACGGGTGCAGCGGCCGCACCGGCGGCCTCCACCAGCAACACCACCGAGCCTTCTTTGACCTTGTCGCCCAGCGCCACTTTGAGCTCTTTGACCACGCCTGCGGTGCTCGATGGAATTTCCATGGAAGCTTTGTCGGATTCAACCGTGATCAGCGACTGCTCGGCTTTCACGGTGTCACCCACTTTGACCAGCAGTTCAATCACTGCCACTTCGTCGAAATCCCCAATGTCCGGGACTTTTACTTCTACCAATGCCATGTTTGTCTCCCGGATTTATGCGTACAGCGGGTTGGTTTTGTCGGTTTTGATGCCGTACTTTTTAATCGCATCCGCCACTTTGGATGCCGGCAACACACCGTCTTCGCTCAGTGCCTTGAGGGCTGCCACCACGATGTAATGGCGGTTGACCTCGAAATGCTCGCGCAGCTTGCTGCGGAAATCGGAGCGCCCAAAACCATCGGTGCCCAGCACTTTGTAGGTGCGGCCTTTGGGAATAAAGGGACGAATCTGCTCGGCATAGGCCTTCATGTAATCGGTCGAAGCCACCACGGGGCCGCTGTGCTTGTCGAGTTGCTGGGCCACAAAGGAGACCCGTGGCTTTTCCAGCGGGTGCAGCAGGTTGTAGCGGTCGGCGTCCTGGCCGTCGCGTGTCAACTCGTTGAAGCTCGGGCAGCTCCACACATCCGCCTGAATGCCCCAGTCGGTGGCCAGCAAGGCTTGGGCCGCGATGGATTCGCGCAAGATGGTGCCGGAGCCCAAGAGTTGCACGCGGTTCTTGCCCTCAGCGCCAGGCTTGCACAAATACATGCCTTTGATGATTTGCTCTTCGGTGCCGGGCGTGAGACCGGGCATGGCGTAGTTCTCGTTCAACAAGGTCAGGTAGTAGAAGACGTTGTCTTGTTTCTCGACCATGCGCTTCAAGCCGTGGTGCAAGATGACACCGACTTCGTGCGCAAACGTGGGGTCATAAGACACACAGTTGGGGATGGTGTTGGCCATGAGGTGGCTGTGACCGTCTTCGTGCTGCAGACCTTCGCCGTTCAGCGTGGTGCGGCCCGATGTGCCGCCCAGCAAGAAGCCGCGCGCTTGCATATCGCCGGCCGCCCAGGCCAGATCGCCAATGCGCTGGAAACCGAACATCGAGTAGTACACATAAAACGGCACCATGATGCGGTTGCTGGTGGAGTAGCTGGTGGCGGCGGCGATCCAGCTGGACATGCCGCCAGCTTCGTTGATGCCTTCTTGCAGGATTTGACCGGCTTTGTCTTCCTTGTAGTACATGACCTGGTCTTTGTCGACCGGGGTGTACTGCTGACCTGCGGGGTTGTAGATACCGATCTG
>CANFYZ010000009.1 GCA_947451385.1 Comamonadaceae bacterium | reverse complement strand
GGAGACGTCAAACAGGCGTCAACTCTGGCTGCGCAATTAAAAATCTTCTTTGACACCACCCCCACCGTCGCGGGAGACAACGAAATGCGCGTGAGCCAGACCACAGCCGGGCACGTGGAGGTCAGCTACGACAGCAACTCGCTGGTCGGGTCTTCGGCTTTCAGCGCAACCACCATTGCACTGGATGGCATCACACAAAAACTGAGTCCATCGAACTTCCAGGTGATTTGATCCCTCATGGCCAACCCAGGCTCATCCCGAAAGGGATGAGCCTTTTTTTATTTCAGCGTTTCATCATTGAATTAAATAGTTCCTGCTTGGATCTTTTCAGGTTCAGATCTCCATGCTTTAAAATTAATCACAAAATTGAAGTCAGTCACCGAAGGAATAACTATGCGCATTGCTCAATGGAATCCAATGATTCTAATTTCCACAGCCATTTTGGCCAGTTGTGGAGGCGGAGGTTCCGGCAGCATTGATACCGTAGCGCCAACGGTCTCTGGTGTGAGTGTGAGTCGAAACACACCCGGTCAGATTACCTTAACTGCCAATGCAACAGACAACACCGCAGTGACTGGTTATTGCTTCAAATCTGTATCAACCACACCGCAATCTACTGATGCGTGTTTTACAACGACAGCAAGCAATACGATCACCTTGCCGCAGATCAGTGCCATGTATGTGTGGGCTAAAGATGCTGCGGGAAACATCAGTTCAGCCTTACCAGCAGGTTGCTTGCTAGCGGGAGTGACTGCATCTCAGGCCAGTGCTTTGCCTACAGTCTGCGTTATGACCAGCCTGGGCCAATTTGTGTTGGAACTTGAGTCCTCGAAGGCTCCACTGACGGTTGCTAACTTTCTCAAGTACGTTAACGATGGCTTTTACAGCCAAACGGTATTTCATCGCGTGATTTCGAACTTCATGGTTCAGGGCGGCGGCTACACAGGGGTTCCTATCAGCAGCTCAAATGTCAAAACAGGTACGGTTTATTCTGCGATTAACTTGGAAACGCCTGCCTCCACTGGCTTGAGCAATACAACAGGTACGATCTCCATGGCCCGCACCAGCGTACTCAACAGCGCTACCAATCAATTCTTCATTAACGTAGTCGATAACAGCAGTTTAGACACCTCCGGTGGAGGCTATGCGGTGTTTGGTCGGGTGATTTCAGGTATGGACACAACCATTCAAAGCATTCGTAACTTACCTGTGCAAAGCAATGGCTCGGAAGTCAGTCAGCCATTGACGCCGCCGGTGGTCACTTGGGCATACGCTCTGAAGTGAGTTATTGATAGGGGTGGCATTTGGGGCCACTCACCTGTGAGGCGCACAAAAAAAAACCTGTTCAAAAGAATTTGAACAGGTTTTTTGTGATTTGGTGGGACCAGCGGGGGTCGAACCCACGACAAACGGATTAAAAGTCCGCTGCTCTACCAACTGAGCTATGGTCCCAAAAACTCCACATTTGCAACTGCTTGTGACAGTGGTGTATGTTTTGCTAAGCCTCAAATTATAGCGTCATTTTTTTGTGTTTAGAAACGCTACCGAAAGAAAATTCAAAATAGCAGACACCGCACACAAGCCAAAGGTTGCGGTCACCGTCACCACCGAGCCATAGCCGTGGCAATTCAAACTGCCATCGCCCTCAATGGCGCAGGAGGGGTCAGGCGGTGCCACTGCCTCTCGGCTGAACACACACACCACACCCATTTTTTTTCCCTCGCGGGGTGCAGCATGAAATTTTCGCAAGCTGTAGCGCAACTGGGCCAACAAAGGATCATGGGTGACCTGGGACAAATCATCCACATCCACCTTGTGCGCCAAACGCTTGCCCCCTGCCGCGCCCACACTGACAAAGGGCACGCGATAGTTTTGCGACCAAACGGCCAAAGCCACCTTGGCTTTGACTTGATCACATGCGTCGATGACGGCATCGGGCATGACCCCAGGGCCCAACAGTGCGGGCCAGTTGCCAGGCTCCACAAACTCTTCAACGCACTCCACCACGCAGCCCGGATTAATCAAAGCCATGCGCTCTTTCATGGCCTGCACTTTGGCTTGACCCACCGTGGTGGTGAGCGCTTGTATTTGCCGGTTGATGTTGGATTCGGCCACATGGTCAATGTCAATCAGGGTGATGCGCCCAATGCCACTGCGGGCCAGGGCTTCGGCGCACCAAGAACCCACGCCCCCCAGGCCGACCACCACCACATGCGCACGGCGAATGGCGTCTGCAGCCGGAACGCCATACAAGCGATCCATACCGCCAAAACTGCGTGTGGCATCTAAGTCCATCAGTCTTGCCGATCCAACTGACGCAGTTGCAAAACCAAGGTCAACCCAGCGCCCAGCCCAATCGAGACAAGGGTCAACAGACTCATCCAACTGAGGGTGGACAAGCCGCTCAAGCCTTGACCGAACGTGCATCCCATGGCGGTGACACCGCCAAAGCCCATCAAGGCACCGCCCACCAAATGGCGCACCAAATCGGACCGGTTGACAAAACCCTCCCATCGAAAGGTGCCACGCCATCGGGCGTGCAAATGAGCGCCCAGCAACAGCCCCAGCACGGAGAGCATGCCGACAGTCCATCGTTTGCTGCCATCACTGAAGTACATCAATGCGTCCAACAACATGGCCACAGGCGCGGTGAAACTGAAGGACTCCATGCGACCACTGCCTGTGGCGACAAAAAATTCTTCCAGTGTTTCGGGGTGTTCTAAACCATGGCCCCAAACGCCTGTGAGCCACCACAAAACAAGCACCGCCATACCCACGCCGGCGCCACCCCAGAGCATGGGGCGTTGATGCGCGTCTGTACCCCGCAGAGACCACACCCCTAAAGTCAGGGCCACACAGGCAGCGGCCACGCCACTGGCCTGCGGCACAGTCCATCCGGTTTGCAGGGCCAACCAACTCCCCACAAAGGCTTGGGCTGGCGCATGCAGATAAATGGTTTCCAGGGTGTTAACACGTGCCACGGCCAGCAGGCCTTTGAGGGTGGCCAAGCCGACCACGCCCATCACCAGCAAGACCACCAAGGACTTCAGATTTCCGGCGCCCAAACGCACCAGTGATTTGCTGGTGCAGCCCGAGCCCAACACCATGCCCACGCCAAACAGGACACCGCCTGTCAGGGAGGACAACCAGAGCAACTTGTCTGAGCCGTAGATGCTTTTTTGTGGATCGATCCACCCCAATGAGTGCATCGCCGCAAAACCCAGTATGGCGAGCGCGGCAGCCAACGCCCATTGCTTGAGGCGCGTGGTATCGCGCATCAAAACAACATCACTGATGGCACCCATGGTGCAAAAATGACTCGCCTGGAGCACCGCCCCCAAGACCCCAGCCAAAGCAAAGGCGCACAACTGCACCACCCAAGTGGTGCTGGCCAATTGCGCAGCGTCCATCGGGGCTTACTTCAAACGCGCTAACCGCTCCTTGGCCGTTTGTGCGGCCTCCGAGTCGGGGAAGGTTTTCACCAGGTCTTCCAAGGTCTTGCGAGCGACCTTGGTGTCTTTGAGTTCAATTTGACAATTTGAAATCGCCAACATGGCTTCCGCTGCACGCAGGTGCTTGGGCACCAAGGTCAACATGCGCTTGAAATGCGTCACGGCCCCGGCGTAATCTTTGATCGCGTATTCGGCATTACCCAACCAAAATAAAGCGGAAGGCAAATAAGCCGAGTTGGGATAGCGCTGCGTGAAACCACTCAAATAGGTTTCAGCCGCAGCAAAATCACCTTTGCGAAAAACCGCCATGGCGGCGTCAAAGTCACGCTTTTCAGCGGGCTCCACCGAAATATCGACGCCGTCCAAAGTGACTTTCAAGGGCTCAAATTTTCGGAGTCGGTCCTCTAAGCCCATCTGAACGTCTTTTTGACGTTGCTGCTGCTCCGATAAATCGCGTAGCAATTGCTCATTGGCTCCGCGCAAGCGAGCTTGATCGGCTTTGAGCAAGTCGATCTGCGCTTGCAGGTCGAGCAACGCACTTCTGAGCTTGAAAATTTCGTCGGTTTGCAATTTGTTTTGCGCATTGCCCGTGCCGCTCAATTGCTCCATCTTTTGACGCAAATCCAAGATGGCCCGGCGGGCCTCATCGTCTTCAAACAAAGCGGCATGAGACACCGATTGAGACAGCCAGAGTGCCGCTACGGCACCGCAACGCCACAAACAAACTTTTTTCATACGCAAGCTCAGTACTTGATTTCAACGCGGCGGTTTTTGGCCATAGCGGCTTCGTCTTGGCCGGCATCCATGGGTTTTTCTTTGCCAAAGCTGACGGCTTCAATCTGCGCATCACTCACACCCAACAAGGTGAGCGCTTGACGCACCGATTCCGCACGCTTTTGACCCAAGGCCAAGTTGTATTCCCGGCCACCACGGTCATCGGTGTGGCCTTCCAGTTGGGCTTTACGCTGCTTGTTGGCTTGCAGGAACTTGGCATTGTTTTCAATGACCGCGCGTGCCTCAGGCTTCAGAGTGAAACTGTCGTAATCAAAAAACACGATGTTGGCGCCTGCAGGGCCCACGCCAGCGCCTGCACCTTTGTCGGTCAACACGCCTGACACATTGTTTTGACCGGCGCTGTTGCCCATACCGATGCCGCTGGCATTGGCAGAGCCATTCACCATGGTCGCCGATTTATCTTCCACCGGGACATCGTTCAGCTTGACACCGGAAGAACAAGCGGCCAAAGCGGCGGTCAAAGCCAAAATCGAAAAAGTACGGATCAACATAACTCACTCCTGAAACAAAAGAAAAATACTGAAAAATCAAGGACGGAAAGGGCCCCAATCGGGTTCACGCAGATCGCCACCCTGCCCCGCCAAGCGTGCCTTGATTTTCCCATCCAAAGTGGTGGTCATCAAAGCATCGCGCCCTTGAATTTGGGTGGCATAGACCAACAACTTGCTGTTCGGCGCAAAACTGGGTTTTTCATCCGCGCTGGTGTCGGTAATGGCATTGGACTGACGCGTGGATAAATCCATCACGTGCAGCTTGAACTGACCGCCCATGCGGCTCACATAAGCCATCCAGCGCCCATCCGGACTGAGAGTGGGGGAAATGTTGTAAGCGCCACTGAAGGTGACTCGCTCCACAGCGCCGCCGACAGCGGGCATGCGGTAGATTTGCGGCGAACCGCTCCGGTCACTGACAAAATAAAGTTTGCTGCCGTCCGAAGAGAAGGTCGGCTCGGTATCGATGCCGGTGGACTGGGTCAGGCGGCGAGGTGGGCCGCCCTGCAGATCGATTTGAAACAACTGGGAGCCGCCGTCGCGGCTCAAAGTGGCGACCAGGCTCTTGCCATCGGGGGACCAGGTCGGTGCACTGTTGGAGCCCCGAAAATTGGCCACCACCTGGCGTTTGCCAGAAACCAGTTCGTGCACATAAATGACCGGCTTGCGTGACTCAAACGACACATAGGCCAAGTGACTGCCTGTGGGCGACCACGAGGGCGAGATGATGGGCTCTGTACTCGACAAGGCGGCCTGAGCCCCTTCACCATCGGAGTCAGCCACCCACAAGGTGGAACGCGATGCCGCCTTGGTCACATAGGCAATGCGGGTCGAGAACACGCCTTTTTCGCCGGTCAATTTTTCGTAGATCTGGTCGGCCAAGCGGTGTGCCACCAAGCGCAAATCGCCAGCCACCACGGCTTCTTTGAATTCTCCGCGCAGTTGCCCGCCCACCACATCCCATAAACGGGCACGCACATCGTAGCGACCATCGGCCAAACGGGTGACGCTGCCAGCCACCAAGGCATCGGCGCTGCGCTGACGCCACAGGGTCATGTCAGGCCGTGAGGTTTCGTCCAGTGCCTCAGCCTTGGCGTCTATGGATCGGAATTGGCCGCTGCGTTCTAAATCAGCGATGACGATGGCAGAAATTTTTTGGGGCGCACCCTCTTCGCCTTTGAATGGCGCCACCGCCACAGGCACTTGTGTCAGGCCGACCCCTGTGACCTCGACCCTGAATTGCGCTTGCAAGGGCAGATGCCAGCCCAGGAGAAGAAACAAAACTGCCGCAGCGAAGCGTCTGATCTGCTCACGGAATGCTGGCCCATGCAAAAAGGGAGTGATTCGAACAACTGAGTTCATGCCAACCAGTTCAAATTTTGTAAATTAACCAACCCTGGATCGTACACGCTAGAAACCTGTTTTTCAGGCCAAAAGCCCCATCAAAACAAGCCTGTTGAATCAGAATCGGCCGCTCTCAGGCGGACCACCGGGAAAGCCACAGGGCGCTTGCGTAAAATCAGGGGCAATGACCGATATCCACGCCAGCGAAGAAGCCAGCCCCAAACAGAGCCTGTTTCAACGCATGAAACGCCTGCTGCCCTATTTTGGACAGCAACGCTGGAGCTGGACAGCCGGTATTTTGGCCACCATCGTGGCCGCTGTCACCGAACCCTTGATACCTGCTTTGTTCCAGCCTTTGCTCGACAAAGGCTTCAGCAAAGGCGCCTTGCCTTTGTGGTCGGTACCGGTTGCGGTGATGGGCATTTTTGCCATCCGAGGGGCGGCGCATTTTGTCTCGCAATACAGTTTGACGCGCATTGCCAATGACGGCATGCAGCGTTTGCGCAGCGCCATGTTTCATCGTTTGATGCGGGCCGATCTGGCGATTTTTTCCAAAGAATCGGCCAGTGCTTTGTCCAATACGATCGTCTATGAAGTGCAAAGCGGCGCAGGTCAATTGGTCTCGGCCCTGATCGGTTTGTCGCGTGACGGGTTTTCGTTGTTGGCGCTGGTGGGCTATTTGTTGTTTCTGAACTGGAAATTGACCTTGGTGGTGTTCTTGGTGACCCCTGGCGTCGCCTGGATCATGAAAGTCTTGTCCCAACGCTTGTATCGCCTGACCCGCGAAGGTCAAAACGCCACAGACGACTTGGCCTATGTGGTCGAAGAAAACGTGCTGGCCTACAAAATGGTGCGTTTGCACGGCGCTCAGCAAAATCAAATTGACCGGTTTGAGAACCACAGCCAGCGGCTGCGCGGTTTGGCCATTCGATCGACCATCGCTTCCGCCTCGATGTCGCCTTTGACGCAACTGCTGGCCGCTTTGGCCTTGTCCTTGGTGTTGATGATTGCCTTGTTGCAAAGCCAGAATGGCGCGCAGGGCGCCACGGTGGGCGGCTTTGTAGCCTTCATTACCGCCATGTTGATGCTGATTGCGCCCATCAAACGCCTGGCCGACGTGGCCAATCCGATCACCCGAGGACTGGCCGCTTTGGAGCGGGGTTTACAGCTGATGGACGATGTGTCCTCCGAAAACCAAGGCCACTACGCGCCCACGGCCAACCCAGGGTCTGATGCGGGTCTGATCCAGTGGGTCAACACCAGCGTGCAATTTCATCCGGACGCCCCCCCGGCCGTGAACGATTTTTCCCTCACCATCCACCCCGGCGAATCCGTGGCTTTTGTGGGGTCGTCAGGGTCGGGCAAAACCACCTTGGCCAACCTGCTGCCGCGCTTTGTCCTGCCCAGCCAAGGCCGCGTTTTGATCGATGGACATGATGTGGCTGAATGGCAGCTGACTGCGCTGCGCGATCAAATCGCCATGGTCAGCCAAGATGTCGTGATGCTGAATGACACCGTGGCCGTGAACGTTGCTTTGGGTCAAACGGTCAACGAATCGCAAGTGAATGCGTGCCTGGAAGCCGCCAATTTGTCTGAGCACATTGCCCGCTTACCCCAGGGCATGCACACCCTGCTCGGCCACAACGCCACGCAACTGTCGGGCGGCCAACGCCAGCGTTTGGCCATTGCCCGGGCCCTCTACAAAAATGCGCCCATTTTGATTTTGGACGAGGCCACTTCCGCGCTGGACAACGAATCCGAGCGTTTGGTGCAAGAGGCGCTTCAGCGTTTGATGAAGGGTCGCACCACCTTGATCATCGCCCACCGCTTGTCGACCATCGAACACGCGGACCGCGTGGTGGTCATGTCACAGGGACGCATCGTGGAACAAGGTCGGCACCAGGAGCTGCTGGCACAAGGCGGGGTCTACGCCCGCCTGCATCAAAAAGGTGAAGCGGCCGTTGTTTAAACGCTTTCAGCCGACAGGCGGCTCAAAGCAAAACGACGTCGTATTCCTCGGGCCCCATGGCCGACTCGCTTTGCAATGAGATCGGCTTGGAGATGAAGTCGGAAAGCGCCGCCAAATGCGTGCTTTCTTCGTCCAGCAAGAGTTCGATCACCGCGGGGCGGGCAATCACACGAAACTCGCGGGGATTGAACTGTTTGGCTTCACGCAAAATTTCTCGCAAGATGTCATAGACCACCGTCCGGGTGGTTTTGACCATGCCTTTGCCACTGCACGACGGACAAGGCTCACACAACATGTGCGCCAAAGACTCCCGGGTGCGCTTGCGCGTCATCTCCAACAAGCCCAGTTGCGAAAAACCACCGGCCATGGTTTTGACCCGGTCCCGGGCCAACTGCTTTTTGAACTCCGATAACACCGCGTCTTGGTGCTCCGGACGCGCCATGTCGATGAAGTCCACAATCACGATGCCGCCCAGATTGCGCAAGCGCAGTTGCCTGGCGATGGCTTGCGCAGCCTCTAAATTGGTTTTGAAAATTGTGTCGTCAAAGTTGCGCGCGCCCACATACCCCCCGGTATTCACGTCCACCGTGGTGAGCGCCTCGGTTTGGTCGACGATCAAATAGCCCCCAGATTTCAGCTCGACCCGACGCCCTAAGGCTTTGGCGATCTCTTCGTCGATGGCGTACAAATCAAAAATCGGTCGTTCGCCCTTGTACAACTGCAGCCGCTCAGAAGCCGCAGGCATAAATTCTTGGCTGAAAGCCAATAATTTTTGAAATTGCTCGCGCGAATCAATGCGAATCGATTGGGTGGCTTCTCCCACCAAATCACGCAAAACCCTTTGCAGCAGCGTCAGGTCTTGGTGCAACATCGATGTGGGGGGGAGCCGCAAAGACGCGTCTTTGATGCGAGCCCAGGTCTTACGCAAATACGCGATGTCGTCTGCCAGTTCTTGATCGCTGGAGTCTTCGGCATTGGTGCGCAAGATAAAACCGCCCCCCGTATCACCCACCAAGGCTTTCAAGCGATCGCGCAATTGATCGCGTTGTTCAGAAGGGATTTTTTGCGAGACGCCAATGTGATCGTCTTGTGGCAAAAAAACCAAATGACGACCTGCGATGCTGATTTGGGTCGACAGCCTCGCGCCTTTGGTGCCAATCGGGTCTTTGATAACCTGCACCATCAGCGCCTGGCCCTCAAAGACTTGGCGTTCAATCGGCACCAAGGCTTGCGTGCTGCGCGCTGCTTGGGGCGGCTCGCCATCGGGGTGGCGTTGCCACAAGTCAGCCACGTGCAAAAAAGCAGCCCGTTCCAAGCCAATTTCAATGAACGCCGATTGCATCCCCGGCAATACCCGCGCCACCTTGCCTAAATACACATTCCCAACCAAGCCGCGTTCGAGGTGGCGTTCCACATGTAACTCTTGCACAGCCCCATGTTCCACCACGGCCACACGGGTTTCTTGGGGTGACCAATTGATCAAAATATCTTGTTGCATGGCACTCTCGGGGGGGATTTTGGTCAGCAGGAGATGCCCAATTGTCTTAACAAAGTAGCGGTTTCATGTAAGGGCAAACCCATGATGCCTGAATAACTGCCTTGAATCCGGGCGATGTGCGCTGCCGCCCTGCCCTGCACCCCGTAAGCACCGGCCTTGCCCATGGGTTCACCGCTGTCAACATAGATATTGATTTGCGCGCGCGTCATTTCGGCAAAGGTGACGCGAGAAATTGAAACAGCAGAGCGTCTTTTTCGCCCCGATTGCACCGCCACCGCCGTCAGCACACGGTGAGTCTGGCCCGACAAGGCATTGAGCATGCGCTGAGCATCAGACGCATCGGCGGGTTTGCCCAAAATTTGCCGATTCAGGGCCACCGTGGTGTCAGAACACAGCACCGGCGCGGCGGGCAGGCCACGGGATTTCAAGCGTGCCACCGCCGCATCGAGTTTGAGTGAGGTCACACGCTGCACGTAATGCAAGGGGGTCTCGCCGCGCTGGATGATTTCTAAGGACTCCGCATCTTCCTCTGGCGAGGGCAACAGCAGGGTGTGCGCCACGCCGATTTGGTCTAACAACTGGCTGCGCCGTGGGCTTTGAGAAGCCAAATAAATAAAGGACGTCATGGCCTTATTCCCGGTGGTAGGGGTGGTTGGCATTGATGGACCAGGCCCGGTACAGCTGTTCAATCAACAGCACACGGGCCATGGCGTGTGGCAACGTCATGTCCGACAAACGAATACGCTCATGCGCTGATTGGCGAAACTCGGAGTCCAGGCCATCGGGTCCGCCAATCACCAAGGCCACATCGTCACTTTCAAGTTGCCAGTTTTGCAAGCGACCCGCCAAGGCTTTGGTGGTCAGCGGGGTGCCGCGCTCGTCCAGCACCACGATGCGATAGCCTTTGGGAATGGCGTCTTCTATGCGCTGCCGTTCGGCGGCATACAAAGTTTCTAAACTTTTGGAACCGCGTGGTTCGGTCTTCACTGCTTTGAGCTCCACCTTGAGCTCAAAAGGAAACCGCTTGGCATAGTCATCCCAAGCGGTTTGAGCCCAATCGGGTACACGCTGGCCGACCGCCACGATCAGCAACTTCATAACGAGACTCAGGCGGGACGGGACGGCGCTTTCTTGGCCGGCACGCGCTTCAGCGCTGGCTTGGCGGCCGATTTGGCCGGGGTCCGCTTGGCGGCCTTGGCCGGCGCGTTGACCTTGACCAATTTGATGGGGGTGGGGGTCAGGGATTTTGCGGCTGTTTTGGCCGCTGTTTTGGCTGGTGTTTTACCCGCTGTTTTGGCTGGGGCTTTGGCTGTTTTTGAGGCGGGCTTAGAGCCACTCTTTGCAGCAACCGGCGCTTTCTTGGGGCGACCGGGCATCTGCGCCTTCACCGGTTCTGGCTCAACCCGCCGGGGCGCCTTACCGGCATGGTTCACTTTGGCCTCTTTTTTGGCGCTGGGTTTGCCCTCGGCATCTTTTGGCTTGGGTGCGCCCAGCTTCAAGCGCACGGGCTTATCGCCCCACAGCTCTTCCAGGTGGTAGTAGGCGCGAATGGTGGGCTGCATCACATGCACCACAGCACTGCCGCAATCCACAATGATCCATTCGCCGTTGTCTTCGCCTTCAATCCGCGGCTTGGGAAAGCCCGCTTCACGAACCTTGTCGCGCACGCTGGCGGCCAGGGCCTTGGTTTGGCGGTTTGACGTCCCCGACGCCACCACCACGCGCTCAAACAGGGCTGACAAATGCTCGGTATCAAAGACTTGTATGTCTTGGGCTTTCACGTCTTCCAAGGCGTCCACAATGGCACGCTGAAGTTTGGTCACGTCTTTTTTGGCAGAGGTATCGTTCATCGAGCAGTCAAGTAAAGGTGGTGGTCTTGAATATAGCTTGCAACAGTCTCACAGACCAGTGCATTCAGAGGGTGGCACGACGCCACGCGCAGGCGTATGTCGGTGGCGCTGTGCGGCATCAGGGGAAGCACGATCTTTCGAAAGTTCCCTGGAACCACAGGATCGACATCCTGTGAATGCACTTGACCTTGCGCCTTAGAAATCTCGGGAGCATCACGCTCAGCGACGCAAATTATAGCCAAGCGCTTAATTTCGCCGATTTCGTGCCACTGAGACAAGGATTCTGATTGGTCTTGGCCCATCAGCAAAAACAATTGCGCTGCGGGATATTCGGCGGCCAATTCACGCAGCGTATCCACGGTGTAAGTGGGTCCGGAACGACGTATTTCCCGTTCGTCCACTTGGGCCCGCGCAAGTGGGGCAAAGGCCAACCGCGTCATGGCCACGCGATGCTCGGCCGAGGTCAGGTTGCGTTGTTTGTGCCAGGCCTGACCTGTGGGCAAGATGTGCAAGGCATCCAGCTGTAACTGTTGGATGGCCGCCCGCGCCAATTCAGTGTGTGCCGAGTGCGGTGGATCAAATGCCCCACCGTACACGCCCACCCTTTGGATTGGCAAGGGGCTGGCCAACTTCAAACCCAATCCTTGGGCTTCAGAAAATAACTCAGCAATTGGGCTTCAGGCGAGCCAGCTTCGGTTTGACGGTTGTAGGACCAAGTCACCAGGGGCGGCATCGACAACAAGATGGACTCCGTGCGCCCGCCCGACTGCAGCCCGAAGTGGGTTCCCCGGTCCCAGACCAAATTGAACTCCACGTAACGACCGCGTCGGTACAACTGAAAATCGCGCTCGCGCTCGCCATACGGCTGGTCTTTGCGGGCAGCCACGATCGGCAAATAAGCGGGCAACAACGCGTTGCCCACACTTTGCATCATGGCAAAGCTTTGCGCCATGCCCAACTCAGAAAAGTCGTCAAAGAAGATGCCACCCACGCCGCGCTGCTCTTGCCGGTGTTTATTGCAAAAATAAGTGTCGCACCAGGCTTTGAATCGGGGATGCAAGTCCGCCCCAAAAGGCGCCAAGGCATCTTTACAGCTTTGATGGAAATGCACCGTGTCTTCGTCAAAACCGTAGTAAGGCGTCAGGTCCATGCCGCCACCGAACCAGGCGACGGGCGCCAGGCCTTCGGGTTTGGCCGCGATCATGCGCACATTCATGTGCACCGTGGGCACATACGGGTTACGCGGGTGAAATACCAAAGACACCCCCATGGCCTCAAAAGGAGCGCCGGCCAATTCAGGGCGGTGTGCCGTGGCCGAAGGAGGCAATTTGGGTCCGCTGACATGCGAAAAGCCACAACCGGCCCGCTCAAACACCGGCCCACCTTCCATGATCATGGTCACGCCCTGGCCCTGCAGCGGTTCGTGCGCCTCTTTCTGCCAGGCATCGACCACAAATGGGGTGGCGTCCATGGCGTTCAAACTGCTGGTGATGCGGTTTTGCAAGCCGACCAAGTAGGTCCGCACTGCGTCAATATCGAAGTTTTCAGTCATATCGAGCGCCCTATTCTCTTTATTTAATGGCCCTGAAGCCGATATCGCGGCGGTACTGCATGCCATCGAAATGGATGCCCTGCGTCACTTCATAGGCCTTTTGCTGAGCCTGACGCACAGAATCGGCCAACACCGTCACACACAGCACGCGCCCACCGCTGGTCAGGGTCTGGCCCGCATCGGCCACGGTGCCCGCATGGAAGACCATGGCGTCGCTCTGATCGGACGGCAAGCCCGAGATCACATCGCCTTTGCGCGGGCTCATGGGGTAGCCGGCAGCGGCCATGACCACCCCCATGGCCACCCGCCGGTCCCAGTCTAAATCTATCTGATCCAAGCCGCCCGACGTCGCGGCCAGCATGACCTCCAGCAAATCCGATTTCAAACGCATCAAAATCGGCTGGGTTTCGGGGTCGCCCATGCGGCAATTGAACTCCAGGGTTTTGAGCTGGCCCCGGTCATCGATCATCAAGCCGGCATACAAAAAACCGGTGTAGGTGATGCCGTCTTTCTCCATGCCCCGGATGGTGGGCAAAATCACCTCGCGCATGGCGCGGGCATGCACCTCAGCGGTCACTACGGGCGCCGGTGAATACGCGCCCATGCCACCGGTATTGGGGCCTTGGTCGCCATCTTGCAAACGCTTGTGGTCTTGGCTGGTGGCCAAAGCCACCACGTTTTTGCCGTCGCACAGCACAATGAAACTGGCTTCTTCGCCCTGCAAAAACTCCTCAATCACCACCCGGGCACCGCCGGCGTTGTGGGCCACGCCCAGGGTGTTGTCAAGCAGCATGAAGTCAATCGCCTCATGCGCTTCTTGCAAGCTCATGGCCACCACCACGCCTTTGCCGGCAGCCAAGCCATCGGCCTTGACCACGATGGGCGCGCCTTTTTGGTCCACATATGCATGGGCCTGGGCGGCATCGGTGAAGGTTTGAAATTCGGCAGTGGGGATGCGGTGGCGCTGCATGAAGGCTTTGGAAAATGCCTTGGAGCTTTCGAGTTGCGCCGCCGCCTGGGTCGGGCCAAAAATACGCAAGCCATGGGCACGAAAGTCGTCGACGATGCCCGCAGCCAACGGCGCTTCCGGGCCCACCACGGTCAACTCGATGCGCTGGTCGATCACCCATTGCCGCAAGGCGGGGATGTCGGTGATGGGCACATTCACCAATTGTTTGTCACGGGCTGTGCCGCCATTACCGGGTGCCACATAAACCTGTTGAATGCGCTGCGATTGCGAGAGTTTCCAAGCCAGGGCGTGTTCACGGCCACCGCTGCCTACGACCAGTACTTTCATGCCGATGGTCCTTGTTCGTCGAGTTCAGCGTTGTGGAAAACGTTTTGCACATCGTCCAAATCTTCCAACACGTCCAGCAGTTTTTGCATGCGGGCCGCATCGTCGCCGCCCAAAGCAATGGCGTTTTCGGCACGGAAAGTCACCTCGGCCATTTCAGGCACACAGCCTGCGGCTTCCAGCGCCAGTTTCACCGCTTCAAAATCGGCCGGTGCGGTCAACACCTCGATCGCGCCATCCTCGTCGCTGATCACATCTTCGGCCCCGGCTTCCAGCGCCACTTCCATGATTTTGTCTTCGCTGGTGCCCGGCGCAAAAAACAACTGGCCGCAATGTTTGAACTGGAACGCCACCGAGCCTTCGGTGCCCAGATTGCCGCCGTGTTTGCTGAAGGCGTGGCGCACTTCGGCCACGGTGCGCACCCGGTTGTCGGTCATGGTGTCGACAATCACCGCCGCGCCGCCGATGCCATAGCCTTCGTAGCGGATTTCTTCGTAGTTCACGCCTTCTAAGTTGCCGGTGGCTTTGTCGACGTTGCGTTTGATGGTGTCGGCCGGCATGTTCGCTGCTTTGGCTTTTTCAATCGCCAGGCGCAAACGGGGATTCGCCGTCACATCGCCGCCGCCCGTGCGGGCTGCGACCATGATCTCACGCACCACCCGGGTCCAGATGCGCTGACGTTTTTCGTCCTGACGCCCCTTGCGGTGCTGAATATTTGCCCATTTGCTGTGGCCTGCCATCGTCGCGTCCTTGATTCTTGATTTAATCTACTGGCTGCGATTTTACTTTTACCGCCAAGGGAGCCCCGCCGTGACCGATTCCATGTCCGTTTCCATGCCCATCGCCCGAAATGCACAAGCCGAGTGCGCCCTGATCGCCCGTTTGGCGAATCGCCACGGCCTGATCACCGGGGCCACAGGCACCGGCAAAACCGTGACTTTGCAGAAACTGGCCGAAAGCTTTTCGCAGATCGGCGTGCCGGTGTTCATGGCCGATGTCAAAGGCGATTTAAGCGGTATCAGCCAAACCGGGCAGATCGGTGAGAAATTGGCCGCCGCCCTGGCCAGTCGGGGCATCGACCTGCCCCAGCCCACCGCCTGCCCCACCACGCTGTGGGACGTGTTTGGCGCGCAAGGGCATCCGGTGCGCGCCACCATCAGCGACATGGGGCCCCTGCTGCTGAACCGCATGCTGAATTTGAACGACACCCAGGCGGGGGTGCTGAGTTTGGTGTTCAAAATTGCCGACGACAACGGTCTGTTGCTGCTGGACATGAAAGACCTGCGCAGCATGCTGTCGTATGTGGGCGAAAACGCCAAGCAATTCACCACCGATTACGGCAACATCAGCGCCGCCAGCATTGGCGCGATACAGCGCGCTTTGCTGCAAATCGAAGAACAAGGCGGTGACCAGTTCTGCGGCGAGCCGATGCTCAACATCCAGGACTTCATGCAAACGGTGGACAACCAAGGCGTGATCAACGTCTTGGCCGCCGACAAACTGCTCAACTCCCCGCGTCTGTACGCCACTTTTTTGCTGTGGATGCTGTCAGAGTTGTTTGAGCAACTGCCCGAAATTGGCGACCCCGACAAACCCAAGTTGGTGTTCTTTTTTGACGAAGCGCATTTGCTCTTCAACGAAGCGCCCAAAGCCTTGGTCGACCGCATTGAATTGGTGGTGCGACTGGTGCGCTCCAAAGGCGTGGGGGTGTACTTTGTCACGCAAAACCCCTTGGACATTCCTGACAATGTGCTGGGCCAACTGGGCAACCGGGTGCAACACGCCCTGCGCGCTTTCACGCCGCGCGACCAAAAAGCCGTCAAATCCACGGCGCAAACCATGCGGCCCAAGGCGGGCCTGGACATCGAGGCGGCCATCACCGAGTTGGCCGTGGGCGAAGCCTTGGTCAGCTTTTTGGACGACAATGGCCGCCCCACCGAAACCGAGCGCGTGTTCGTCATCCCCCCGGGCAGCCAGATTGGCCCCATCACCGCGGCGCAGCGCCAAGCCTTGCGCGACAACTCCTTGGTCGCTGGGGTCTATGAGCAGTTGCTGGACCGCGAGTCGGCCTATGAAGTCCTGAAAGCCAAAGGGGCCAGCTTGAGCGCGGCCGCCGCCAGTGCCGCGGGGGTGAGTCAGGGTACAGGTCCTGCGGCTGGTGCAAGCGAAGCAAGCGCTGGCGGTTTGATGGGCAGCATGTCCAGCCTGCTGTTTGGCACCGAAGGGCCACGCGGCGGGCACCGCGATGGCATTGCCCAATTGGTGGTGAAAAGTGCGGTGCGTACCGTGGGCTCGTCGATTGGCCGTGAAATCGTGCGCGGGGTTTTAGGGTCCTTGCTGGGCGGTGGCGGCAGACGCCGCTGAACCAGGTGATGAACCAAGTGATGAACCGGAAAGAAAAAAAAACCGCCTCAGTGCACTGAAGGCGGTTTTTTAAAGGCTGACTGAAGGTCAGGCTTCTGCGGGCTCGGTCGGCTCCGACTTGACCGCTTTGCCCTCTTTCTTGGGCAGCGGCGTGATGTCGAGCAAGACCTCGTCTTTGTCGTCTAGGTCCACGCCCAGTCGGCCCCCGTCGATCAAGCGGCCAAACAGCAGCTCGTCGGCCAAGGCCTTGCGGATGGTGTCCTGAATCAAACGCTGCATCGGGCGCGCGCCCATGAGCGGATCGAAGCCTTTCTTGGCCAAGAACTTGCGCAACTTGTCGCTGAAGGTGACGTCGACTTTCTTCTCGGACAACTGGGTTTCCAGTTGCAACAAGAACTTGTCCACCACGCGCATGATGACGTTTTCGTCCAGCGCCTTGAAACTGACCATCGAGTCCAAACGGTTGCGGAACTCGGGCGTGAACAGGCGCTTGATATCGCCCATCTCGTCGCCTGCCTGGCGCGGGTTGGTGAAGCCAATCGTGGCCTTGTTCATGGTCTCGGCGCCCGCGTTGGTGGTCATGATGATGATCACATTGCGGAAGTCGGCCTTGCGCCCGTTGTTGTCGGTCAAGGTGCCGTGGTCCATCACCTGCAACAGCACGTTGAAGATATCGGGGTGGGCTTTCTCGATCTCGTCGAGCAGCAGCACGCAATGCGGCTTTTTGGTCACCGCCTCGGTCAGCAAGCCGCCTTGGTCAAAACCCACATAGCCGGGGGGCGCACCGATCAAGCGGCTCACCGCGTGGCGCTCCATGTATTCCGACATGTCAAATCGAATCAGGTCAATGCCCAGGATGTAGGCGAGCTGCTTGGCCGCTTCGGTTTTGCCCACACCGGTGGGGCCAGAGAACAGGAAAGAGCCGATCGGCTTGTCGGTTTTGCCCAGGCCCGAGCGCGCCATCTTGACGGACGAAGCCAGAACTTCGAGCGCCTTGTCTTGACCAAACACCACGCTCTTCAAGTCACGCTCAATGGTTTGCAACTTGCTGCGGTCGTCGTTGGAGACATTGGCCGGCGGGATGCGCGCGATTTTCGCCACGATGTCCTCGATCTCGGCCTTGCCAATGGTTTTCTTGCGCTTGGACGCCACCATGATGCGCTGGGCTGCGCCGGCTTCGTCAATCACGTCAATCGCCTTATCGGGCAAATGGCGGTCGTTGATGAATTTGGCCGACAACTCGGCCGCCGCCTGCAGCGCCGCCGCGGCGTATTTGACGTTGTGGTGCTCTTCAAAGCGGGATTTGAGGCCCTTCAAAATGTCCACGGTTTCGGACACCGAGGGCTCGACCACGTCCACCTTCTGGAAGCGCCGCGACAAGGCCGCGTCTTTTTCGAAGATGCCCCGGTACTCGGTGAAGGTGGTGGCACCGATGCATTTGAGCTGACCGCTGGACAGCGCAGGCTTGAGCAAATTGGACGCGTCCAAGGTGCCGCCCGAGGCCGCGCCGGCACCGATCAAGGTGTGAATTTCGTCGATGAACAAAATGCCGTGCGGCTTGTCCTTCAAGGCCTTGAGCACGCCTTTGAGGCGTTGCTCAAAATCGCCGCGGTACTTGGTCCCCGCCAGCAACGCGCCCATGTCCAGCGAATACACCGTGGCCTCGGCCAGAATTTCGGGCACCGTGCCTTGGGTGATGCGCCAAGCCAGGCCTTCGGCGATCGCCGTCTTGCCCACACCCGCCTCGCCCACCAGCAAAGGGTTGTTTTTGCGGCGGCGGCAGAGGATCTGGATGGTGCGCTCGACCTCGTATTCGCGCCCAATCAGCGGGTCGATCTTGCCTTCTTTGGCAGCCTGATTCAGGTTTTGGGTGTACTGCTCCAGGGGCGACGCTTTTTCGTTGCGCTCGCCGCCGCCCTGCTCTTCGGACTCAGAGTTGGACGTGGGTTCGGGCTTGGCCGCCTCAGGGGGATCGCTTTTCCGGATGCCGTGGGCAATGAAGTTGACCACGTCCAAACGAGTGATGCCCTGCTGATGCAGGTAATACACGGCGTGCGAGTCTTTTTCGCCAAAAATGGCCACCAAGACATTGGCACCGGTGACTTCTTTTTTGCCATTGCCGGTGGACTGCACGTGCATGATGGCGCGTTGAATCACCCGCTGAAAGCCGAGCGTGGGCTGGGTGTCCACCTCTTCGGAGCCCGCGACTTGGGGCGTGTTGTCCTTGATGAATCCGGCGAGTGCATTGCGCAAATCGTCAATGTTCGCCGAGCAAGCGCGCAGCACCTCGGCCGCGCTGGGGTTGTCTAACAAGGCCAGCAGCAAATGTTCCACGGTGATGAATTCGTGACGTTGCTGACGGGCTTCAACAAAGGCCATGTGCAAGCTGACTTCCAGTTCTTGGGCAATCATGTGATTTCCTTAAGCCTTTTAAATGTGAATAGAGAGTAATTGAGGGCGGTCTGCGTTTATTCAACCGGTTCTGCGATGCATTGCAAGGGATGGCCCGCTTGCTTGGCCGCATCCAGCACCTGATCGACCTTGGTCGCGGCGACGTCTTTGGAGTAAACACCGCAGACCGCTTTGCCGTCCAGATGGATCTTGAGCATGATTTGGGTGGCGGACTCGCGGTCTTTGCTGAAAAACTCCTGGATCACCAAGACCACAAACTCCATCGGCGTGAAGTCATCATTCAGCATGAGAACTTGGTACATCTGCGGGGGTTTGATTTTGTCGGCGATCCGGTCCAGGACCAGTGAATCACCGCCATCCGAAGAACGGCTCGGCTGGGGCGGGAGCGTAGGAGAAACAGGTTTTCGAGTTGCCATGAATTTCATTCTATCGAGCCTGAAGGCCATCTGAGGGTCGGCTTCCCCAAGACCTTGCAAAAATTACTTTAAAACACCAAAAAAGACAGGCTAAATGGATTTGAAGCCCGAAGTGGGAAAAGTGCGAATTGACAATTTATCCCGGAGCAGATCACACTGAAACCACAAAAAAGCCGGAGACAAACATGGCAACAGGAAAAGTCAAGTGGTTCAATGACGCAAAAGGATTTGGTTTCATCGAACCAGACGATGGCGGCGCCGATGTTTTCGCGCACTTTTCGGCCATCGCGATGGAGGGCTATAAAAGCCTGAAAGAAGGGGCCAAGGTGTCTTTTGACATCACCCAGGGCCCCAAAGGCCTGACGGCCATGAATATCCAAGCGGAAGCCGGGCACTCTGCGGCTCCAGCGGCGGCTCCCACGGCGCCCCCCGCCGCGGACTAGAGATGGTCGATCATCACCTGACCAAATCCTGAGCAACTGACCTGAACCGCTCCGTCCATCAGGCGGGCAAAGTCATAGGTGACGCGTTTGCTGGCCACCGACTTTTCCATGGCTTGCAAGATCAAATCGGCGGCCTCGGTCCAGCCCATGTGGCGCAGCATCATTTCAGCCGACAAAATCAGCGAGCCGGGATTGACGTAGTCTTTCCCCGCGTACTTGGGTGAGGTGCCATGGGTTGCCTCAAAACAGGCCACGGAATCCGACAAATTCGCCCCCGGCGCGATGCCAATTCCTCCCACTTGGGCCGCCAAGGCGTCAGACAGGTAATCACCATTCAAATTGAGGGTGGCCACTACCGCGTAGTCGGCGGGTCGGAGCAAGATTTGTTGCAGAAAAGCATCAGCAATCACGTCCTTGATGACGATCGGTTTGCCGGTCTGGGGGTGGGTGATTTGGCACCATGGGCCGTCATCAATGAGCTCTGCGCCAAACTCCTTCTGCGCCAAGGCATAGGCCCAATCGCGAAAAGCGCCTTCGGTGTACTTCATGATGTTGCCCTTGTGCACCACGGTGACGCTGGGCTTGCGGTGGTCAATAGCGTACTGAATGGCCTTGCGCACCAAACGCTCTGTGCCTTCGCGGGACACGGGCTTGACCCCGATGCCCGAGGTTGCGGGGAAGCGGATGGTGGTTTGGCCCAGTTCGTGGGTCAAAAAGTGGATCAGCTTTTTGGCGTTATCGCTTTCGGCCGCGAACTCGATCCCCGCGTACAGGTCTTCAGAGTTCTCGCGAAAAATCACCATATTGGTTTTTTCAGGCTCTTTCAGGGGAGACGGCACGCCTTGAAAGTAGCGAATCGGCCGCTGGCAAACGTACAAATCCAGCTCTTGGCGCAAAGCCACATTCAAAGACCGAATGCCGCCCCCCACCGGAGTGGTCAACGGCCCTTTGATCGACACCACATGCTCGCGCAAAGCGGCCAGGGTTTCCGCCGGCAAACCCACATCCTGGCCGTAAACCTGGTGTGCTTTTTCACCCGCATACACCTCCATCCAATGAATCCGACGGGTATCGCCGTAGGCTTTGGCCACGGCCGCGTCAACCACCCGAATCATCACGGGGGTGACATCGCGCCCTGTGCCATCCCCTTCAATGAACGGAATGATGGGGTTCACCGGGACGTTCAATGAGTGGTCTGAGTTGACCGTGATTTTCTGGCCTTGCGCCGGAACCTGAATGGGGGAAGACATGATGCGTGCGGGGTAAAACGGCTAATCGGTCAGTTTACACTTCAAGCCTGTTTACCCCTGAGTCGGATTGATCATGTTTTCATTGGCATTCAAGCGGCATCTGGCCACTCTGCTCGGTGGCCTGTTGCTGGCCAGTACACCCCTGCTGAGCCACGCCCAAGGTGAGCCACAAACCCGATTGCCGCGCATCCAATTGGGCGCGGGCATGCACTTGATCGATACGCAGTTGGCACAGACGCCAGAGCAACGTCAGATCGGCCTGATGTGGCGCAAAGACCTGCCGCAAAACGAAGGCATGTTGTTTATTTTTGAGCAGGCCACAGTCCAGTGCTTTTGGATGCGCAACACCCTCACCGCGTTGACCGCGGCCTTTGTGGAAGACGATGGGACGATTGTGAATTTGGCCGACATGAAGCCACAATCAGACGATTCCCACTGCTCCGCCAAACCGGTGCGTTTTGTGTTGGAAATGAACCAGGGATGGTTCAAAAAACGCGGCATTCAAGCCGGATTCAAATTGACGGGGCCCGCCTTCAAGCGCTGACTACCCAGGCTCGGTCATCAGACGCCCCACACCACGTCGGCTTGGGCCGCATGGCTGCGGCGCAGCATCTCCAACAGCGGTTGCGCTCTGCGCTTCAGACTGATCTGCTCTGTCCGAGCTTCAGTCTTGCCCTGCGGTCCGGAGTCGGCAATTTTTTGTGCCAGCAAATCGGCCATGCGGGCCTCGTCCTCGGCGATAGCCGCTTCGAGTGCAGCCACGGCCTGGGGTTGCTGCGCGACCGTGAAAATACCCTTGGCCGCCGCATCCGAGCCCATCAGACGCAGCAGCCGCTGCGCGTCGGGCCCAAGCATGATCAGATCACTGGTGGCCTTGGATTTAAATTTGTACAACATGCAGCGCTCAAAAATGTGAAATCAAGCGAGCAGGATACGCCCGATTTCACACCCTGAGGAGGTTAAAACGCCAAAGTTTGACCTTCGGTCATGGGCACGATCTGGGACTTGCTGCCTTTCATGGCTTCCACAAACTCAGCCAACGTCCCTTTGGCCAGGGGGTTGGAGTTGTAGTGGATGGGCATGACCATTTTGGCGGGAATCCAATTTTTCATCGCATAGGCTGCGTCTTCGGGGTCCATGGTGAAGTTACCCCCGATCGGGATCAACACCAAGTCAGGCTTGTAGCGGTCATAAATGAACTTCATGTCGCCAAACAAGCCGGTATCGCCCATGTGCCAGATCTTGAAGCCGTTTTCCAATTCAATGATGTAGCCCACGGCTTCACCCGCAGGATGCGACTCGGGCTTGCCGGTGGCCGGGTTGTTGAACACAATCAGCGAAGAATGCTCTGCCGCAACCGCCGTGACTTTGATCCCGGGATACGGTTTGACGTTGCCAGTTTTGTTGAACCGGTGGCCCAAATTGGCTGGCAACAGACCCAGGGTGATCAGAGGGGTCACCATGTCGGCAGGACCGTACAACACCGCGTTGTTCAGCTTGGCCAAGGCCGGGGCATCGCCCAGATGATCGACGTGGGCATGGGTCACCAGCAGCATGTCCAATTTGCCCAAGGCTGACAAATCTGCTTTGAACGCCGCAGGCGCTTTGGGTCCGGCCGTGATCCAGGGGTCGATCACAATCGTTTTGCCGCCCGGGGTTTGGATGCGAAAACCCGCCTGGCCCAGCCACAGTAACTCGGTTTTACCGGTAGCCACAGCGGGTTTGTCTGTTTGAGCCTGCAGATTCGAGGCCGTGCCACCGAGCAGAGTCATCGCGGTGACGGCCAGTGCAGTGCACAGGCCATTTTTCAAAAATTTAAATTTCATGAAAGGCTCCTGGGAAGCGGCGCACCCCGACAGTCACTCTGTCAGACTGATGCTCGGCGTCGTGGAAAATCATAATATCCGGGTTTGTCTGTGACCCCTGTCGCCGCTGCGCCTGAGCATCACAGGCAAAGCCTGCGAAACTGTCTCCCAATGCATACGGAAACAAACGGAAACACCATGCCCAGTTCATCTTTCGCCCGCCTGTTGATGGCGGGGCTCTGCCTGCTGCTTCATTCAACTTTATCTTTGGCCCAACCCATGACCTCCATCGCTCAACAATTTGCCCCAACCGGCACGCTGCGTGCTTCGATCAATTTGGGCAATCCCATCCTCGCCCAAAAGGATGCGACAACTGGTCAAGCGGTGGGCGTTTCCGTTGACTTGGCCGCCGAATTGGCGCGTCGATTGGGTGTCAACTTGGCCTTGGTGGTGTTCGATGCCGCGGGCAAGTCCGTGGATGCAGTGACCAACGGTCTGGCTGACGTCGGGTTTTTTGCAGTCGATCCGGTGCGTGGACAGGGCATTGCTTTTACCGCGCCTTATGTCTTGATCGAGGGCAGCTATTTGGTCCGCCAAGACTCGCCTTTGCAGCGCAATGAAGAAGTCGATCGCCCAGGTGTGCGCGTGGCGGTGGGCAAAGGCAGCGCTTACGACCTGTACCTGACACGTGAGATCAAACAAGCCCAATTGCACCGCGCCCCCACCTCCCCCACCACGGTCGATTACTTTCTCAGCGAACAGCTCGACGTGGCGGCGGGGGTCAAGCAGCAACTGCAGATGGACGCCGCCCGCTTACCCAACTTGCGTTTACTGCCGGGCCGCTTCATGGTCATTGAACAGGCGATGGGCTTGCCGAAAGGTCGCGATGCCATGGCGCAGAACTACCTGCGCGAGTTTGTCGAAGAGATGAAAGCCTCCGGCTTTGTGGCGAACGCGCTGAAAAAGCACCACATCGAAGGTGCCTCGATTGCGCCTGCGGCAACGGTGCGCTGAAGTTTCAACTGTAGGCCAAGCCAGAAGCCACGCCGCCAAACAAGTCGCCGGAGACCAACTCGGCCGCGGGAAAGGCCTGCCGCAGCGCCTGTTGGAAAGGCTGCAAAGCCGATGAGCCCCCCGTCAGATACAGCGCGTCGATCTGGGCGCGTTGCAAACCCGCCGCTTCGACGCACGCTTGGGCGCAGGCCACCACCTGCACCAGCAGGTCCTGCAGATGCTTCGCCAAGTCAGCCTCGGACATCTCAGCCGATAAACCGGCTTCGACCTCGCTCAAGTCCATGCCTTGCGCCAAGGCCCCATTCGCGCAGGCTATCTTGGCCTGCTCGACCCGGTGCGCCAAGCCATGGCCAAGTTGTTGACGCAGCACCTTCATCAACCGTTCGTGCAACGGCCCATGGCTGTAATTGACGCGCAAGGCCTGTGCGTCCCGAATCGCTTTAGGGCTTTGCTGCCAATGAATCAAATGCCAGGTGCTGAGGTCGATAAAGGGACGGCTGGGCACCTCGCGCCCATCCGGTCCGGTGTGTTTGTAGCCCAGCAATGGCATGATTTGCGCCAAGCTGAGTTGTTTGTCAAAGTCGGTCCCGCCAATGTGCACACCGCTGGTGGCCTGAATATCGGCCTGGCGTTGACCTTGTGAACGGCGTTGCGGCCCCAGTCGAACCACGCTGAAGTCCGAGGTTCCGCCGCCAATGTCCACCACCAGCACAGTCCGCTCCGCCAGCAAGCGGCGCTCATAGTCCAGCGCAGCCGCAATCGGTTCGAGTTGAAAAGAAACTTCTTCAAATCCCAAGGGCTGGGCGACTTCGAACAGCATGCGCTCGGCCAAGGCGTCTCTTTCGGGGTCGTCGTCGACAAAATGCACCGGGCGCCCCAGCACCAAGCGCCGAGGCAAACCACCCAGTTGGTTTCGGGCTCGGGCCACCAATTCGGCTAAAAACAAACCAATCAGGTCTTGAAAACTCACCATCTGCTGGTTCACGCTGGTGCGCTCCATCAGCAAAGGGCTGCCCAGCAGGCTTTTCAAGGAACGCATCAAGCGCCCCTCCTGCCCTGACAAATACAGGTCCAAGGCCTCGCGCCCAAAATGGGTGTGGCCGGTTTCTGCGTCAAAAAACAAAGCCGTGGGCAGGGTCGTAGCTTCCCCCTCCAGCGCAATCAATTGGGCCGAATCGGCGCCCTGCGCCCAAGACACCGCGGAATTGGAGGTGCCGAAATCAATGCCCAAGGTGCCTGGCAGTTTCAAAATGAAATAAGGAGCTGAAGGTGAAGGAGAAATCCCGTCCAGATTGTGTCACTCCTCTGCCACGCACCTGGCGATCCGCTTCACAGGGGCTTGCTATACTGGTTTTCGAAGACGATTCCATCGCCTTGCGCGCCTGACTCTGCGTGACCTGCTCACGCCTGCCAGGGTTTCGCCCTGCCATGACATCAAACTGAATTCCTGATTGAAAGCTACTGCATGTTGGCCAGTCACCCCCACACGCCCGCCTCGACCCTGTCCCCCAAAACTCACCGCGCAACCCCTTTCACGCGGCTGGTTCATGCGCTGGGCATCGGCCTGTTGAGCAGCCTCTTGTGCGCCTGCCCTTCGGGCACGCCACCCGCACCAGGCGCCAACGCGGGGCCGCCGCCTGCCCCCGAAGTCAGCGTGGTGACCACCCAGTTCTCCCAGGTCGGTTTGAGCACCGAGTTACCGGGCCGCACCGAAGCCTTCCGTGTGGCCCAAGTCCGCGCCCGGGTGGCGGGCATATTGCTGAAAAACCAATTCAAAGAAGGCAGCGATGTGAAAGCCGATCAGGCGCTGTTCCAGATCGACGCGGCCCCTTACAAGGCCACCCTGAGCAGCGCGCAGGCCAATCTGGCCAAAGCCCAAGCCAACCTGGCCCAAACCCAGGCCCAGGCCGATCGCTACAAGCCTCTGGCCGAAGCCCACGCCATCAGCCAACAAGAGTATGTGAGTGCGGTGGCCGCCTACAAACAAGCCCAGGCCGATGTCGCCGTGGCCCAGGCCAGCATCGAGTCCGCGCAACTGAATGTGAACTATGCCGCCGTGCGCTCACCGATTGATGGGCGCATTGGCAGGGCTTTGGTGACCGAAGGCGCACTGGTGGGCCAAGGTGAAGCCACGCCCTTGGCGGTGGTGCAACAAATCGATCCGATCTATGTGAACTTCACCCAATCGGCCACCGAGGTCATGCGTTTGCGCAGCGACCTGGCCAACGGCAAACTGCAAGCCGCCCAGGCTGCGCAAGCCGCCAAAGTGCGACTGCTGCTGGAAGACGGCAGCACCTACCCCCTCAGCGGTCAGTTGTTGTTCTCTGACCTGAGCGTGGACGCCAGCACCGGCCAAGTGACGCTGCGGGCCCAGTTCCCCAACCCCAAAGGCCTGCTGCTGCCGGGCATGTTTGTGCGTATTCAAACCCAACAAGCCACGGCGGCCCAAGCGGTGTTGCTGCCGCAGCAAGCGGTTTTACGCAACGCGGAAAGCGACAGCGTCAAAGTCGTGGTCGAGGGCGGCAAGGTGCAAACCCGCAAAGTCAAACTCGGTGGCGAAAAAGCCGGGCAATGGATCGTGCTGGAGGGCTTGAAAGAAGCCGAACAAGTGGTGGTCGAAGGCTTCCAAAAAATGAAGGGCGACGCCCCTGTGAAAGCCGTGCCTTGGAAACCCGCCCCTGCCCCCGCTGGGGCGAACGCACCGGCCCCTGCCGCGGCACCCGCCGCAGCGCGTCCTTGAGGTCACGGCATGGCACGTTTTTTCATTGACCGGCCCATCTTCGCTTGGGTGATTGCGCTGTTTGTGTTGGCCCTGGGCGCGGTGGCCATCACCCAACTGCCCGTGGCGCAATACCCGGCGGTGGCGCCACCGTCCATCGTCGTGTCCGCGGCCTATCCGGGCGCCTCGGCGCAAACCTTCGAGAACAGCGTCTTGTCGGTCATCGAGCGGGAGATGAACGGCTCCCCCGGCTTGTTGTACATGGAATCGGTGGCGCAAGCCGACGGCACCGGCTCCATCACCTTGAGCTTCGAGCCCGGCACCAGCCCCGATTTGGCCCAGGTCGATGTGCAAAACCGACTCAGCCGCGCGGCGCCGCGCCTGCCCCAAGCCGTGACACAGCAAGGCGTGCGGGTAGACAAGGCACGTTCCAACTTCTTGCTGTTCACGATTTTGTCGTCCAGCAACCCGGACTTCGATCCGGTGGCGCTGGGTGACTACGCCTCGCGCAACGTGCTGCCCGAAATCCAACGCGTGCCCGGTGTGGGTCAAGCCCAGTTGTTTGGCACTGAAAGGGCCATGCGGGTCTGGATCGATCCTGCCAAACTGGTCGGCTACCGGCTGTCGGCCGCCGATGTCTCGGCCGCCATCGCCACGCAAAACGCGCAGGTGGCCTCTGGCACGATCGGCGACTTGCCCAATGTGCCCGGCCAATCCATTTTTGCCACGGTGGTAGTCAAAGGGCAACTCAGCACCCCGTCTGAGTTTGGCAACATTGTTTTGCGTGCCAATGCCGACGGCTCGGCGGTGCGGCTCAAAGACGTGGCGCGCATCGAGTTGGGCGCGCAAAGCTACAGCCCGCAAACCCGCCTGAATGGCAACCCGTCCAGCGGCATCGGTGTGCAGCTCTCGCCCACCGGCAACGCCTTGGCCACAGCCAAAGCGATTCGCAAACGGCTGGACGAATTGTCCAAGTACTTTCCACCGGGCGTGCAAGCCACCATCCCTTACGACAGCTCCAAGTTCGTGGAAATTTCCATCAAGCAGGTGGTGGAAACCTTGCTAGAAGCTGTTTTGCTGGTGTTTCTGGTGATGTTTTTGTTCTTGCAAAACATCCGCTACACCCTGATCCCCACCTTGGTCGTGCCGATCACTTTGATGGGCACCTTCGCCAGCCTGTATGCGCTGGGGTATTCGATCAACGTGCTGACCATGTTCGCCATGGTGCTGGTGATCGGCATTGTGGTGGACGACGCGATTGTGGTGGTGGAAAACGTCGAGCGCATCATGAACGAGGAAGGCCTGCCGCCCTTGAGCGCCACCCGCAAAGCCATGGGCCAGATCTCGGGCGCCATTGTCGGTGTGACGGTGGTGCTGGTGTCGGTGTTCGTGCCCTTGGCGTTTTTCAAGGGCTCCATCGGCAATATTTACCGCCAGTTTTCTGCGGTGATGGTGATCTCCATTTTGATCTCGGCCTTCATGGCCCTGTCCTTCACCCCGGCCCTGTGCGCCACCTTGCTCAAGCCAGTGCAAGCCGGTCACGCCCACGCCAAGACCGGATTTTTTGGCTGGTTCAATCGCGGCTTCAGTCGCACCACCCGAGCGTATGAGGGCTGGGTGGCCCGCCTGATTCGCCGCGCCGGTCGCATGGCGGTGGTGTACCTGGCCATCATCGCCGCGGTGGTGGTGCTGTTCAACCGCCTGCCCACCTCCTTCTTGCCGAACGAAGACCAGGGCAATATTTTGGTCAACGTGCAGCTGCCGCCGGGCGCGACGGTGAACCGCACCAAGCAAGTCATGGACGGCGTCGAGGGCTATATGCTGAAGCAGTCCGAGGTGCAATCCATGGTCAGCGTGCTGGGTTTCAGCTTCTCGGGCACTGGTCAAAACGCGGCCCTGGGCTTCGTCACCCTGAAAGACTGGGACCAACGCGAGGGCTTGGCGCATTCGGCGCAGGCCTTGGCCGGTCGTGCTTTTGGTGGTTTGATGGGCATCAAAGACGCTTTCATCTTCCCCGTCAGCCCACCGCCCATCCCTGAACTGGGCCGTGCGAACGGTTTTGCCTTTCGCTTGCAGGACCGGGGCGGCCTGGGCCGCGAGGCGCTGTTGGCAGCGCGCAACCAGATGCTGGGCATGGCCTCCAAGAGCCCGGTGCTCAAGGCCGTGCGACCCGACGGCCTGGAAGACGCATCGCAACTGCAATTGCAAATTGACCGCGACAAAGCCAGCGCGCTGGGCGTGAACTTCAGCGCCATCAACACCGCCTTGTCCACCGCCTTGGGCTCGGCCTATGTGAACGACTTTCCCAATGCGGGGCGATTGCAACGCGTGGTGGTGCAAGCCGATGCGACCAGCCGCATGCAGCCGGACGACCTGTTGCGCCTGAATGCGCTCAACACGCAGGGCCAGCCTGTGCCCTTTGCCTCTTTTGCGTCCACCCAATGGATCACCGGGGCCATGCAGACCGTGCGCTACAACGGCTACCCCACCATGCGCATCGCGGGGGAACCGGCGCCGGGCCAAAGCACTGGCGCGGCCATTGCCGAAATGGAACGCTTGGCGGCGCAGTTGCCGCCGGGTTTTGCGTTTGAATGGACTGGCCAGTCTTATGAAGAAAAGCTCTCGGGCTCGACCGCTTTGATCTTGTTTGCCTTCTCGCTGCTGGCGGTGTTTTTGTGTCTGGCCGCGCTGTATGAAAGCTGGTCCATCCCGTTTGCGGTGATCTTGGTGGTGCCGCTGGGCGTGCTGGGCGTGACCTTGGGCACCACGTGGCGCGGACTGGAGAACGACATTTACTTCAAAGTTGGCCTGATCACCATCATCGGTCTGTCGGCGAAAAACGCGGTGCTGATCATCGAGTTTGCCAAGGACCTGCATGCCCAAGGCAAAGACCTGGTTAGCGCCGTGCTGGAAGCGGTGCACCTGCGTTTCCGCCCGATCTTGATGACCTCGCTGGCCTTCATTTTGGGGGTGCTGCCGCTGGTCGTGGCCAGCGGCGCGGGCTCGGCCAGCCAGCGCGCCATCGGCACCGGGGTGATGGGCGGCATGATTTCGGCCACCGCTTTGTCGGTGTTTTTTGTACCGGTGTTCTTTGTCGTGGTGCGCCGCATCTTCAAAGGCAGCGAACGCCAGCGCAAGATGTACGCGCATGAACCGAATGTGGATGTGCCCGCCAAAGCCCAGGAGGCGCAGCCATGAAGCGCATTGATTTGAAGCGTCTCCCCCGCTTGAAGCGCCTGGGTGGTCTGGGCTTGACCGGTGCGCTCGGCTTGGCCTTGTTGCCCGGCTGCAGCGGCTTGACACCCAGCTACACCCGGCCTGATCTGCCTGTGGCCGCGCAACTCAGCGGGACGGCCATAACACCTGCAATGACCGCCGACGCGCTGGCAACGGCCTTGTCATTGAAGCACTCGCCCTTTGCCACCGACCCGGCGCTCAAGAGCCTGATGGAGTTGGCCTTGGCTAACAACCGCGATGTGCGCGTGGCGGTGTTGAATATCGAGTTGGCGCAAGCGCAATGGGGCGTACGCCAAGCCGACTTGCTGCCCAGCGTCAACCTGGGCCTCTCGGGCTCGCGCCAAACCACCGCCTCCGGCAGCTTGAGCAGCAGCTACAGCGCAGGCTTGTCGCTGCCCACTGTTCCCGCTTATGAGGTGGACCTGTTCTCTCGGCTGCGCAATCTGTCGGAGGCCGCGCGCTCCCAGTACCTGGCCACCGAAGAGGCGCGCAAAACCGTGCAGATTGGCTTGCTGGCCGCCATCGCCACCACCTGGCTGGCTTGGCAGAGCGACACCGCCCTGCTGGCCCTGACCGAAAAAACCTTGGCCACGCGCGAGGCCAGCGCCAAGCTCTTACAACTGCGCTTTGACCAAGGGGCCAGCTCCTTGCTGGAGCTGCGTTCCGCGCACAGCCTGCTGGAGGCGGCGCGCATCGCCCGCGCGCAACTACAACGCCAACAGTCGCTGGACGAGAACGCCCTGACCTTGCTGGTGGGGCAGCCTCTGCCCGCATCGGTCAAAGAAAGCGCCACTCGCCATACGCCGGCGGAGCCCGCGCTGCGTTGGGCCGAACTGCCACCCGACCTGCCCTCCCAGGTGCTGCTGGGCCGCCCCGATGTGGCGCAGGCCGAATACCAATTGCTGGCGGCGAACGCCAATATCGGCGCAGCGCGTGCGGCCTTCTTCCCCAAAATCACCTTGACCAGCACGCTGGGCCGGACCAGCAACGATTTGGGGCTGCTGTTTCAAAGCGGCAATCTGGGCTGGAGTTTGGGCACACAAATTCTGCAGCCCCTCTTTGATGCGGGACGCAATGAGAGTAATTTGAAAATCGCACAAGCCAGCCGCGCCATTGCCCAGGCGCAGTATGAAAAAACGATTCAAACCGCTTTCAAAGAGGTGGCCGATGCCTTGTCCGCCCGCGACAGCCTGAAGGCGCAGTGGGACGCGCAGGCCGCACAAACCCAGTCCGAGAATGATCGCAGCCGCTTGGCGCAGCTGCGCTTTCAACAAGGCAGCAGCAGCTACTTAGAGGTATTGGATGCGGAGCGCAGCCTCTTCAGTGCGCAGCAGGGCTTGATCCAAGTGCAAACCCAGTATGCGCAAAACACCGTGACGCTGTTCCGGGCCCTGGGCGGCGGCTGGGCCCCTTAGGACCCCGCTTGAAGCCGAACTGACAACAGACCTTCAGGCGCTGAGCTGAAAGCTGTGTGCGCTTGAACGCGGCCAGTAACGCTGGAACACCTCGGGCGCGGTTTGCAGGTCTTGCAGCAAACTGCCCGCGGCCACGCTCGGCATCAATTCGGACAAAGGGTGGGTTTCAAACTCGCTGATGCGCCGCTCGATGTGATGCAGTTTCAACTCCGAGGGCGAATGGATGCCAGCCGACTGCATCAGCTCCTGCAAAGACTCCAGCGTGAGGTGGTGAAAATTCTTCACCCGCTCGGCCTTGCTCGGCACCACCAAGGCCATTTGGCGCTGCGGATCTTGCGTGGTCACACCGGTGGGGCAGTTGCCCGTGTGGCAGGTTTGCGCCTGGATACAGCCCAACGCAAACATGAAACCGCGTGCGCTGTTGCACCAGTCGGCTCCCAAGGCCAGGGTGCGGGCCACATCAAAACCACTGATGATTTTGCCGCTCGCCCCCAGACGAATGCGGTCACGCAGGCCCACACCGACCAGGGTGTTGTGGACCAGGCGCAAGCCTTCCAGCATCGGCATGCCCATGTGGTCCGAGAACTCCAGCGGCGCCGCGCCGGTGCCGCCCTCGGCGCCGTCCACCACAATGAAGTCGGGCGCGGTGCCGGTCTCCAACATGGCTTTGACCATGGCAAACCATTCCCAGGGGTGGCCGATGCACAGCTTGAACCCCACCGGCTTGCCACCGCTCAATTGGCGCAATTTGCGAATGAAAGCCATCAGCTCCAGCGGCGTGGAAAAACTGCTGTGCGCGGCGGGCGAGACGCAGTCTTCGCCCACTCTGACACCACGCGCCTCGGCAATTTCTTCGGTCACCTTGGGGCCGGGAAGCACACCGCCGTGGCCCGGCTTGGCCCCTTGGCTGAGCTTGATCTCGATCATCTTGACCTGCGGGTCGGTGGCGTTGATGACGAATTTTTCGTCACTGAAATGACCGTCATCGGTGCGGCAACCAAAGTAGCCTGAACCGATTTCCCAGATCAAATCGCCACCGTGGGTGCGGTGGTGGCGAGAGATCGAGCCCTCACCTGTGTCATGCGCAAAGCCGCCCATCTTGGCACCCAGGTTCAGAGACATGATGGCGTTGGCACTCAGCGCGCCAAAGCTCATGGCCGAAACGTTGAACAGACTGATGTCATAGGCTTGGGTGCCATCGTAGCCGCCCACGCGCACCCGAAAATCATGACTGGCAATGGTCGAAGGTGCCACCGAATGGTTGATCCATTCGTAGCCCGGAGCGCGCACATCCAGTTGGGTACCAAAGGGGCGCTTATCAGACTCGCCTTTGGCACGGGCATAAACCAGCGACCGCTGCGCGCGGGAGAAAGGCACCGCCTCGGCATCGCCCTCAATGAAATACTGACGGATTTCGGGGCGGATGAATTCCAACAAAAAGCGCAAATGCCCAATGATCGGGTAATTGCGCAAAATGGCATGGCGCTTTTGCTGGACGTCCCGCACGCCCACCACAATCAGCAAGCCAAAAAGCCAGACGGCCAAACCCCAATCGCCGGTGGCTATAAAGTAAAAAGAGGAAAAAACAAATCCCAGAATCACCACCACAAAGGCGGTGTAACGTACTGGAAATAGAGAATTTATTAAATTCATTGATTGCCTCTAATTTTTAATAATTTGCATGTTACTGAGATGCCGTCAAAATAGCAAAGAACTGTTGCGCCAAGATGTCCACCGTGAACTTTTTCACCTTCCGCCAGCGCCCCGCTGACTGCCTTGCGCGACTGGTAACAAGGTCTGTGCGGGTGGGTGCGCTGACGCTGGCTGTGGCTCTGGCTGTTGCCCTGACGACGCTGATCACAGGCTGCAGTTCGCCGCCGCAACGGCAGGCCCTGCCCGCCAACCCACCCCATTCCCGCTTGAGCGCCGAAGACGCCAAAGGCGTCACGTTCTACGCCATCGGCCTGGTGGGCACCCCCTACCGCTGGGGTGGCAATACGCCGGAATCGGGTTTTGACTGCAGCGGGTTGATCGCCCACGTGTATCAAAAAAGCGCCCGACTCCAGGCGCCCCGCACCGTGGCCGACCTCAAATTGTGGGGCGCACCCTTGAACGCGCATGAACTGCGCAGCGGTGATTTGGTGCTGTTCAGCAAAGGCGGCGAACCCACACACGCGGGGATTTACGTCGGTGATGGCCGCTTTGTGCATGCGCCCTCCACGGGCGGGCGGGTGCGCCTGGACCGCATCCACACGCCCTATTGGTCAAGCTACCAAGTGGCCTACAACCGACCTTGAGCCCACCGTGGCCCCAGAAATGCAGGCGCTTCATTGGCAGGCGAGCTTGTAACTGGGCCTCTGTGTGATCAGGTCCCAGTAACGCTGAATGTTCGGGGTAAAGGCCTCATGAATGTCGAGCGCCCGGGCCAGGACCAAGACGTAAACAATGCAGATGTCCGCGATGGTGAACCGGTTGGCACACAGGTATTGGCGGTCCGCCAGGGCAGACTCTAAAACGCGCAACCTGGCCAAAAACCATTGCCGGTAATCGGCAGCGACCTGGGGATTGCGGCGCTCCTCGGGTTCAAGCCGGGTGTAACGCAGCACCAGGGTTTGGGGAAAAGTCAGTGTTGCATCGCTTCGGTGCAGCCAATTCAGGTAGGCGCCGTAATCGGGCTCGTCGACCCGAACCGCCAAGTCGCTGGGACCGTAACGGTCGACCAGGTATTGGCAGATCCCGGCCGACTCGGTCATCATGACGTCCCCGTCGATCATGCAGGGAATGGTGCCCAGCGGGTTGATTTTGAGATAGTCGCGGGTGGTCACGCGCGGCGGAAACGGCATGGAGATCAACTCATGCGGCAGGCCCATTTCAATCAGGGTCCACAAAGGTCGCATGGAGCGCGCGCGCTTGCAGTGATAAAGCTGGATGGTCATGGCGGTGTGGGGACGTGCCCGGGGTTATTTGGCGTCGATCAGGATGAAGGCAATTCGGGCCGGTTGACCGGAGCGGTTGGCCCATGCGTGGTTGGTGCCCCGTTGAATCAGCACATCGCCTGCACGCAGCACAGTTTCTTCCTCGTCCAAAATAGCCGTCAACTCCCCTTGCAGCATCAGGGCGTAATCGACGGTTTGGGTTTTGTGCATGCCCGGGTGTTCGCCCGGTTTCACTTCACGGTGTGCATCTCGGTACATGCTCGAAAAAGTGGCCTCCATGGCGCGCTGCAACGCCTCTGGGTCGCTGGGCTCCGGCGGAATATCGATGATGCGCAGCACGGTCCCTTGCGGCGGTGGCGACACCCCAATGTGCTCGCTGATGCTGTCGGGCGCATCGACAGCTGAAGGACTGGCGCCTGTGCGCCACAAATTGGTGACACGGTAGCCTGGGCGCTCGGCCACCCAACGCACAGCAGGCGAAGGGCCGTCCTGCAGAATGCGCGACCGGCCTTGCGCATCGTCATGCGTGACGACGCGGCGAATCGGTTGAAGTTGATCGGTCATCACTGCCTTTCGTTTATTGGCGAACACCACCGGCCGCGCGGAACGCTGCGCCTTGTTTAATGAACTCATCGTGAACCCGTTTGTCCCACTGCTGCATGGACTGATAGGCCAAGATTTGATTGCTCTTTTGCGCCGCTTCTTTGACGGGCTCCGATTTGACGGCCAAGGCACAGGCGGCATCCAATTTGGCCAACACCTGGGGCGGCGTGCCCCGAGGCGCAAACAGACCGGCAAAGGAGAGTTGGGTCACATCGATGCCCATCTCCCTGAGGGTGGGGACCTCCGGAAAACCCGGGTGACGGCGTTCTGAAGCCACCGCCAACAGGCGCACCGTACCGGCTTTCACCTGGGGTGCCGCCGAGGCGGCGATGCTGGTGGCAAAGTCCAGACGCCCCGCCAAAAGCTCCTGGATGGAAGCCGCATCGCCTTTGAAAGGCACGTGCACCAGGTCCAGCTTTTGGTTGCGCGCCAGATCGTCCACGGCTAAAAACGGGGCCGAGTTGGGCCCCGGCGATCCGTAGGTCAGCGATTTGGTTTTGCCTGCCGCAATCAAATCGGTCAGGGTTTTGAAGGGGCTGTCCGATCGAACCGACAGGCCCAGAATGTTTTCGGTGATCCCGCACACCGGTTGAATCGTGTCGGGTGAAAGTTTCAGGTCTTTCAAGTGATGCGGCTGGATGGTGACGGGCGTCATGGGGGTGAAAGCCAAGGTCAAGCCATCGGCCGGGGCTTGCATCAGCACGGACATGCCGATCACACCCGACCCGCCATCGCGCGACACCACCACCACACTTTGCCCCATCTGCTTGAAAAATTGATCAGCCACAGCGCGGGCCATGATGTCGGTCGAACTGCCAGCAGCCCAGGGATTGATCAAGGTGATGGGGCGTGAGGGGTAGGCGTCTTGGGCCCATGTGCAAGTTTGGCCAACGGCCATCAGCAGCCCACAGAGACCTTGAATCCATGGCTTGAGTTTGTTCATGCTTGACATTCCTCTGAGCTTCGAGTGAAGGGGGCAAACGGCCTGGCCCTGGAAAAACCAGGGAGTCGCAGAAATCATAACGAGCGAACGCTGGCGTGCTGTGACGCCTTGCGGACTTCAAGCGCAAGGGTATTCACGGATAGGGAGGCCTCGCTTATCTCGCCTAAAGTGAGACTTCAGAGCCCCTTCACACAGACCGTTGAAGCGGCCCCTCACAACAGCCCCCTCAGGAGAACTCCCCATGCGTCAAGCCGTCATTGTTTCTTATGCCCGTACCGGATTGGCCAAAGCGGGCCGCGGTGGCTTTAACAACACCTCCAACATGACCATCTTGGGTCATGCCATCCGCGCAGCGGTGGAGCGATCCCAAGCCGACCCTGCTGAAATTGAAGACGTGATTGCGGGCTGTGTGGCGGCCTCAGGCAATGTGGCGCGCGCCGCCGGTTTGCTGGCGGGCTTGCCGGTCACCACCTCCGGCATGACCCTGCACCGCGCTTGCTCATCGGGCCTGAACGCCATTGCGGTGGCCGCCCATCAGATCGTTGAAGAAGGCGCCGACATCATGGTCGGCTGCGGCGTCGACTCCATCAGCTTTCAGGGTGGCGGCGGTGGCGGACGCGACGAATCTCTGACCGATACACACCCGGCCATCTGGATGCCCATGATCGAAACGGCCGACATTGTGGCCAAGCGTTACAACATCAGCCGCGAGTACCAAGACGAATATTCTTTGCAATCCCAACAGCGGATGGCGGCCGCCCAAGCGGCGGGGAAATTCAAAGACGAAATCATCTCGGTCAAAACCCAGATGAAGGTTGTCGACAAAGTCACCAAAGCCGAATCTTTGGTGGAGACAGTGGTCGACCGCGATGAGTGCAATCGCCCTGAAACCACCCTGGAAGGTCTGGCCAAACTGGAGCCGGTCAAGGGGCCAGGCAACTTCATCACCGCAGGCAATGCCAGCCAGTTGTCCGACGGCGCGGCTGCCGTGGTCTTGATGGAAGCCAAAGAAGCCGAGCGCCGTGGTCTGCAGCCGCTGGGCGCGTTCAAAGGCTGGGCGGTGGCCGGCTGCGAGCCCGATGAAATGGGCATTGGCCCCGTGTTTGCCGTTCCGCGCCTGCTACAACGCCATGGTTTGAAAATCAGTGACATTGATTTGTGGGAGCTGAATGAGGCCTTTGCCAGCCAATGCCTGTACAGCCGCGACCGACTCGGCATTGACCCGTCGATCTACAACGTCAACGGCGGCTCGATTGCCATCGGTCACCCCTTTGGCATGACCGGCGCTCGCCTGAGTGGCCATGCCTTGATGGAGGGCCGGCGGCGCGGTGCCAAAAACGTGATGGTGTCCATGTGCATCGGCGGCGGCATGGGGGGCGCCGGCCTGTTTGAAGTGTATTGAAGGGCCGGTCTTTGGGTGAAAATCACCCCTATGGCCACGCCCACCCTTGAAACGCTCCAAGCCCAGCATCCTGAAGGCCAGGATTTGTGGGTTTTTGGCTATGCCTCTTTGATATGGCGCCAAGAGTTTGCCCATGCCGAGCAGCATCTGACCCGGGTGCAAGGTTGGCACCGCGCCTTGAAAATGTGGAGCCGAATCAACCGCGGGACCCCTGAATGCCCAGGTTTGGTGTTTGCGCTCTTGTCCGGGGGCAGCTGCCAGGGGGTGGTGTTTCGTATTCCCGCGGATCAAGCTCAGCAGGCCCTGGCGCAATTGTGGCAACGCGAAATGCCGCGACCGGTCTACACCCCGCGCTGGCTGACCTGCCCCACCCCCGGTGGCCCCGTGCAGGCTCTGGCCTTCACCCTGCCACGCAACAGCCCCAGTTTTACCGGGGAGCTGACCGCTGAGCAGTACCAGCGCATTTTTTCCCAGGCCAGCGGCCGTTTTGGCAGCACCTTGGACTACGCCCTCAACACCTACAACAGTTTGCGCGCGCTGGGCATCGAAGACCGCGCCCTGCGGGAGTTGCTTGCGCACGCCATGCCTATACTCAGCGCATGACGCCATCTATCCCCATCGCCGATCTGCGCAAGAGCTACGAAAAAGCCGAGCTCAATGAAAACGCCTCTCACGCCGACCCCTTGAAGCAATTCGAGCAATGGCTGCAAGAAGCCATCGCCTCCGAAGTGCCGGAGCCCAACGCCATGACGCTGGCGACCGTGGCCAGCAACCTGCGCCCCAGCACCCGGGTGGTGTTGATCAAAGGCTATGACGAGCGCGGGATTGTTTGGTACACCAACTACGACAGCCAAAAGGGCCAAGAGTTGGCTGGCAACCCCTTTGCCGCGCTGCAGTTTCATTGGGTCGAGTTGGAACGCGTGGTGCGCATCGAAGGCCGGGTTGAGAAAGTCAGCGACGACGAAAGCGATGCGTATTTCCACAGCCGACCGCTGGACTCCCGCATTGGCGCGTGGGCCTCGCCGCAAAGCCAGGTGATTGACGGGCGAACGGTACTGGTCACGAATGCGGCGAAATACGCCGCCCAATTCATGCTGAACCCACCCCGCCCGCCGCATTGGGGCGGCTACCGCTTGGTGCCCGATCAGTGGCAGTTTTGGCAAGGCCGCAAAAGCCGCTTGCACGACCGCCTGCGCTACCGCCTGGACGCCGGGCAATGGCTGCGTGAACGGTTGGCGCCTTGATGGCGCGCTAGTCGGGCAACAGCGGCAGCAAGGCCATGACCAGCGTCACGCTGAACAAGGCCATGAAGGCAGAGAGCGCGACCGAGGCGGTGACCACGTCTTGTTCTTTTTCATAGCGCTGCGAAAAAAGAAACACATTCGCCCCCACCGGCAGGGCCGCCGCCACCACCATCACGGACAAAGCCAAGCCACGCAGGCCCAACAGCCAGCCGGCGGCCAGCATCAAAGCCGGATGCACCAGCGTTTTCACCAGCGAAATTTTGAGCGCGTTGGCAAAGTGGGGGCCAATGTTGGCGTGCGACAAGGTGATGCCGACCAACACCAGCGCCACAGGCCCGAAAGCCGTCCCCATCAGCAGCAAAGGCTTGTCCACCACGGGGTGCAAACCCCAACCAGTTTGGGCATACAGCAAGCCCGCCAAAATGGGCAAGGGCACGGGGTGCAGCACCGCATTGCGCATCGCCAAGCCGACGGTCCGCAGCATGTGTCGGGGCGCACCGCCGGTCTGCACTCGCTCATGGGCCATTTGCAACTCCAAAACCACGGTGGCAAAGGTCAGAACAATCAAGGCATGCAATGAGATCAAGGTGAACAGCAGCACCTGCCCCTCTTCGCCAAAAGCCAGGCCCACCAAGGGCACGCCAATCATCAAGGTGTTGCTGAAAATACTGGCCAACGCCAAAACGGAGGCCCGCGAGTCGCGACCGTAGATCACCAGCATGACCCCAAACAAGACCAAGGCCATCGCAAAATATTCGAACACCGGTTGCAACGACAGCCGCTCCAAATGAACACTGCTCATGGTGCGAAAAAGCAGCGCCTGTGACAGCACGAGGAACACCAAGTTGGTCAGGTCTTTGACGGATTCGCGCCGAACCCAGCCTGCCTTGCCGGTCACAAAGCCCGTCAAGATCAACAAGATCACGGGCAACATGGCAGAGACAACGGGGTGATCCAGATTCATAACGGTCGATTATCCAACGGCCTGCCCACCTCTTTAAAAGCTGGCCTGCACGCCCAGTTTGAGCGCGCGCCCAGGCAGCGGTGATTTGCCAAAAGCCGTGCTGGTCAAGATCGATGTGGCGCTGTAGGCCAATTGATCGGTCAGGTTGTCGATGCGCGCAAACCAAGTCAACGCGGTGTTGTCCAGCTTTTGCCGGTACGACACGCTGGCGTTGACCAGGGTGTAGGCGGGCGTGGCCACACTGCCCGCGGCCACGCGGTTTTGCGCGGCATGCCAGTCGGCACCCAGCTTGGAACTCCAGGGGCCTTGGCCATACACCAAGCTCGCGCCCACGCGCAAGGGCGCGATGCGCGGCAAAGGCTCACCCGTGCTGTCGTTGGTGGCGCGAACCGTGTCGGCTCGCCAGTCCAAGTCCAGCGTGGACGGGGTGTGCCATAAGCGCTGGCGACCACTGGCCTCCAGACCCTGAAATTGCGCTTTCACCCCTTGGTAGCGTTGCACCGGCAAGCCTTCTTGAATGGCGGTGCTGTTCATCAAGCCGATGTAATTGACAAAGCGACTGGCGTAGGTGGTGAGGTTGAAGCGTTGGGGGCCGGACTTCCACGCCAAGCCCAGGTCCAAACTGTTGGATTTTTCCAAGCCCAAATCGGCATGCCCGATCTCCCAGGCGTGGGTCGCCAGATGGGGGCCATTGGCAAACAACTCGTAGTCTTTGGGGGCGCGCTGCGTCATGCCGGCGTGGCCCGAAAAACTCCAATCGGCGGCCAGTTTGTACACCGTGCCCAGGGCCACGCTGAAAGGATTGAACTGGCGGTTGCCCACCACAAAACGGTCTAAAAGGGGGGTGCCCAAGGACTTGACGCTGACCGACTCCCAGCGCGCCCCCGCACTGAACTGGCCCCAGGCGGTGGGCTGTTCCTCATGCACAAAAACCGCCTGACTGTGGGTGCGGCTGAAAGGGGCAAACGCTTCGGTGCCCTCGGCAGAAAAGCGGCTCGACTCCACTTGCAAACCCAACACGCCTTGCCAGCCGGCCAGCGGACGGTGCCGCGCCTCCACCCGCAGGTCTTGGCCTTGGTTGGCAAACACCGTGCCGGCCTGGCCTTGGTCAAATTCGGTGTGCCGGTAATCGGTGTGGCTCAGGTGCGCTTTGATGCTCTCCAACCCACCGGGCAGTTGCCGCACCTGCCCCTCCAGCGCATAGCGGCTGGTCTTCATGCCAATCGTCACCTGGTCTTCGGCCACCGTGCCATAGTCACTTTGGTAGGTATTGACCGAGGCGCCCAGGTAGCCGTGGTCCCAAAACGTGCTGGCCCCGAAAGCACCGCCGCGCGACTGGCTGGCCGAATTGCAAATGCGATGGGCATAGCGGGTCTCACCCGTTTTGTCGCAAGCCAATGACACCGGCACACGCACATCGCCCGTTCGGCGGTCAAAACCATCGACATGCAGGCCCCAGCGGTCATTTCCAGTTTCCACCAAGCCCGCCACACTGCGCTCATCATTGCCTGTACCGGCTTGCACCTGGGCTTTGCCCAACACGCCGGTCATGGCTTCGCGCGGGATGCGGTTGTCGATCACGTTCACCACGCCGCCCACGGCGCTGCCGCCGTATTGCAGGGCGGCCGGTCCGCGCAGCACCTCGATGCGCTCGGTGGACAGCACATCCAGCGGCACCGCATGGTCGTAGCTGAGCGACGAAGCGTCCAGACTGGAGGCGCTGTTGTTCAGCACCCGGATGCGGTCACCGTCCAAGCCGCGAATGATGGGGCGACTGGCATTCGGGCCAAAGTAGGTGCTGGAGACACCGGGCAAACCGTTGAGCGTTTCGCCCAAGGTGCTTTGACCGCGTTCCAGCAAGTCCTGCCTGCCCATGGCGCTCACCGGCAAACTGCTTTGGTCGCGCCCCAAAGGGTTGCCGGTGATGACGAGTTCAGAGTTCGGCGCGTTTTGCGCATGACCCATAGCAGGCCCCAGCAGCAGGCCCAAGGCCACCGCGATGGGCGTGGGCTGCAGCCACGCCTTGAATGAGAGTTGCATTGATATTCCTTTGAAAAAAACCATGCGCCAGCGGGGAGAAGGCCCCCCAGCCGCGCCAGATCTGATCAAAGGAAAACGGGTGGCCCTCGGGCTTGAAAGAAGGCCACCGGGCCCGAGGCCCCCAGCCGACTGGGCGGGGGGGCGAGCCACACCGCAGGCACATCGAACACCCATGCAGAGGCCTGCGGCCCGTCCGCCTGGGGCGTGCTGCCATGGTCCAGCAATTGGCACACGGTCGAACCGTCCACATGGGGGCTGAACAAGCGTTCCCAAACCGAACGCTCCGCCGTGGCGTGGGCTGAAGGCACACCCGCCATGTCCGGCAAAGTTGAAATCTGGGTCACCAGAGCGGCGTGGCCATGACCTGGGTGCAGGGTCTGGTGCAGCCTTGAAAACAGCGGCGCAAGCAACAATGAGCAGGTCAACCACAGGGCCCATGCCGTGGAACGCGTCCGCGCACCTGAAGCTTTGCCCCACGGCCTGCGCCCGCCCCGCCCTGCCGGGCGCTGCGTGTTCAGGTGTGAGGCGGTGGGGTGCATCAGTTCTTCACCAGGCGAGCAAAGGTCTGGCGCAGCTTGGCCACTTTGGGCGCGGCCACCGCCAGGCAATAGCCTTGGTAGGGGTTGCGCTCGAAAAAGTCTTGGTGGTAGTCCTCGGCGGCACTGTAATTGTCCAGCGGCAAGACCTCGGTGACGATGGCGTCGCCCTCAAACACATCGGCGGCGGTCAGCTCAGCGATCAGCGCATGGGCCACTTCAGCCTGTGCAGGCGAGGTGAAATAAATCCCGCTGCGGTACTGGGTGCCCCGGTCGTTGCCCTGGCGGTTCAAGGTGGTGGGGTCGTGAATCACGAAAAAAATGTCCAGCACCTCGCGGGTGCTGATCTGCGCCGGGTCGTACTGCAGTTTCACCACCTCGTTGTGCCCGGTGCGGCCGCTGCACACTTGTTCATAGCTGGGCTGCAGGGTGTGACCATTGCAGTACCCGGACTCCACGTCCAGTACCCCTTTCACACGCACATACACCGCCTCGGTGCACCAAAAGCAGCCGCCACCCAACACCATTGTCTCTGTCATCGCAAGCCCTCTAAGACGACTTCAAAACGCCATTATCAGGGTCATTGGCCTCAGTCACCCAGATGACGTAGAAGCGCGGCGATAGAATGACCTTGGCTGGATAATCTGGCCCAGTTTTTCTCATCGGCACCCCGACAGCCGACCCCCTTACCTCTGAACGGCCTCAAGAACACCATGAAACCCAGCTTCCAATGGAATGATGCATTTTTGCTGAGCGATCAACTCAGCGACGACGAACGCGCGGTGGTCGAAGCCGCCCACACCTTCTGCCAAGAACGCCTGCAAACCCGCGTGCTGATGGCTGCACGGCATGAAAAATTTGACCGTGAGATCATGAACGAAGCTGGTGCCATGGGCTTTCTGGGCTCCACCATCGAGGGCTACGGCTGTGCCGGCATGAGCTACGTGGCCTACGGTTTGATCGCCCGCGAAGTCGAGCGCGTGGACAGCGGCTACCGCAGTGCCGTCAGCGTGCAAAGCTCGCTGGTGATGCACCCGATCAACGAATACGGCTCCGAAGCCCAGCGCCAAAAATACCTGCCCAAACTGGCCACCGGGGAATGGGTCGGCTGTTTTGGCCTGACCGAACCCAACCACGGCTCGGACCCGGCCAGCATGCTGACCCGCGCCAAGCCGGTCGATGGCGGCTTCATTCTGAAGGGCGCCAAGATGTGGATCACCAACGCGCCGATCGCCGATGTGTTCGTGGTCTGGGCCAAATTGGAAAACGCCGACGGTTCGGTGGGCGGGCAAGAATCCATCCATGGGTTCATTCTTGAAAAAGGCATGAAGGGCCTCACCGCCCCCAAGATCGAGGGCAAGATGAGCTTGCGCGCCAGCATCACTGGCGAAATCGTGATGGACGATGTGTTTGTCCCCGCTGAGAACCTGATGCCCAATGTCAGCGGCCTCAAAGGTCCCTTCGGTTGCTTGAACAAAGCCCGCTATGGCATCGCCTGGGGCGCCCTGGGCGCAGCAGAAGATTGCTGGCACCGCGCCCGCCAATACACCTTGGACCGCGTGCAGTTTGGCCGTCCTTTGGCACAAAACCAGTTGATCCAGAAAAAACTCGCTGACATGCAAACCGAAATCAGCTTGGGACTGCAAGGCTGCTTGCGGGTGGGCCGCTTGATGGACGAGGGCAAAGCCGTGCCCGAGATGATCAGCCTGATCAAGCGCAACAGCTGCGGCAAGGCCTTGGATGTGGCGCGCATGGCGCGTGACATGCACGGCGGCAACGGTATTCACGACGAATACCATGTGATTCGCCACATGATCAACCTGGAAACCGTGAACACCTACGAAGGCACCCACGATGTGCACGCTCTGATTCTGGGCCGCGCACAAACAGGCTTGCAGGCGTTTTACTGATCGGTGGCTTAAAAAGCCCTCAAGTCATGGCCGCCCGCCAGGCCGCGGGGCACACATTGGGCGCAGGCGGCCACGGGCTCGACCAGCCGCGAGAACCGGTCCATCTCGGCCAAAAAATCCGCGGTGTTTTTGGCGGGGTGGTGGGACAACCACAGGGAAATAAAGCCCGCCACAATCGGTGCGGCGTAACTGGTCCCCACCCCCCGGTAACTGTGGCTGGGTCGATCTTGGCCAATGAAATTGGTCTCATAACTGGCCACCTTGAGTTTGTTGACGGACCAGTCTTCCTTCCCAGTCAAAGGCGGCCCGCCCCCGGGGGCGTACACCACCGTGCGCGGGTCCAAGGCCGAATAAGGGGCAATGCGGTTGTGGGCGTCCAGCGCCCCCACCGAAATCACCCCTTTGCAGTTGCTGGGCTCCTGCAGAGCTTTTTGAAAGTTGTTGCCCGCTGCAGAGACCACGAAGATGCTTTTATCCACCACCCGCTGGATCAAACGCTGCAGATCGTCTCCACAAGTTGAAAAACCGCCTGACAGGCTGAGATTGATGACGCGCGCTGGATGCGGGTTGTCAGGCACGTCTGGCACGGGAAAGCCAGCCGCCCAGGCGATGGCGTCAAGTAAATCCTGGCGCGAGGTGGCGCATGCCCCAAACAATCGCACGGGCACAATGTGCGCGCCCGGATTGACCCCCAAAACGCCGTCCACCCCGTTGCCCGCGATCAGACTGGCCACTTCGGTACCGTGGGTGCGAAAGGTTCCGGACATCAGCCGGTCACCGCATCGGGCGTCGCGTTCATCCGGGCTGAAGTTGCTGGAGCGACCAAGACGCAAATTGTGGCGTGCTGAAACCATGTCGTAGCCCGGCAGCAAGCGCCCCGCTAAGCTGGGATGGCTGGCAATGACACCACTGTCAATCACCGCCACCACCATGGGATGGGGACCGGGTGGAAGGCCAGCGGTATGGATGGCCGAAGGCGCCGACTGCGCGCCATCCAGACGCCCCAAATGCCAAGGAATGTCCTGGCCCCAAGATGGGCTGCAGCCAAGCACCCAGGCACAGGCCACACAGAACCAAAGTGGCAAACGCTGGCAAGCATCGGAAATATGAGCGGTCATCGCAGAAAGCCTCCGGATCGATGAATCCATGCTGCCAACCCCAATGAACGTCGAAAAAAGGAAGCAGGGCCGCGGAGATTAGGGGTTTCAGCGTGTAAGTTCAAAGATCCCGCTAATGACAGTGTTAGATGAGAAACATCCTATAAGCCCATGTTTTATATGTATTTTTTAAAATTACCTAAAAGCGCAGTCACAGGTTTCATTACACAGAAGCCAGGTTTCAGAGGAGCTTGGGGAATGCCGTAATGAACTCTTTCCCCCAGAGTTGCAACAAAACATTACAATTCGTCAGACAAAGACACGTGAAATGTGCGTTTTCAAACAGACCCCATGTCCCATTGAGGTCCGCGCACCGAACCAGTGCATTCATCCGTTCTACGGCCCGCAGTCAACTTGAAATGCCATGTCACGCACTGTCCTGATCGTCGATGACGACAAAATAAGCCTGCGATTGCTCAAGTCTTACTTGGAGAAGCACCAATACGAGGTGCGCTCAGCCAGCGATGGCAGCAGTTTTTTGGCTGAATTTGAGCTGTACCAAGACCAGCTGTGTCTGGTGATATTGGATGTCATGCTGCCGGACACCGATGGATTTGCCCTGTGCCAAGCCGTGCGCAAGCAATCCACGGTGCCGATCATCATGTTGACGGCCAGCTCGGACGAGACCGACCGCATTGTGGGGCTGGAGTTGGGCGCTGACGACTACCTCGCCAAGCCTTACAACCCGCGGGAGTTGTTGGCCCGTATCAAGGCAGTCCATCGGCGCATGAACTTCAGTGGGCCCGCTGACAAGGTGCGCTACTTTCGCTTTTCAGGCTTCACCATGGATTTGGTGGAGCGCTTGCTGACCGACGCGACCGGTGCAGCGGTGTTACTGACCAGCATGGACTTCAACTTGCTGCGCTTTTTTGCCGAACATGCTGGCGAAACTTTGGACCGCAGCCAACTCATGGAACAGACCCGGGGGCGCGATCTTGGCCCCTTGGACCGTTCGCTCGATGTCCAGATCAGTCGCTTGCGTCAGCGCTTGAATGACGACGGCAAACAACCTGCGCTGATCAAAACCGTGCGTGGCAGTGGCTATGTTTTTTCAACCGATGTGGCCAAACTGGACGACTCTGCCCTGGGCTTGCCTTAAAGCCCCCTGAGGCAGCGTTGCCCGCCGCGATGCCCGCAGCGAGGCCCTCAATGCAGTGCGCTTCGCCCCCTACAATCGCAGGCCATGCCCGCAAAGTTTTATCCCGCTCTCCGAGACTGTTTCTGTCTGGGCTTCTTCAGCTTGGCGCTGGCTTTGCCTGCATGGAGCCAAACTGAATTTCAGCAATGCCTTTCGGGCCTGCGCAGTCCGGCCAAAGCGGCGGGGGTCCGAGAAGACAGCTTTGCCCGGTTCACCCAGGGCCTGACGCCCGACCTGGGCATCCTGGAGAAGCTGAACAACCAGCCCGAATTCCGCATGCCCATTTGGGATTATCTGGCCGCCTTGGTCGACGATCAGCGGGTGGCCGAAGGTCAAGCCGAATTGGCCAAGCACCGTGACTTGTTGAACAGGGTCGCGTCTCAGTATGGGGTGGACCCCGCTACGGTGGTGGCGGTCTGGGGCGTGGAGAGTAATTTTGGCCAAACATTTGGCAAATACCCCCTGACCCAGGCACTGGGCACGCTGTCTTGCATGGGGCATCGGCAGAGTTATTTTCGCGGCGAGTTTTACGCCACCCTGCGCATCTTGCAAGCGGGGCATATCGCGCCGGAACGACTGGTCGGCTCTTGGGCAGGCGCTTTTGGTCATACCCAATTCATGCCCACCACGTTTGAACGCCTGGCGCAGGACTTTGACGGTGACGGTCGCCGTGACCTGATGGACAGCGTGCCCGACGCACTTGCCTCGACCGCCCATTTCTTGACCAAAGCCGGTTGGAACCCGGCTCAAGTTTGGGGTTTTGAAGTCAAGTTGCCCGCGGTCATGGAGCTGGCGGGTGAAGGGCGTAAAAACAAACGTCCCATGAGCGAATGGGTCGCCCGGGGCCTGACCCGCGTCGATGGCGGCGCCCTTCCCGCGAATTCTGGACCGGCGGGTCTCATGACCCCGGCCGGCCCCAAAGGCCCGGCATTTTTGGTGTTTCGAAATTTCGATGCGATTTACAGCTACAACGCGGCCGAAAGCTACGGCTTGGCGATTGCCCATTTATCAGATCGGCTGCGCGGCGCGGGACCCTTTGCCACGCCCTGGCCGACAGATGACGCCGGACTGTCGCGGGCTGAGCGTCGTGAAATCCAAACTGTATTGACTCGACTCGGCCATGACATTGGTGAAATTGACGGCATGTTGGGCGACAAGAGCCGAAACGCCATCAAAGCCGAACAAAGTCGACTGGGCCATGAAGTGAATGGCCGCGCCGGTCAGAAACTGCTGCGGGCCTTGCGTTAACGCAAGCTTGGTGCACACGTGGCTGCCCGGCGCCAATTGACGCCTGACCGCGGAAGACTTACATTAATAACCAGTCAGTCATTAAAAAACCCCGTGTCCGAGCCGCTCACCCACAAACGAGAACGCCGCAAACAAGACCGCCCCGGAGAATTGCTGGAGGCGGCCTTGGATTTGTTCGTCGAAAAAGGCTTTGCCGCAACGCGGGCCGAAGAAGTCGCGCTGCGCGCCGGCGTTTCCAAAGGCACGCTGTTTCTGTACTTTCCCAGCAAAGAAGAACTGTTCAAAGCGGTGGTGATGGAAAACGTGGCGCGCCCTGTCGCCGAAGGCATCACCGAAGCCGCCCAGTTCAAAGGCAACAGTGGCGAGTTGTTAACCTGGATGATGCTGGAATGGTGGCGGCGCTATGGCGCCACCAAAGCCTCGGGCATCTCCAAGCTGATGATGAGCGAAGCCGGCAATTTTCCAGAACTGGCCGATTTTTTTCGCACCAATGTGATCCTGCCAGCCCAGTCACTGGTCCGGTTGGTGTTGCAACGGGGCATCGAAAGCGGCGAGTTTCGCGCCATCGATGTAGACAACACCATCTACTCGGTCATGGCCCCCTTGATTTTTCTGGTGATGGAAAAGCACGCCACCAGCGCATGCAGCGCCACCCACACCGCGATCCACCCCGAACAATTCATCACCCACCACGCTCAGCTTTTGGTGCGCGGCATGGCCGCAGGACATTGAACCCATGAAACCCATTTTGCGCCGCACGCTGCTGGCCATCCTTGTTCTTGGCGCTGCCTACGGCATTTATGAATGGCGTACACAACGCAAGATGGCCGCTCAGGCGGCCACCGCCGCCGCCGAAGCGGCCAAAGCGGTCGCGCAAACGCTGGAACTGGCGCCCTCCGATACCGTGCTGGCACAAACCCTGACTTTGTCACAGGGCTTGCCGGTTTCTGGCAGCCTCAAAGCGGTGAACTCCGCCATGGTCAAAGCCCGGGTCGCGGGGGAACTCATGGATTTCAAGTTGCGCGAAGGTGACCGGGTGGCGCAGGGCCAGGTCGTGGCCCAAATTGACCCCACCGAATACCTGGCACGCCAGCGCCAAGCCCAAAGGCAGGTGGATGCGGCGATGGCACAAGTGGAAGTGGCGCAAAAGCAATTTGACAACAACCGTGCGCTGGTCGATCAAGGTTTTATTTCCAAAACCGCTTTGGACACTTCTTTGTCCAACCTGAACGGCGCCAAGGCCAGCCACTTGGCGGCGGTTGCCGCCCTGGATGTTGCGCGTAAATCGGTGGAGGACACGCTCCTCAAGGCCCCTTTGTCGGGCTGGATTGCACAGCGTTTGTCCCAACCCGGCGAACGTGTGGCCCCCGAAGCCCGAATTGTGGAAATTGTCGATTTGAATCAACTGGAAGTCGAAGCCGCCATTCCGCCAGCCGATGCCGTTGGCGTTCGCATTGGCCAGAACGCGCAGTTGGCCGTGGAGGGCAGCCCCACCACCTTCAAAGCGCGTGTCTTGCGCATCAATCCCAGCGCGCAAGCTGGCAGCCGCAGTGTGTTGGTTTACTTGGGTGTGTCACAACAGCCGGACGGCCGCTCCACCGAAGCCCGCCAACCCGCGCTGCGCCAAGGCCAGTTTGTACAAGGGCAACTGGCCACCACGGACATTCAGGCCTTGGCCGTGCCCGTCAGCAGCGTGCGGATCGACAAACCGCAGCCCTATGTGCAGTGGATCGATAACGGCCAAGTGCGCCACATGACCGTGAGCTTGGGCGTGCGCGGCCAAGTCAAAGAGCAAAACATGGTCGCTGTGACCGGCGTGGGCGCCACCTTGACCGAGGGCGCGCAGATTCTGGGCGCCAACTCGGGCGCCGTGCGTGAAGGCACGCGGGTCAAATTCACCGCTGTGAAACCTTAAAGCACGTCATGTGGTTCACCCAAGTCAGTCTCAAAAATCCGGTGTTCGCGACCATGGTCATGCTCGCCATCGTGGTCTTGGGCCTGTTTTCCTTGCAACGCCTGAAGGTCGATCAATTTCCGAACATCGATTTCCCTGTGGTCGTGGTCTTGACCGAATACCCCGGCGCCAGCCCAGAAATTGTCGAAAGTGAAGTCACCAAAAAAATCGAAGAAGGCGTGAACGCCATTGCCGGCATCAGCGCCCTGACCTCCCGGACTTACGAAGGTCAATCGGTGGTAGTGCTCGAATTTGACCTGAACACCAACAGCCGCAAAGCCGCAGAAGATGTGCGCGAAAAAGTCGCCGCGGTCAAACCGTTGTTGCGCACCGAAGTCAAAGAGCCCCGTGTGCTGCGCTTTGACCCCGCCAGTCGCGCCGTTTGGTCATTGGCCGTGCTGCCGCAAGAGGTGCCCCAAGGCAAAGCGCCCACGCCGGTCGAATTGACCAACTGGGCTGAGCAGGTTTTGAAGAAAAAATTAGAAAACGTGCGCGGCGTCGGCTCCGTCACCGTGGTGGGGGGGAGCCGGCGCGAGCTCAATTTGTATCTGCAACCCGACGCCATGGAAGCCCTGGGCGTCTCGGCGGACCAGGTGGTCAATGCCGTCCGCAACGAAAATCAAGATCTGCCGGTGGGCACGCTCAAGTCAGCAGCGCAAGAGCGTGTGGTTCAGGTGCAGTCGCGCATGGTGCGGCCCGAGGATTTCGGCAGCATCATTGTCGCCAAAAAATCGGGCGCCCCGGTGCGTTTAGCCCAGGTGGCCAAGGTCAGTGACGGCGCACAAGAGTTGGAAAGCCTGGCCCTGTTCAACGGTCAGCGCACCTTGCTGTTGACTGTGCAAAAGTCGCAAGACGAAAACACCATTGAAGTGGTCGATGGCTTGGTCAAAGCCTACAAAGAAATTGAAAAGCAACTCCCCCCCGGCATCCAACTCGCACCGGTGACCGACAACTCCCGCGCCATCCGGGTCGGCGTTGAAAATGTTCGCCGCACCCTGATAGAAGGCGCTTTGCTCACGGTGTTGATCGTCTTTTTGTTCCTCAACTCCTGGCGCTCCACGGTCATTACCGGCCTGACTTTGCCGATCTCCATTGTGGGTACGTTTTTGTTCATGGACCTGTTTGGGTTCACCATCAACATGATCACCTTGATGGCGTTGTCGCTGTGTGTGGGCCTGTTGATTGACGACGCCATCGTGGTGCGCGAGAACATCGTGCGCCACCAGCACATGGGCAAGAGCGCGTTTCAATCGGCGATGGACGGCACCCAAGAAATTGGTTTGGCGGTGCTGGCCACCACCTTGTCTATCGTTGCGGTGTTTCTGCCGATTGGTTTTATGCAGGGCATCATCGGCCAGTTTTTCCACGAATTCGGTATCACCATCGTGGCAGCGGTGAGCATCTCGATGTTTGTCAGTTTCACCCTCGACCCCATGTTGTCCAGCATCTGGCACGACCCGAGTCTCCACACGCAGGGCAAATTCGTCGCTCAAAGTCTGTATGACAAAAGCATCGGCCGCGTGACGCACAGCTTTGAGCTGGCGACCGAATGGCTGTCAGAGGGCTACCAGGCCATTTTGCGCTGGGCCTTGCAGCACCAACGTGCCACCCTGCTCTCGGCTTTGGCTATTTTCTTGGTCAGCGTGTTCATGGTGCCGCTCTTGGGGACCGAGTTCGTGCCGAAAGCAGATTTTTCTGAAGCCAGTGTGGCCTTTCAAACCCCGGTGGGCACCTCGCTGGAAGCCACGACCGCCAAAGCCCGCCAAGTGGACGCGATCTTGCATGAAGTGCCTGAAGTGCGTTACACCATGGCCACCATCAACACCGGCAATGCCTTGGGCAAAAACAATGTGAACTTGGGCATCCGCTTTGTCGACCGCAAAGACCGACAGCGCAGTGTGGACCAAATCTCTGCAGCGATACGTGAGCGGTTGAGGCAGGTCTCGGGCATCACCGTGACGCAGGTGGGCACCACCGACTCGGTGGGTGGGAACAAGCAAATTGAGCTCTCGGTGCAGGGCCCGGACCAACGCGAACTGGAACGGCTGACCCGGCTGGCGCTGGAGAAACTGCGCGTGATTCCGGGTCTGGTGGACTTGGACTCCAGCGTCAAAGCCGACAAACCCACCATCGGCATCGAGGTCTTGAGGGACTCGGCTTCGGATCTGGGCCTGGGCGTGGCCCAACTGTCTGGCCCCTTACGCACCCTGGTGGCCGGGCAAACGGTGGGCAACTGGCGCGCGCCCGACGACCAAACCTACGATGTGAACGTGCGTTTGGACCCGGCGGCACGCAACACCCCGCAAGACCTGGAGCGCCTGCCGTTTACCGTCACCAACCCGGCCGATGGCACGCTGCGCCAGGTTCGCCTGGGACAGGTGGCGCGCATTACCGAGACCAGCGGCTCCAACCAAATCAATCGACGCGACTTGATGCGCGAAGTCGCGATCAACGCCAACGCCTATGGCCGCACCGCCGGGGAAGTGTCGGCCGAGATCAAACAGGTGATGGAAGCCATGCCCTTTCCAGCAGGCTATCGCTATCAATTTGGCGGCAACACCAAGAGCATGAACGAATCCTTTGGCTATGCGATTACGGCCTTGGTGATGGCCATTATTTTCATTTACATGATCTTGGCCAGCCAATTCAAAAGCTTTTTCCAACCCGTGGCTTTGATGACCTCCTTGCCGCTCACGCTGATTGGTGTGGTTTTGGCGCTGTTGGCGTTTCGTTCGGCTTTGTCGATGTTTTCTGTGATCGGCATCGTCATGCTGATGGGCTTGGTCACCAAAAATGCCATCCTGCTGGTGGACTTTGCGATCCGCGCCACCGAAGAAGGCATGGTGCGTCAAGAGGCCCTGCTGATGGCCGCCAAAGTCCGTTTGCGTCCGATCCTGATGACCACCCTGGCGATGATTTTCGGCATGATCCCGCTGGCTTTTGCCCTGAGCGAAGGCTCTGAGCAGCGTGCGCCCATGGGCCAAGCCGTGATTGGCGGGGTCATCACCTCGTCGCTCTTGACGTTGGTGGTGGTGCCCGTCATGTACTGCTACATGGACGATTTGGCCCAATGGTTGCGTCGAAAAGCCGGATTCGCGCCCGAGCGTCAGGCAGGGGCAGGTCCAGCCCTTTAAAATGAGATCAGTTTTGCCAATTTACCTTTCGGAGTCACGATGAATCTCGAACAAGCCCGTTTCAACATGATTGAACAGCAAATCCGTCCCTGGGAAGTCCTGGACGGTGAGGTGCTGGCCCTGTTGTCTGTGGTCAAGCGCGAGCATTTTGTGCCTGCTGGGCTGAGCGCCATGGCCTTTGTCGACATGGAATTGCCTCTGCGCGAAGGAGGTGCCCGCGGCCAAGTCATGCTGGCTCCCCGATTGGAAGCCCGTCTGCTGCAAGACCTGGCGGTGCAAAAAAATGAAAAAGTGCTTGAAATCGGGACGGGCAGCGGCTACATGGCGGCCTTGTTGGCGCACCGCGCAGCCCAGGTACTGAGCCTGGAAATCGAACCCGCGTTGGCCGATCTGGCGCGCAAGAACTTGGCCCAAGAAGGCGTGAGCAACGTTGAAGTGCGGCACGCCGACGGCGTCAACGGCGCACCGGCTGATGGACCGTTCGACGTGATCTTGCTGAGCGGCTCGGTGGCCGAAGTACCGCAAACCCTGCTGGCGCAACTCAAAGTGGGTGGCCGACTGGCCGCCATTGTGGGCGAAGAGCCCATGATGCGCGCCTGCATCATCACCCGCAACAGCGAAGCCGCCTGGACCACCACCGAGCCCTGGGACACGGTGGCCCCGCGCCTGGTGAGCTTTGCAGAGCACTCGCACTTCAGCTTTTAAGCCATGCAACAAATCACACCCGCGCAACTGCCCCAGTGGGCCGCCAGCGTCGCCGACCGTCAACCCGTGCTGTTGGACGTACGCGAAGGCTGGGAATGCCAAACCGCCAGCGTGGCCCCTGCGGGCCTCGACTTTGTGCACATGCCCATGCAAACCATTCCGGCGCGCTTGGATGAATTAGACAAAGCCCGCCCCATCGCCTGCCTGTGCCATCACGGTGGGCGCAGCATGCAAGTGGCGGCCTATTTGCAGCAACACGGCTTTGAAGTCATCAACGTGGCAGGCGGTATCCATGCGTGGGCCACGCAGGTGGATCCCAGCATTCCGGTTTATTGAGCTTCTCACCCTTTTAACGACTTTCTTCTTCGAAAGACCCTCATGAATCTGCGTTTCTCACCCCTCACCCTGGCCTTGGCGGGTTTGCTGTCCACCGCCTTCACTGGCGCTGTGCAGGCCCAAAATTTGGTGACCTTATTTGAAGCGGCCAAGGGCTATGACGCAGCCTACAAGTCAGCGCAGTCGCAATTCACAGCCACTTTGGCCAAGGCAGATCAAGGTTTGGCCAGCTTGTTGCCAACCGCCGGTTTGTCCGCAACCGCCAACAAAACCTCGGTTGATTTACTGACAGGCAGCTTGGCGGGTCAAAACAAGGCTTACGCCAACACCAGCGGAACCTTGAGCGCCTCTCAACCCCTGTACCGACCCGCCAACTTGGCGACTTACCGCCAAGCGCAAAAGCAATTGGACTTGGCAACGGCGCAAGTGAAATCGGCTGAACAAGATTTGATCGTGCGCGTCAGCCAAGCCTACTTTGATGTTTTAGGTTCTCGCGACAGCTTGACTTTTGTGCGGGCCCAAAAAACGGCCGTAGCTGAGCAATTGGCCGCGGCCAAACGCAACTTTGAAGTCGGCACTACGACCATCACCGACACGCGTGAAGCGCAAGCCCGTTATGACCTGGTGTTGGCCCAAGAGATTGCAGCCCAAAATGATTTGAGTGTGAAAAAGTTGGCCCTGGACTTGCTGGTCGGCACCACCAACACCGAGCCCAAAAGCTTGACTCTGCCTGTGCAATTGCAATTGCCCCAACCGGCGGACATCAACACCTGGGTCATGCAGTCACTCGACCACCCCAGCGTGGCGCAGGCCCGTGTTGCCTTGGACATCGCGACCCTGGAAATCGAGAAAGCAAACGCTGGCCACAAACCCACGCTCGACTTGAACGCAGGCTTTACCCCCACCCGTTACAAAGACGCTTACGCAGCGACCCAAGTCGACACCAACGCGACCAGCCTCAGCCTGAACTTCAACCTGCCTTTGTTTGCGGGTTTTGCGACGCAAAATCGAATCAAGGAAACCGTGGCCTTGGAAGAAAAAGCCCGCATGGACTTGGAGGGCGTTCAACGTCAAGTGGCGCAAGCCACACGCACGGCCTTTTTGGGTTTGCAATCCGGTCTGGGCCAGGTCAACGCCCTGGCTGCTGCTGAAGCCTCCAGCCAAAGTGCTTTGGACGCCAACCAATTGGGCTACAAAGTGGGTGTGCGCATCAACATCGATGTGCTGAACAGCCAAAGCCAGTTGTACCAAACCAAACGTGATCTGGCCAAAGCGCGCTATGACGTGTTGGTCGGTCAGCTCAAGTTGCGCCAGGCCAACGGCAGCTTGAAGGCGGAAGACCTGCAAGCAGTGAACGCCTTGCTGGCCAACAACTAATCAACGCTGATTCAGCGCCCCTCAATAAGGAGCTTGGCTACCGCCTGCGCGGTGCGCTGGGCTGCACCTTGGTGCCCCAAAGCAAATTTTTGCGCTTCTTCTGAGCGGCGCTTCAGTTGTGCCTCATCACCGAGCAGCTCCAAGCTGCGGGTCACAGCTTCGGTCATGGCACCGACGCGCAAGGCAGCGCCGGCCTGCACCGCCATGTCGGCGGCTTGCGCAAAGTTGAAGGTATGCGGCCCCATGATCACCGGGCACCCGCAGGCCGCAGCCTCGATCAGGTTTTGCCCACCCCAAGGCGCAAAGCTGCCGCCTAACAGGGCCACATCCGCCAGGCTGTAATACAGGGTCATTTCGCCCAAAGAGTCGCCGAGCCAGATGCTGGGCTGGTTCTGTGGTTCCGCCACCTGAGGGCCTTGTGGCCCCCATTGGCTGCGGCGGGACACACGCCAGCCGTGTGACCGGAGCAAGGCCTCCACCGCATCGACGCGCTGGGGGTGGCGCGGCACGATCAGCCATTGCACCCCGGAGGCAGAGCCGCAAGGCGCTGCGCTTTCGGGCTGCTTATGGGCCGGGCTGTCAATGGGTGACTGCAAAGCCTGTAACCAAGCCTCCTCCTCACCTTCACGCGAGCTGGCCAGCATGGCGATGGGACGCTGTGCGGCGGCCCGCCAGGCTTGACCTTGTGCGCACTGGGCCGCATCGGGTTGCGCATCGAACTTGATGTTGCCCAGCACCTGGGGCGCGCTGGCACCCAACTGTTGCAAGCGCGCTGCGTCGGCTTCGGTTTGCGCCCAAACAGCCTGCAAGGCTTGGTAGACCGGCCGCGTCAGCTGGGGCCAGCGCAGTGCCTTGCGGGTGGACTTTTCGCTCATGCGGGCATTCGCCAAAGCCAAAGGCACGCCCAGCTGTTGACATTGCAACACCAAGTTGGGCCAGACTTCGGTCTCAATCAACACCCCGATGCGGGGCTTGAAATGGCGCAAGAAGCGCTGCACCGTTGCCGGTGTGTCCCAGGGTTGCCACACTTGCACATCGCCTGATTGCAACAGGCGGGTACCCTCAGTGCGCCCGGTGGCCGTGCCATGCGTCAGCAGCAAACGCATACCGGGCAGGGTTTGGCGCAAGGATTGAATCAACACCGCGGCGGCGCGTGTTTCACCCAATGACACGGCATGCACCCAGACCAAATCCAAATGCCCTTCAGCAGCTTGGGTGTAGTGCCCAAACCGCTCGGGCACAGCCTGCGCATACACAGGCTCGGCTTGGGCGCGTCGAGCCAACTTGCGACGCAGCAGCGGTTGCGCGCTCCACAGCGCGAGGTTGTAAAGGTGTTGAGCGAAATTCAATGCGCGGATGCGGCAAACTGGGCATCGGGCTTGACGCTGCGCAGCAGCGCCAACATCTCAGCTTCAATGCGGTGCAAGGACGCTTGCGTGTGGCCCTCGAACCGCAGCACCAACACAGGGGTGGTGTTGGAAGCGCGAATCAAGCCAAAACCGTCCGGCCAGTCGACACGCAAACCGTCCATGCTAGAGACTTTGGCGGGGGCACTGAAACTGACCGCGGCTTTGTCCAACAGCTGTTGGGTCACGCGATGCGGCTCACCTTCGGCACAGGCCACATTCAACTCCGGCGTGCTGAAGCTGGTGGGCAGCGCATGCAACACGGCGTTACCGTCTGGGCTGCGGCTCAAAATCTCCAGCATGCGGCAACCGGCGTAGGTGCCGTCGTCAAAACCGTACCAACGCTCTTTGAAGAAGATGTGGCCGCTCATCTCGCCGCCCAACGGCGCTTGGCCCCCCGCCGCTTCAATGGCTTTCATTTTGGCCTTGATCAAGGAGTGACCGGTTTTGAACATCAGCGCTTGGCCGCCCGCCTGTTCGATGGCCGGCGCCAGGCGCTGCGAGCATTTCACGTCAAACAAAATGGTGCCGCCGGGGACGCGGCTGAGCACGTCTTGTGCAAACAACTGCATCTGGCGGTCGGGGTAAATGTTGTGGCCATCGCGGGTCACGATGCCCAGTCGGTCACCGTCACCATCAAAAGCCAGACCCAACTCGGCGTCCGATGTTTTCAGGGCCTCAATCAGATCTTTTAAATTTTCGGGTTTGCTGGGGTCCGGGTGGTGATTTGGAAAGTTCCCGTCCACTTCGCTGAAAAGCTCAATCACCTCACAACCCAGCGCACGGAAAATGCCGGGCGCTGTCGCCCCAGCCACGCCGTTGCCCGAATCCACCACGATTTTCATGGGCCGTTGCAAACGGATGTCACTCACAATGCGCTCACGGTAAGCCGCGGTCACGTCCACTGCGCGCACGTTGCCGCCTGGCTGCAAGACCCAGGTTTCGTCTTGCATCATCTGGCGCAGGGCCAGGATTTCATCACCGTAAATCGCCCGGCCTCCCAAGACCATTTTGAAGCCGTTGTAATCTTTGGGATTGTGGCTGCCCGTGACTTGAATTCCACTGGCGCACAAGGTGTTGGCGGCAAAGTAGAGCATGGGGGTGGTGCAAATGCCCACGTCAATGACTTGCACACCGGTGGCCGCCAAACCGCGCATCAAGGCCGCCGACAGCGTTGGGCCGCTCAAACGCCCATCGCGCCCCACAGCCACCGTGGTTTGGCCCTCCGCCAGGGCTTGGGTGCCAAAAGCTTTACCCAAGCCTTCGGCCATGGCTTCATGGATGGTGGACGGCACGATGCCGCGAATATCATAGGCTTTGAAAATACTGGGGGTAACTTGCATAAGATCTCAATCAAAAACACAGTCGCCAACACGCCAAGCCCTTGAGGCTTGGAGGTTGACAATCTGGACTCTATTGTAAGAGTTCCCCCCGCCAGGACTGCCCATGACCGAAAGACTGCCCCAGATCGCCTATGCCGATTTGCCAGACCACATCCGACCGCTGGCCGACGATATTTTGAAGGTCTCCAGCGCTGCTTTGGGTGGACCCTATAACGCGCTGCTGCGCAGCCCCGAGATGGCGCGTCGCTGCTTCGATTTTTTGGACTACCTGCGTTTCAAAACCTCGGTGCCGCTGCGCCTGAACGAGCTGGCCATCTTGATTCAGGCGCGGATTTCGAACGCCCAATACGAATGGTGGGCGCATGAGCGCATTGCGCGCAAAGCCGGCTTGTCCGATGCCGTCATGCACGATTTACAAAAAGCGCAACGGCCGACGACGATGCAGGCCGATGAACAACTGGTCTACGACTACTGTGTCCAGCTGTCACTGAACCACCGTGTGCCCGATGCCCTGTGGCAAGAAGCCCTGGGGCTGTTGGGTGAACAAGGGGTGATTGACCTGACTGTGTTGTCGGGAACCTACGTCATGGTGTCGATGCTGCTGAACGCCACCCAGGTGGGTATTCCGGGTGGCGAACCCGAACCCTTAGAGGTGATGGAACCGACAGAAATTCGCCAGCGCCTGCTGGCTTGATATGGCAACTCAATTGGAGATATTCATGAAAAAGAACCTTCTGCGTGCCGGACTGGCCCTGTGTGTGGCTCTGGTGGGGCCATGGGCCACTGCGCAAGACTTTCCTTCGCGCCCGATCACCATGGTCATGCCCTATGCCCCCGGCGGTCCGGGCGATGCCATCACCCGCTTGTTTGCCGGGGCCATGCAAAAACAATTGGGCCAGCAAATTGTGGTGGACAACCCGGCGGGTGCGTCCGGCTCGATCGGCACGGCCAAAGTGGCCCGCGCCAAGCCCGATGGTTACACCCTGCTGATGATTCACGTCAGCCACGCCACCAACACGGCCATGTACAAAAATCTGCCCTACCACCCGGTGGACGATTTCGAGCCGATCGGTCGCGCCACCATCGGGCCGATGCTGATCGTGGCACGCAACGACTTTCCGGCCAAAGACCTGAAAGAGTGGCTGAGCTATGTGAAAACCAATGCCCCCAAAATCAGCCTGGCCCATGCCGGCGTGGGCTCGGCTTCACACCTGTGCGGCTTGATGATGATGAACGCCCTGAATGTGAAGTTCAACGAAATTCCCTACAAAGGCACCGGCCCCGCCTTGACCGATTTGCTCGGCGGCCAGGTGGACCTGATGTGCGACCAAACCTCAGGCACCGTGCCCTCGGTCAAAGCCGAGAAGATCAAGGCCTACGCCGCTGTGGGCAAAACCCGTCTCAGCGGTTTGCCCGATCTGCCAGCCATCGCCGAAGCGGGTGTGCAGGGCTTTGACATCACCATTTCGTTTGGCTTGTACGCCCCCAAAGGCCTGCCCAAACCGGTGTTGGACACATTGACCTCGGCATTGCAAAAGTCAGTGGCCGATCCCGAAGTGAAACAACGACTGGACGCGATGGGCGTGACGGCCGTCAGCCCGGACATGGCCCGGCCTGAGGCCTTGCGCGCGCACTTGAAATACGAGATGGAAAGCCTGAACAGCCTGCTCACCAAGGCCGGAGTGAAGGCGAATTGAGCAACTGGATCACGCTGACCCTGACTCTGGTGATTCAGGCCATGGTCTCCATGGCTTTGTTGACGCTGCCGGTCATGGCCCCCGTGGTGGCGCAAGACATGCAGGTCTCGCCCGCCTTGGTCGGCCTGTATGTGTCCATGACCTATGGCGGCGCGATGTTCGCCAGCCTGATGGGCGGTGCGGCCGTGAACCGTCTGGGTGCGATCCGTGTCAGCCAATGGGGCTTGCTGCTGTGCGCGGCGGGCTTGTTGCTGTGCGCCGTGCCCTGGTTTCCGGCCATGGGGCTGGGCGCGGTACTGATCGGTTGCGGCTACGGCCCGATCACGCCCGCCAGCTCTCACCTGTTGGCGCGCACCACACCCAAGCACCAAATGTCGCTGGTCTTTTCGCTCAAACAAACCGGTGTGCCTTTGGGCAGTTTGTTGGCGGGCGCCATCGTGCCCTCGATGTTGCTGGCTTTGAGTTGGCACAGCAGCTTGGCCGTGGTGGCCGCGGTGTGTGTGCTCTGCGCCGCGCTGTCTCAACCCCTGCGCGGCGAGCTGGACCAGGACCGCCAGCCCAGCCTGCCCATCCGCTGGGGCAGCTGGATCGCGCCGATCCGTCTGGTGCTGGCGCACCGGGCCTTGGCCACCATGGCCGCTTGTTCGTTCATGTTCTCCATGGTGCAGCTCTCGCTCACCACTTACCTGGTGACGTTTTTGCACGACGATCTGAACTACGCCTTGATCGCCGCCGGATTGGCGTTGTCGGCAACCCAGTTGGGCGGCATGGCCGGGCGCGTGGCCTGGGGCTTTGTGGCCGACCGCTGGCTGGGCGCAAGGCGCATGTTGTTGTTGCTGGCCAGTTTGATGGCCTTGGGGGCATTGGCCTCGGCGACGCTGACGGTGGACACGCCGCAAGCCCTGGTGTTGTTGATCTTGGTGACCTTTGGTGCTTCGGCCATCGGTTGGAACGGCGTCTACCTGGCCGAAGTGGCGCGTCGCGCCCCCGAAGGCATGGCCAGCGTGGCCACCGGCGGCACCTTGGCCTTTACGTTTTCTGGCGTGGTCATTGGCCCGCCTGTGTTTGGCGCACTGTCCACCTACTTTGGCACCTACCGGGCCGGCTTTATCGGCCTGATGGTGGTAGCCTGCGTGAGCGGGTTGCTGCTGTACCGCAGTCAGCGCCCCGCGCCGCTCGCCGTGACCTGAAAGGCCCACCATGCAATTTCATCCATCAACCACCCGCAGCGATTGGCTCAGTCCCTTGGGGCGCATCATTTTGTCGGCGAGTCCCTTGGGGCTGTCAGGCATCTTTTTTGAAGACCAACGCCATTTGCCCGATGTACAGGCCTGGCCTGAAGCGACCGACAACCCCTTCATGCAAGCGGCTGTGAATGTGCTGCAAGCCTATTTTGACGGTGACGCTCGCGCACTCGCTACGCCTTTGCCCGTGCCGCTGGACCTGCAGGGCGGCACCGCTTTTCAGCAAGCGGTGTGGCAGGCCTTGCTGCGCATCCCAGCGGGGCAAACGCACAGCTATGGTCAATTGGCGCAGCAGGTGCAGCGCCCCTCCGCCGTGCGTGCTGTGGGGGCTGCTGTGGGCCGCAACCCGATCAGCCTGATCGTGCCCTGCCACCGCATCGTCGGTGCCACGGGCCAACTCACGGGCTATGCCGGTGGGTTGTGGCGCAAAGAGGCCTTGCTGAAGATGGAGCACGCCCTGCCCACTCTTGCCCTGCCCGCCAGCGCCCTGCCCCCGTCAACCGGCTTGGCAACGGCTTCTATGCCTTTGTTTGCATGACCGTTGCCCCAGCCCCCGCCCCCAGCGGCCCGCGCTGGAAAACAGATTTTTTATTGCTCG
>CANFYZ010000008.1 GCA_947451385.1 Comamonadaceae bacterium | reverse complement strand
TCACCGGCAACTGGGGCTCTGACTTGGCTTTGCTGGTCAAACCTGCCACTGAAGGCGGTTACAACGGCAAGTTCTACACCTACTACACCGGCGTGACCGGCACACCTACGGCTTTGGGCACCAGCGGCGCCGGCCGCGTCTACCAAATCGCCTACGCCCACTACAACATGGGCGGCGAAATGACCAAGTGGATGAATGAATTCAAAACCAAATTCAAGGACGACTTCTATACCGGTTCGGTGATCTCGATCTTTGGTGGCTTGTCACAAGCCATGGCCAAAGCCAAATCGACCGACCCCATCAAAGTGGCGGCCGCGTTGGAAGGTTTGAAGTACAAAAACTTCAACGGTGAAGTGGAAGTTCGCAAAGCCGACCACCAACTGCAGCAGCCGCTGTACATGACGGTGTGGCAAAAGGCCGACAAGAAATACCCTTACAGCCCAGAAAACACTGGCATGACATTGGCCCCGGTGAAAGAGTTCCCGTCCTACATCTCCAGCACGCCCACCAGCTGCCAGATGAAGCGCCCAGGCTGATTCTTCGTTCATTCGGGGGCCCGATTCACTTGGGTGTTTCGGGCCCTTTCCTTTGAGTTGGCAAGTCCCACTGGATTGGGGGCTTGGCTTTCGGTAACGCAGTTAGGCCGATTTCGCGCCTGGAAAGTTCTTTATGGAGTTTTTCATCATCTCCATGCTCAATGGCCTCAGTTACGGGCTGTTGCTCTTCATGCTCAGCTCCGGTTTGACGCTGATTTTCAGCATGATGGGTGTGCTTAATTTTGCACATGCTTCGTTTTACATGGTCGGGGCTTATTTTGGCTACACCATCGCGTCCTACATCGGCTTTTGGCCGGCGCTGTTGGTGGCGCCCATTCTGGTGGGCGCTTGCGGCGCCATGTTTGAACGCCTGACCCTGCGCAAGGTGCACAAGTTTGGCCATGTGCCTGAATTGCTGGTGACCTTCGGCCTGTCCTACATCGTGTTGGAGTTGGTGCAATTGGTGTGGGGCCGTACCGCCGTGGAGTTCGCTCCGCCCGAAGTGCTGCGCGGTTCCGCTTTCACCTTGGTCAACCACTCGGTGCAAGGCCTCAGTTTCTTGTGGGGCGCCGCCCCGGCAGAACTGTGCAACAGCGCCGATGCGGCCGTGCGTGTGATCTGTTCACCGTTTCCCGCCACCCGCGGTTTCATGATGTTGGTGGCCCTGTTGATGCTCATCAGCCTGTGGCTGTTGCTGACACGCACCCGCATTGGCTTGGTCATTCAAGCCGCCTTGACGCATCCGGAAATGGCCGAAGCATTGGGGCACAACGTGCCTCGCGTCTTCATGCTGGTGTTTGGGGCGGGCACCGGATTGGCTGGCTTGGCCGGCGTGATTGGCGGCAGCACCTTTGTCACGGAGCCGGCCATGGCCGCCACCGTAGGTTCGGTGATCTTTGTGGTGGTGGTCGTGGGCGGCATGGGCTCTTTGTCCGGCGCGTTTTTGGCTTCGGTGCTGATCGGTGTGATCCAGACCTTTGCTGTCGCCTTCGATTACTCCTTCATCAATCTGGCGGCTCAGTTGGGTATTCCACTCAGCGATGCGCTGCGTGACAACTCCATCGTGAAACTCACGCTGTCGCAGGTGGCACCCATCTTGCCGTATTTGTTTTTGGTGTTGATTTTGATCTTCCGTCCCAAGGGGCTGTTGGGTACACGGGAGGGCTGACCGATGAGCGCTTATTACAAATTCAAACCGTTCAACTTGGGTCGCTGGGTCATCTGGAGCTTGTTCGCTCTGGTGTTGGTGGTGGTTCCCAAAATCTTTACCAGCCAGTTGTCGGCCACCATGCTGGCCCAAATGGGCATCGCCATCATCGCTTGCCTGTCCTACAACATTTTGTTGGGGCAGGGCGGCATGCTCAGTTTCGGCCATGCGGTGTACACCGGCCTGGGCTCCTACATGGCGATCCATGCCTTGAACATGGTCACTGCGGGGTCGTTGAACCTTCCCGTGAGTTTGGTGCCGATGGTGGGCGGCGTGGCCGGGATGGGTTTTGCCATCTTGCTCGGCTATGTGACCACCCGTAAATCCGGCACTCCGTTTGCCATGATCACCATGGGTGTGGCCGAGTTGGTGTTTGCCATGTCATTGATGTTTTCTGAATTCTTCGGCGGGGAAGCCGGGGTGTCAGGCAACCGGGTGGCGGGTGAGGCTTTCTTTGGCATCACCTACGGACCGCAAATTCAGATTTACTACCTGATTGCGATGTACACCTTTGTTTGTGTGGCACTGATGTATGCCTTTACCCAAACCCCTTTGGGTCGCATCCTGAATGCGGTGCGAGACAACCCCGAGCGGGTCGAGTTCATTGGCTACAACACCCAACGGGTGCGGTATCTGTCCTTCATCATTGCAGGTTTTTTTGCCGGCATTTCAGGCGGCTTGGGGGCTTTGAATTTTGAAATTGTGACCGCCGAGGTGGTGGGTGCGGGGCGTTCTGGCGCCTATTTACTGTTCACCTTTTTGGGCGGTGCCACTTTCTTCTTTGGCCCGATCTTGGGCGCGATTTTGATGGTGGTGGCGTTTGTGCTGCTGTCCGAATTCACCAAGGCATGGTTGCTGTATCTGGGTTTGGTGTTCTTGTTCATGGTCATGTATGCCCCCGGCGGCTTTGCCAGTTTGTTGATGATGAACCTGCGTGTCGCTGCCTTTGGCAAGCTGCGCCAGATTGCGGTGAGTTACCTGGGCTTGCTGCTGACCGGCTTGGTGATGCTCATCGGTGCCGGGGCGATGATCGAGATGGTCTACCACCTGCAACTCAACGCCGCGTTGGGCGACACGTTGAAATTCATGGGCGTCACGCTCAACGCCAAAGGCGTGGACAGCTGGGTCGGCTCGGCTTTGGTGATGCTCACCGGCTTGGGTCTGTTTGAAGTGACCCGCAGGCATTACATGCACGAATGGGGTCTGATTCAGACCGATATCGAAAAAGAAATCAAACGCCGGGAGACTGCGTGATGTCCTACGCACTCGAACTCAAAGATTTGCGCAAAAGCTTTGGCAAAACCGAAATCATCCGCGGCGCCAATCTGGCGGTGCAACCGGGTGAACGCGTCGCCATCATCGGCCCCAATGGCGCGGGCAAATCCACGCTGTTCAACCTGATCAGCGGCCGCTTTGGCCCCACCAGTGGCGAGATTTTGCTGAATGGCCAGTCGATTGCCCATAAAAAACCCTACGAGATCAACCGCATGGGTTTGTCGCGCAGTTTTCAAATCACCAACATCTTTCCCAAACTGAGCGTGTTTGAGAACCTGCGTTGCGCCGTGCTCTGGAGCCTGGGCTACAAGTACACCTTCTTGAAGTTTTTGTCCGGTCTGCGTGATGCGAATGAGCAGGCAGAGAAATTTCTGCAGATGATCAAGCTCGACAAAAAGCGCGATGTGATGGCCATGAACCTCACTTACGCCGAACAGCGGGCGCTGGAAATCGGCATCACCATCGCCGGTGGCTCGGATGTGATTTTGCTGGACGAACCCACTGCGGGCATGAGCAAGAGCGAAACCACGCGCTTCATCAGCCTGATCAAGTCGGTGACCGAAGGCAAAACCCTGCTCACCGTGGAGCACGACATGGGCGTGGTTTTCGGTCTGGCCGACAAGATTGCGGTGGTGGTCTATGGCGAGGTGATTGCCTATGACGTGCCCGAGGCCGTGCGTGCCAATGCCAAAGTGCAAGAGGCGTATTTGGGCTCTGCCGTGGCAGACAGTCAGGCGGGAGGGCACTGAGATGCTGAAAATTGACAATCTGCACGCTTACTACGGCAAAAGCCATGTCTTGCACGGCGTGGGCTTTCATGTGGGGGCCGGTGAGATCGTGGCGCTGCTGGGCCGCAACGGTTCAGGCCGATCCACCACCGCCAAAGCCATCATGGGACTGGTAGACGCCGAAGGCGAGATCCAGTGGAAGGGCCAGTCTATTTTGGGCCGCAAAGCCTTTGAGATTGCGCACCTGGGCATCGGTTATGTGCCTGAAAACCGCGAGATTTTCCCCAAGTTGACGGTGCACCAAAACCTGTTGCTGGGCCAAAAGGGCAAGGGGCAGGGCAGTCGCTGGACGTTTGAAGACATGTACCAGATGTTCCCGCGCCTGAAAGAGCGGCAACACACCGAGGCCGGCGTCTTGTCCGGCGGCGAGCAACAAATGCTGACCCTGTGCCGCACCCTGATGGGCGACCCGGACCTGATCATCATCGACGAGCCGACCGAGGGCTTGGCGCCGAAAATTGTTGAATTGGTGGGGCAGTACCTGCAAACCCTGAAACAAAAAGGCGTCTCGGTCCTTTTGATCGAGCAAAAGCTGACCATTGCCATGCACATTTCAGACCGCGCCTTGGTCATGGGCCACGGCAGCATTGTGTTCGAAGGCACGCCGGACAGCCTGCGTGCGGACAACTACACACGCAAGGAGTGGCTCGAGGTCTGAGTTCGTCCCAATCGCGACAGTCAGACCCTGAGATTTCAACAACTTACCCTAAAATCTACAAAAAAGAACGCCCGTTCTTTTTTATGATGCCTTTCATTTTTGAGGAATAAAAGCATGACGGCTGAATACAAAGTCCATGGCGACGTGGCAGTGATCACCATGGCCAACCCACCGGTCAACGGTTTGGGCTTATCCACCCGCATCGGTTTGACCGACGGCATCGCGAAAGCCAACGCCGACAGCGCCGTCAAAGCGATTGTCATCACCGGCGCCGGCAAGGCCTTTTCGGGTGGCGCTGACATTCGTGAATTTGGCTCGCCCAAAGCGACCCAGGAACCCAATTTGTTGAGCGTGATTCGGGTGTGTGAAAACTCCGACAAACCCGTGGTCGCGGCAATCCACTCGGTCGCCATGGGCGGTGGCTTGGAGTTGGCGCTGGGCTGCCACTACCGCATTGCGGCGCCCGGTGCCAGCATCGCGCTGCCCGAAGTCAAGCTCGGCCTGATTCCCGGGGCCGGTGGCACGCAGCGTTTGCCGCGTGTGATTGGTGTCGAACCCGCGCTGAACATGATCGTCAGCGGTGAGCCCATCAAGAGCGAGATGCTGGCCATGTTGCCAGGTCAAAAGCTGTTCGATCAAATGGCCGCTTCGCCTGAAACTCTGGCCGATGAAGCGCAGGCCTTGGCCCGCAAAGTGGCTGCCGTGCATGCCGACGGTACGCCCAAGCCCTTGGTCAAAAACCTGCCTTGCAAACACCCGCAAGGCGATGCTTATTTCCAGTTCGCCCGCAACATGGTCAAGGGCATGTCGAAAAACTTTCCGGCCCCTGGCAAGTGTCTGGATGCGGTGGAGGCCGCGACCAAGCAAAAGTTTGAAGACGGCATGGCCACCGAGCGTGAGATCTTCACCAATTTGATGTTCACGCCCGAGTGCCGGGCATTGCGCCATATTTTCATTGCCGACCGCGCGGCTTCCAAGATCGCCGATGTGCCGGAAGACACACCCAAACGCAACATCGCCAGCGTGGCTGTGATCGGTGCCGGCACCATGGGTGGCGGCATTTCCATGAATTTCTTGAACGCCGGCATCCCGGTGAAGATTCTGGAGATGAAGCAAGACGCCCTGGACCGTGGCGTGGCGACCATCCGCAAGAACTACGAAGCCCAGGTGAAAAAAGGCAAGCTCAAGCAAGACAAATATGAGCAGCGCATGGCCTTGTTGACCCCCACATTGAGCTATGACGACATCGGCCAGGCCGATCTGGTGATCGAGGCCGTGTTCGAAGAAATGGGCGTCAAAGAAACCGTCTTCAAGAAGCTCGACCAGGTGATGAAGCCCGGTGCGATTCTGGCCTCCAACACCTCGACCCTGGACGTGAACCAAATCGCTTCGTTCACACAGCGCCCTCAAGACGTGATCGGCATGCACTTCTTCAGCCCCGCCAACGTGATGAAGTTGCTCGAAGTGGTGCGCGGTGCCCAGACCGGCAAAGACGTGCTGGCCACAGTGATGGCTTTGGGTAAAAAGATCAAGAAAACCTCGGTGGTTTCAGGCGTGTGCGATGGTTTCATTGGCAACCGCATGATCGAGCAGTACAGCCGTCAGGCCGGTTTCTTGGTGGACGAAGGCTGCACCCCGGCGCAGGTCGACAAAGCCGTGGAGAAATTCGGTTTTGCCATGGGTCCGTTCCGCATGGGTGACTTGGCCGGTAACGACATTGGCTGGGCGATTCGCAAGCGCCGCGCGGTGGAGCGCCCCAACATGCTGTACAGCAAGACCGCCGATTTGCTGTGTGAACTGGGCCGTTATGGGCAAAAAACCGGTGCAGGCTGGTACGACTACCAAGCCGGCAAGCGCGATGCCATCCCCAGCCCAGTGGTGATCGAGATGATCGAGAAATACCGCGCAGCCCAAGGCATCACCCCACGTAAGATCAGCGACGAAGAAATCGTGCAACGCCTGGTCTTCGCCCTGGTCAACGAGGCGGCCCATATTCTGGAAGAAGGCATTGCAGGCAAGGCCAGCGACATCGACATGGTGTATCTGACCGGCTACGGCTTCCCCATCTTCCGCGGTGGCCCGATGTTGTACGCCGACCAAGTTGGCCTGTTCAATGTGGTGCAAGCCATGCAACGTTTTGCCAAAAATCCGCGTGACGATGCGGCCTTCTGGCAGCCCGCGCCCTTGCTGGCCCGTTTGGCCGCTGAAGGCAAGAGTTTCAACTGATTTTTTATTTTTTGGCGGGCAGGCCTTGGGTTCTGCCCTCAACTTGAAAGGTATCCATCATGAGCAACGCCGTCATTGTTTCGACCGCACGCACGCCTTTGGCCAAAAGCTGGAAGGGCGCCTTCAACATGACCCACGGAGCCACCTTGGGCGGCCATGCGGTACAGCACGCGGTTCAGCGCGCTGGCATCGAGGGGGCCGAAGTGGAGGATGTGATCATGGGTTGCGCCACGCCCGAAGGGGCCACCGGTGCCAACATCGCACGGCAAATCGCCCTGAAAGCCGGTTTGCCGATTTCGGTCTCGGGTTTGACGGTCAACCGTTTTTGCTCCTCCGGCCTGCAAACCATTGCCTTGGCGGCGCAACGCATCATCGCGGGTGAAGGCCAGGTGTATGTGGCCGGTGGCGTGGAAAGCATCTCTTGTGTGCAACAAGAAATGAACCAGCACATGCTGCAAGACCTGTCCTTGGCCAAGACCAAGCCAGAGATTTACTGGAGCATGCTGCAAACCGCCGAGCAAGTGGCCAAACGCTACAACATCGGCCGCGACCGCATGGACGAGTACGGTGCGGGCAGCCAGCAAAAAGCCTGCGCGGCCCAAGCCGCAGGCCTGTTCGACGCTGAAATTGCGCCGATCACGGTGTTGGCCGGTGTGGCCGACAAGACCATGGGCTTGATGACCAAACAAGTCACCGTGAGCAAGGACGAAGGCACGCGCGAAGGCACGACCGTGGAAGCCATCAGCGGTTTGCGTTCGGCCTTGCCCGGCGGTTTGATCTCCGCCGGTAACGCCAGCCAGTTTTCCGACGGCTCAGGCGCTTGCGTGTTGATGGACGAAACGCTGGCCGAGAAAAAAGGCCTCCAGCCCCTGGGTCGTTTCTTGGGTTTTGCCGTGGCCGGATGCGAGCCTGACGAAATGGGCATTGGCCCTGTCTATGCCGTGCCCAAAGCCTTGGCCCGTTTGGGTCTGACGGTCAATGACATCGACCTGTGGGAGCTGAACGAAGCGTTTGCGGTGCAGGTGCTGTACTGCCGCGACAAGCTGGGCATTCCGGCCGACCGTCTGAACGTCAACGGCGGCGCGATTGCGGTGGGCCACCCCTACGGCGTCAGCGGCCAGCGCTTGACAGGCCATGCTTTGATCGAAGGCAAACGCCGCGGCGCCAAGCGCGTGGCCGTGACCATGTGCATCGGCGGTGGCATGGGCGCTTGCGGCATCTTTGAAGTGCTGTGAGTCTGTGCCGCGTCGGTTTTGAACCCACGCACAAGGCGGTTGGCTTTCAGGGCTGGCCGCCTTTTTTATGGTTTGAATTTGGGAGAGTTCCATGAGTTTGCGCCCCACCGTTGATTTTTTGCTGCACGACTGGCTGCACGTGGACAGCCTGCAGTCGCGAGCGCGTTTTGCCGATCACAGCCGTGAGACCTTCGCCGCTGTGTTGGACACCTGTGAACGCATTGCGCGCGAAAAATTTGCGCCGTTCAACCGTTTGGTCGATGTCCAAGAGCCGCAATTTGACGGTGAAAAAGTCATCTTGCCGCAGGCCACCCAAGACGCTTACGACGCCTATGCCGAATCGGGCATGCTGAGCGCGGCGCAGGACTACGACATGGGCGGCATGCAATTGCCCTACACGGTAGAAGCCGCGGCGAATGCTTTTTTCAGCATGGCCTCGGTCAGCATTGGCTCGGGCATGCTCACCAGTGGCAACGCCAATTTGCTGATGGTGCATGGCACCGAGCTGCAAAAAAAGGTGTTCGCGGCCAACGAATTTTCGGGGCGCTTTTCCGGCACCATGTGCCTGACCGAGCCGCAGGCGGGCTCATCGCTCAGCGATGTCATGTCCCGTGCCACCCCCGATGGTGCCGATTTTGAGTCGGACCCTTTGGGGCCACGCTTCCGCCTCAAGGGCAACAAGATGTGGATTTCCTCGGGTGAGCATGAGCTGTCCGAGAACATCGTCCATTTGGTCTTGGCCAAGATCCCGGATGCACAGGGTCAATTGGTGCCCGGCGTGAAAGGCATCTCTCTCTTTATCGTGCCCAAGAAACTGGTGGACACACAGGCGCAGCTGACCGGCGAGCGCAACGACGTGGCGCTGGCCGGCCTGAACCACAAATGTGGTTGGCGCGGCACGACCAACACGCTGCTGAATTTTGGCGAAGGCAAATACCCGGTCCGAGGACAAGCCGGTGCGGTGGGCTATTTGGTGGGCCGGCCAGGCGATGGCCTCAAATGCATGTTCCACATGATGAACGAAGCCCGCATTGGCGTCGGCTTGGCGGCCACCATGCTGGGCCTGGCGGGCTATTACGCCAGCCTGGAGTACGCCAAGAACCGGCCGCAAGGTCGCCCCAGTGGGGCAGGGGGCAAGAACGCGAGCCAAGCGCAGGTGCGCATCATCGAGCATGCCGACATCAAACGCATGTTGCTCGCGCAAAAAGCGTATTCCGAAGGGGCGCTGGCCCTGGCCTTGTACAGCGCCCGCTTGGTGGACGAACAGCACACGGGCAGCGCCGAAGACGCGGATGTGGCCCGCCTGTTGCTGGAGGTTTTGACCCCCATCGTGAAAAGCTTTCCCAGCGAATGGTGCTTGGAGGCCAACAGCCTGGCCATCCAGATCCACGGTGGCTACGGCTACACCCGCGACTTTCCGGTGGAGCAGTACTGGCGCGACAACCGCTTGAACATGATCCATGAAGGCACCCACGGCATCCAGGCCATGGACTTGCTCGGCCGCAAGGTGTTGATGGAAAACGGGCGCGGTCTGCAACTGTTGGCCGAGCGCATGCTGGCCACCGCCGCCAAGGCCGAGGCCCATTGGGGCCCCGAGGCCGACGCCTTGCGGTCAGCCTTGCAGCAAGTGAGCCAAGCCACGCAGCAGGCCTGGAGCGGTGCCGAGCCGGCCCAAGCGCTGGCCAATGCCGTACCCTACTTGCAGGCCTTTGGTCACACCGTGATCGCCTGGATCTGGCTGGACGTGGCCGCGAGCTTGGGAGAGGACTCTAGCCCCGCCGCCCAGGGCCGTCGTGCGGCTTGCCGGTATTTTTACCGCTATGAATTGCCGAAAATTGGTGCCTGGTTGCAGGTGGTCAGCAGCCGGGACCCCACCTGCGCGGACGTGCCCGAGGACGCTTTCTGATGATTCAACCCATCGGCATGACGCGCAGGTGCTAGCGGCCGTCCCCAATCAACCCGATCATGTAGCGATCCAACCTTTCATGAAAGCAGTGGCCAAAAAAGCCGTTGCCTGGATTTCAACTTCAACGCACAGGAGCAACAAATGACTCGCACCGTTCAACAACTTTTTGACTTGACCGGCCAGGTGGCCTTGGTCACTGGCGGCTCACGTGGCCTGGGTTTGCAAATGGCGCATGCCTTGGGCGAAGCCGGGGCCCGCATCATGCTGAGCTCGCGCAAAGCCGAGGACCTGGCGGAGGCCGTGGCCGAATTGGCCCAAGCCGGCATCGATGCGCAGTGCATTGCCGCCGACTGCGCCAAAGAAGAAGACCTGCGCCGTCTGGCTGAAGAAACCGTGGCGCGCATGGGGCCGATCGATATTTTGATCAACAACGCCGGCGCTTCCTGGGGTGCACCGGCCGAAGAGCACCCCATTGCGGCTTGGGACAAAGTGATGAACCTGAACGTGCGGGGCTATTTCATCCTGTCGCAGCACGTCGCCAATTTGTGCATGATCCCGCGCAAAAAAGGCCGCATTCTGAACATCGCCTCGATCGCCGGTTTGGCTGGCAATCCGGCCGAGATGGAAACCATCGCCTACAACACCTCGAAAGGCGCGGTGGTCAACTTCACGCGTGCGCTGGCCGGCGAGTGGGGCGAGCATGGCATCACGGTGAACGCGATTTGCCCTGGCTTTTTCCCAACCAAAATGGCCAACGGCCTGATCGAAAAACTGGGCTCCGAGAAAATGGCCCAAGGCGCACCCATGCGCCGCCTGGGCGACGACGAAGACCTGAAAGGCCTGACCTTGCTGTACGCCTCTGATGCCGGCAAACACATTACCGGGCAATGGTTGGCGGTCGACGGTGGCGTCAGCGCCATCATCGGCGGCTGAGCAACGGAGCCGGATTCAGCATGAGCCTTTCCTTTGGCGTTCCCATACCGTTTGTCGATCACCTGGGCTTCACTCTGGAGAAATTCGAGGGCGGCCACTCGGAACTTCACTTCGCTCCCCGTGCCGAGCATCTGAATTCGTTCGATGTGGCGCATGGCGGCGTCGTCATGACGCTGTTGGACGTGACCATGGCCACCGCCGCGCGCAGTGTGGAGCCCGGCATGGGCGTGGTGACGATTGAGATGAAGACCAGTTTCATGCGCCCGGCCCAGGGTGAGGCGGGTTTCAAATTGATCAGCCAAGGCACCTTGCTGCAGCGCACCCGCGCCATGGCGTTCACCGAAGCGAAAATTTTTGATGCGCAGGGCCAGTTGTGCGCCCACGCCACCGGCACCTTCAAGTACCTGCCGCGCCGCACGCCGCCGGGCACCCACACCATTTCCACCGACTGAACATTTCACCTTAACGGAGACACCGCATGCCTAACAACCAGATCATCGTTTTAGACAATCGCCCGCAAGGCGAACCCAGCACCTCCAATTTCAAGTTGATCAGCGCAGACACGCCGGCGCTGCAAGAGGGCCAGGTGCTGGTGCGCAACCATTATTTGAGCCTTGACCCGTACATGCGCGGGCGCATGAACGACAGCAAAAGCTACGCCGCGCCGCAAGCGCTGGGTCAAGTCATGGTTGGCGGCACGGTCGGTGAAGTGATCGAAAGTCGCAATCCCAAATTCCAGGTCGCAGACATTGTGGTGGGGCGCGGCGGTTGGCAGCACTTCACGGTGATTGAGCCTCAGTCGGTGGGCGAGTACCGCAAAGTGGATCCGAGCCGCTTCTCCATGAGCCACTTCCTGGGGGCGGTGGGCATGCCGGGGGTGACCGCTTGGTATGGCTTGGTGAAAATCATTGCCCCCAAAGCGGGCGAGACGGTGACCGTGAGCGCAGCCAGTGGTGCGGTGGGCAGCGCCTACGGCGCTTTGGCCAAGGCCCGGGGTTGCCGCGTGGTGGGCATTGCGGGCGGCCAAGAAAAATGCGATTACGTGGTCAACGAACTGGGCTTTGATGACTGCGTGGATTACAAACAGCACGCCGATGCCGTTTCGCTCTCCAAGGCCTTGAAAGTGGCTTGTCCACAGGGCATTGACGGCCACTTTGAAAACGTCGGAGGCATGGTCTTGGATGCCGTCATGATGCGCATGAACGCGTTTTCGCGCATGGCGGTGTGCGGCATGATCGCCGGTTACAACGGCAACCCCTTGCCGATGAGCAATCCTTCGGCCATTTTGATCAACCGCATGAAGATCGAAGGATTTATTGTGGGTGAACACCCCGAGGTGTGGCCCGAGGCGCTGCAAGAACTGGGCGACATGGTGGCCTCGGGCACGCTGAGCCCCCGTGAGACAGTCGCTCAAGGCCTGGCGGCTGCGCCTGAAGCCTTTTTGGGTTTGCTCAAGGGCAAAAATTTTGGCAAACAGCTGGTCAAGTTGATCTGACACGCCGCTGCCCCTAACCCCACCTTATTGGAGTCCCCCATGAGCGACATCATTCTTCACCATTACCCCACCTCGCCGTTTGCCGAAAAAATTCGGATGGTGTTGGGCTTCAAACAACTGAGCTGGAAGAGCGTGATCATCCCGATGATGATGCCCAAACCCGATGTGGTGGCCCTCTCCGGCGGCTACCGCCGCACGCCCATCTTGCAGATCGGTGCCGATGTTTACTGCGATACGGCGCTGATTTGCGATGTGCTGGAGCATCTGCAGCCGCAGCCGCCTCTGTACCCCGAAAGCCACAAGGGTTTGGCCCGCATCGTCGCGCAATGGGGCGACAGTCTGACCTTCAACCCGGTCATGGCCTTTAACTTCCAACCCAGTGGCGCGGCCGAGATCATGGGCAACAACTCGCCCGAATGGGCCAAGGCCTTTGTGCAAGACCGCCAAGCCATGCGCGGTGGCGCGCCGCGCATGAATTCCAGTGACGCCGCGGCCACCTACAAGAGCTATTTGCGGCGGCTGTCGGACATGCTGACCGACCAGCCTTTCTTGCTGGGTGACCAGCCCTGTATCGCCGACTTTTCAGCGGCCCACCCGATTTGGTTCACCCAGTACCGCACACCGTCGGTGGCGGGTGTGCTGGATGCCACCCCCTTGGTCAAGTCCTGGCTGGAGCGCATCATGGCTTTGGGCCATGGCCAGTCGACCGAGATCAGCAGCGAGCGGGCGCTGGCCATTGCCCAGTCCAGCACGCCGGCCGCTTTGGCGAATGAACCCTTCCAAGACGACCACGGCATCCCGCTGGGCAGCGAGGTGGTGGTGGCGGCTGACACGTTCGGCACCGAACCCACCACCGGTCAGTTGATGGCCGCAACGCGCACCCGCCTGACCCTGCGCCGCAGTGACGAGCGCGCAGGCACGGTGCATGTGCACTTTCCACGCATTGGCTTCACATTGAAAAAGGTTTCTCCATGATCGATAACTTCAAAGGCAAAACAGCGGTATTGACCGGCGCCGGCTCTGGCTTTGGGCTGGAGTGCGCACGCATTGGCGCCCAACTGGGCATGAATTTGGTCTTGGTCGATGTGCAACAAGATGCGCTGGACAAAGCCGAACAAGAAATGATTGCCCAGGGCGTGCAGGTCTTGGCACGCAAGGTCGATGTGTCCAAAGCGGCCGAGATGCAGGCCTTGGCCGATGCCGTTCAAGCCCGCTTTGGTGCGCCGCATTTTGTCTTCAACAACGCGGGTGTGGGGGCAGGGGGCTTGGTTTGGGAAAACACGGTGGCCGATTGGGAATGGGTGATGGGCGTCAACGTCTGGGGTGTGGTGCACGGTGTGCGCTTGTTCACCCCCATGATGTTGGAGGCCGCGAAAAAGGATCCAACTTATCAAGGGCATATTGTGAATACCGCCAGCATGGCCGGTTTGCTGACTGCGCCGAACATGGGCATTTACAACGTCAGCAAACACGCGGTGGTGGCCCTGACCGAGAGCCTGTACCAAGACTTGAAACTGGTGACCGATCAAATCAGTGCCAGCGTTCTGTGCCCTTATTTTGTGCCCACCGGCATCACGCAAAGCCAGCGCAACCGGCCGGCCTCACTGCCTGAAGCCCAACCCACGCAGAGCCAACTGATTGGTCAAGCCATGAGTGACAAAGCAGTGAGCAGCGGCAAAGTCTCGGCGACCGAAGTGGCGCACAAGGTGTTTGACGCGATCGCGAGTGGTCAGTTTTACATCTACAGCCACCCGCAAGCCCTGGGCAACGTGCAAAGCCGCATGGAAGCCATCGTGCAGAATCACAACCCGCCCGATCCGTTTGCGGCTCGCCCCGATGTGGGAGAGAAACTGCGCGCCGCCTTGCGCGCTTAACGCATTCCGAGCATTGAGGCGACCAAGCGGGTTCTCCTCCCGCCTGGTCACTGCGAAATCAAGGTGGCCGGGGCCGTCCACTCGCGCTCATCTCGGCTGTTGGTGATGCCCCACAGGTTTTGAGCTTTGTTCAGACGGGCCCCTCCGTCCCGGATCAAGGGTTGCCAGACCAAACTGGCACTTTGGGTGGACCAAGCGGTCAAGAAGGCGTCAAAGGGTATGGAGACATAGACCCCTTTGTCAAAGCTGCCCTCGCCAAAGGCGCTTGAAGACACATTGGTTTTGGTCAGCCAAGCCCCCATCCGGGCGCCATTGGCAAAACGGCGAGAAATTTCAAATGTGGCGCCCCGGTCACCCGCCAAGTACTGCCCGAGCATCACTTTGGCCTCCACCCCCATCCACCGCGTATCCCAATAAGCAGTCAGGTGACCGCTGTTGACTCGGTAGTCCCGCAGACTGAAGCGTTGATCAAAATCGCGTTGCGCTAGCCGGTTCAGGTCCGCTCCCAAGGCCCAGCGTTCACCCAGAGGGCGCCAAAGGACTTCCGCGCCAACCCCTGCAAACATCGGTTCCAACGCACCGGCATACGCGAGACTGTAAAGTCCGTCACCCCACTGGTTCAATTGATTGATTTGGGCCAAGGGCAGGGTGATGCGTTCACTTGTCAGGTACTCTCGAACCCAAGTTCGGACTCTGGGCAGACTGCTCGGCGCGGTGTAGTGATAGTGGTTGTAGTTGTCGACCAAACGGGCATTCAAGCTGCCTTGAGCCCAGGCGCCGGGCCAAAGTGGCCATTGCCCTTGTGTGGTTGCGTTGAGTGCAAACAGATAGCCATCAGGACCGCCAAGATGTTGCTGGTACCCCAAACCCACACTGCCGGTGGCTTGGGAGCTGACCTCTGTGGGGGAGGAGCTCACGTGTGCGGCAACCGGCACGGATTCATGCACAGCTTTATGGCCCTGCCAAGAAAGTCTGTGTTCTGCCCAAGCCACCCGGTCGAGCAAGCGACTGCTCACGGGGACCCCTTGCTGTAACAGGACAAATTTCACTGCTTGGATGTGTTCCGGAGCAATTTCATGAACCCATCCCATGCCCCGATCCATTCTTTCAGGCAATGAGTATCCGTTGACATTGTTCAGTTCAATGGTCCAAACATGGCCTTGTTGGCGAACCGAGTGAACTGACCAACCGGTTTGCGCTGTCATGGCTTGTAAAACCTCCGGCGCCAGAGAAACGGGCACGGCTGCAGGTAACAGTTGACTTGCTTCGGTAGGCGAGACGGTCATTTCAGGTCGGGGCAAGGACTTGGCAAGTATTCTGGTAACGGGTCTGGCCGGGACTTCGTTGATTTTGGCCCGAGACAAATGGGCAAGGTCGGTACTCAGACTCAACCCCAGCATCCATTCTTGCCCTCTTTCATAACCCAGGCTCACGATCAACGGACCCGTCTGCAAAGCCATGCCCCAATTGACTGGGCTGCGAGATCCACCGATGTTGTTGCTCAAAGGCTCATTTTTGTGATCGTTGCCATCCAGTTCGGCCTTCACGACCAGATCTGGGAACGGTGTTTGCCATTGAACCCCGCCGAACAGGGCCGTTCTTCCCGTGAAAAGGGAGGTTAAATGGGCCGTCCCACCGGAGCCCACTTCCAGGTTTTGTCTGACCGCAAATCGCTGACCGAAAATTTTTAAAGGGTTGGCCAAGTTACCCCGTGCACCCAAATATCCCCAGCCGAGCCCCAGGCTCAGGTCCAGGTTGTTCCATCGTTTAGACGCCACCAGATACTCGCCCGCAAAAAGACCGGTGCCCCCAGGGTCCCGCAAGCCCAAGGCCACAGCGGGACCCATTTCTGTTTCCTCCCGCATCCGCCATTTGATTTCAGCGGATTTGTCCTTGTAACCTTGATCCCCCGCAATCGAGGGGCCATACAGTCTGTTCGTGATGTTGGTGTAACGAAAACCCAGCTCCAGACTGTCGAATGGACTCAAGGACAACGTGGTGTGGGTATAGGGCCAAACGCGGTGGGCCGTGATGCTGACATGGCCGGCCTCCGGTGATCTCGCCGACGGCGTTTGCAGCAACCCCACCGTGCCCCAATCATTGACCGTCGCGGGCATGTTTTGCATCTGACGGCCAGGCTCAGCCGACAAGTTGACTGGAAGTTGCGCACCTTGGGGGCCTTGGGCAACGCCCTGTGTGGCAATGAATTTAGCGATTCGGAGACTCAATTTTGGCGCGTTTTGGCTTGGAGGGACCCAAATCCAGGCGCCTGGTGCGGGGGGCTCTTGTGTTTGCGCATTCCACTCCGCCACCTTCAAATGACTCACTTGCCCGTCAGGTTGAATGAGCCAGACAATGTCTGCGTGTTTTTCAATGCCACAGGCCTGCACATAATCTAATGCTGATCTTGATGCCTGCACCTTCACATCGCACCATTGAGCCTCTGGAGTGATCACTCGAACACGGTCAGGCCGTCCCGTCAGGACAATTTCATCGTTTTGGATGGCCACGGGCTCATTGGCGGGATGCGCTTGCATCAGCCAAGGGTCTTGCAGATTCAGTGACTTGCGTCCGGTCACCGGCATGGACGTCAGCATGGTTTTCAACTGACCTAACCAGACTGCACGCTGTGGATAGACCTGCGCGCGAGTCGTCAACTCATTCAAGAGAGACGCTTTTTCCAGGCTTTGTTGTTGTGCCTCTGGCTGGGACGTCCACATCCAGCCGGGCTTGTAAAAACTGCCAGACAGCTCAGGATGATTATGCGTCAGCCAAGCACCGATTCTTACCCCGGCAGGAGGCGCGAGTTTGATGACATCGTGACTTGATAACGGCTCTTTTTTGTCAGCCATCGCCACCAAGGGCCATGTGAACACAAAGGCCACAACGCAGAACCACCCACAGGACTTCATGACGGTACCCGGGTAGAAGGTGCTGGCCACACTTGCCAGCTGTAACACCACTCAGGCGTGATGCAACGACGACCGGCGATGGTTTGCCCTTGAAGGTTGATGGCATACCAAGCCAGTGGTTGCCCCGTGTCCGCGTTACTGTCTTCAACCCATCCGAGTTCCTCGCCACCCACGATCCATGACCTGAATTGAGTTTGTGGTTGGACAGGTCCTCTCAGGGTGTTTTGAACTGTGCCCAAACGGAACCCGGGTTGCGTGTCCGATGTTTGGATGAAACGGGTTGGAAATACATCGCCCAACTTAAGCGGTGGGGATGGCACTTCAGAGATCAATGACCAATTTCGCAGCGGCTCTGAGACGCCCACCAGCCGACCCTGGGCGAGGCGAAAAATCACTCCGTCGGCACTCACCCAGACACTGGTATCCCCCATGGGCCCCGCCTCTTGACTGACCCAAACCAACAAAGCTTCTTGTCCATTTCTTTCAATCAGAAGATACCGATAACCGGACTGAAGTTGGGTTTGCCTCACTGTTTGATGGGGCCTGAGCACTTCTTGTTGAATCGTCAAAAGCCCGGCCCGCATCCCCGAACTGCAGGCGCTGAAAAGAAGACAGACACTGGCCCAGAGGCAGGGTTTGACGAAGCCCATGACGAGAATTCAACAATGATCAGTTCGTACCCGTGGTTCCTGTCGTGCCCGTGGTTCCCGTTGTGCCTGTGTCACCGTTGTTATTTAAGAGGACTGCACCGACTGCAAAAATTCCGGCAAAACCCAACAAGGGATTGAAGGCCACCAGCCCTTGGGCAACTTGCAACAAAGGAATAACAGCCGCTGGGGCCAGTGGCGCTTCAACAACGGCCACAGGGATGGGTTGCACAGGCGGTGGCGTGACCATGGTCATCGGCATTTCAGCAACCTGGAATGGCAATGGCACTGGCAATGGCGCTGCAGCTGCCTTAGGGGGCATCGCGGCCAGGGCAATGGGCCGAGGAAATGCGGCGCCAAAACGGTTGTCACAATCCTTCATGGAGGTTCGAACGGCTTGGCCTTGCTTGTTGTAATAAACATTCACACGCATGTCAGGGCTGAAAGGAATGTATTTGCCTTGAAGTGGCTTGGCGACACCGTCCCGCCCTGCTTGGGGCCCCACTCCCAAGTCGCAAGCGCCAATTTTGTAGTTTTGCACTGGATAGTTCATTTCATTCACAACGTCCAACGGGATACCGAGATCTTTCAGGGGCATGGCCTTGACCGTTTTTTCACCGGTATGAAATAAGGTGTGTTTACGGGTGAAAGGCTTGTAAAACCTCGCCGTACCGGATTGCACAGCGGCATCACATTCGGCTGCGGTGTCGAAGCCGATGTTTCCCTTTTCGTCCGTCATGGAACCGGCTATCGCTCCCTGCACCGCGAAAACAGAAATCCATAATGCGTTGACGGCCATATTTTTTTGTTTGGACACAGTGATTTCCTTTGATGAGGGAGTTGTGGTCAGTCGATCTTAGTGCATTTAAGTATTCAATAATAAATTTAAAAAATTAAAAATAATAAATATTGATTTTTGTGGGTTCCATCTGAGCAGAGTGCGTCCATCAACTGCTCGCTGGCGCCCCACGGGTAGAGGATGTGCCTGTTCCTGTGGCCATCTTTGAAGTTCGGTGTCAGGGTGTGGCAAACTGCCCGGCTTCGCTGCCGTACCCAGAGAACAACAATGCAAAAAATCATGGCCCAATTGGCCGCAGAGATTCAAATACGCCCCGAACAGGTCACAGCGGCGGTGGACCTCTTGGACGGTGGTGCCACCGTGCCCTTTATTGCCCGCTACCGCAAAGAAGTGACAGGTAATTTGGATGACATTCAGCTGCGCGAGTTGGAATACCGTCTGGGCTATTTGCGTGAGATGGAAGAGCGCCGCGCGGGCATTGTGAAAAGCATCCAGGAGCAGGGCAAGATGACGCCCCAGTTGCTGGCGGAGCTCGAAGCAGCTGCAACCAAACAGGCCTTGGAAGACCTGTATCTCCCCTACAAACCCAAGCGCCGCACCAAGGGGATGATGGCGCGCGAGGCTGGCATAGAGCCCTTGGCGGACAGGTTGTTTGCGGACCCCCATTTGGACCCACAAGCCGAAGCACAAGCCTTTGTGCAACCGGCAGGCACGCCCGAAGGCACAGATTTTTCAACGGTTGCTGCCGTGTTAGATGGCGTGCGCGACATCTTGTCAGAACGCTGGGCCGAGGATGCCGGTTTGGTGCAGTCCCTGCGCGAGTGGCTTTGGCAAACGGGTTTGTTGAAGAGCAAACTGGCCGATGGCAAAGATCCCCACCAAGCCGATGTGTCCAAGTTTCGCGACTATTTTGATTACGACGAACCGATTGCTCGGGTCCCTTCGCACCGTGCCTTGGCCGTTTTTCGCGGTCGCGCACTGGCGCTGCTGGAGGCCAAACTGGTGTTGCCCATCGAGCCCGAACCCGGGCAACCGAGTGTGGCTGAAGGTCGCGTGGCCAATTACTTAGGCTGGAGCCACAGCCATCGACCATCGGACGATTTGATTCGCAAATGCGTGGCCTGGACTTGGCGGGTCAAGCTCAGCTTGTCTACCGAGCGTGACTTGTTTGCGCGTTTGCGAGAAGACGCTGAAAAAGTAGCGATCAAGGTGTTTGCTGATAATTTACGAGACCTGCTGTTGGCAGCGCCCGCCGGACCGCGCGTGGTGATGGGCTTGGATCCGGGCATCCGAACCGGTGTGAAGGTGGCCGTGGTCGACGTGACCGGCAAATTGGTCGAGACGGCCACGGTGTATCCGCATGAGCCTCGAAAAGACTGGGACGGCGCCTTATTTACATTGGCGAAATTGAGTGAAAAACATGGTGTCAACCTGATTGCCATTGGCAACGGGACGGCCAGCCGCGAAACGGACCAACTGGCGGCTGACCTGATCAAGCAGTTGACCCAGCGGCACCCTGGCTTTGAGATTCAAAAAGTGGTGGTCAGTGAAGCCGGCGCATCGGTGTATTCGGCCAGCGAATTTGCCTCCCAAGAAATGCCCGATGTCGACGTCAGCCTGCGCGGCGCGGCCAGCATTGCCCGACGCTTACAAGACCCCCTGGCGGAATTGGTCAAGATCGATCCCAAATCGATTGGCGTGGGTCAGTACCAGCATGACGTGAATCAAAGTGAATTGGCGCGCACCCTAGACACCGTGGTCGAGGATTGTGTGAACGCTGTGGGCGTGGACTTGAATACCGCCAGCGTGCCTTTGCTGTCGCGCGTTTCTGGTTTGTCGGGCAGCGTGGCCAAATCGGTGGTGCGTTGGCGCGAGAGTCACGGGGCCTTCAAAAGCCGCCAGGATTTACTGAAAGTGACTGGCCTGGGCGCCAAAACCTTTGAACAAAGCGCCGGCTTTCTGCGCATTCGAGGGGGTGAGCAACCGCTCGACATGACGGGTGTCCATCCCGAAACCTACCCGGTGGTTGAGCAAATTATCCTGAAGACGGCCAAGCCCATCCAACAGATCATGGGGCGTCCCGAAGTGCTTAAAACGCTCAAGCCTGAGCTGTTTGCCAACGAAAAATTCGGTGTCATCACCATCCAAGACATTTTTTCTGAACTGGAAAAGCCGGGGCGTGATCCGCGCCCAGATTTCAAAGTCGCGCGCTTCAATGAGGGCGTGAACGACATCAAAGACCTGCAAGAAGGCCTGATTTTGCAGGGCACAGTGAGCAATGTGGCCGCGTTTGGTGCCTTCATCGACCTGGGTGTGCACCAAGACGGCTTGGTGCATGTGAGCCAACTCAGCCACAAATTTGTGAGTGATGCCCGTGAGGTCGTCAAAACAGGCGATATCGTCACCGTTCAAGTTCTTGAGGTGGACGTGCTGCGCCAACGCATCAGCTTGACCATGAAACTCGGCGAGCCCGCAGCCACGCCAAAAAAGTCTCTCGCCAATCGCGCTGACGCTCGACCCGACGGTGCTGCACGGCATTCACGCCCGCGCATCGGGGGGCATGGCGTGCCTGGTGGCCAAGGGGGTGGAGCGAGTGGATACACATCGCCCCCCGTGGCCGCGTCTTCGGCCATGGCCTCGGCGTTTGCAAAACTGCAGAACCTGAAGAAATAAGCATGCAAGCACTCCGCATCTACGCGGGTCCCAAGGCCCTGGTGCATCTGCGTGAGCATGGCCTGCAACCCGAACACGTGAAGGTGATTCCAGGGGCGGCCGGCGGACCCAAGGGCTTGCTATTGGGCCCGTTAGATCGATTTTTATTTGGCGAATGGCTTTTGAAAAGCAGTCATCCGGTCGACCTGGTCGGGGCGTCCATCGGTGCCTGGCGGATGGCCACCGCCTGTTTGAACGCACCGGTGCAAGCGTTGCAGCGCTTGGAGCGCGATTACATCCACCAGCATTACGAATTGTCAGAAGGGCAAAAGCGACCCACCGCAGCGCAAGTCAGCGAGGAATTCGGCCGCAATTTAACGACCTTTTATGGTGGGCGCATCGATGAGGTCTTGCACCATCCGCGCTATCGGTTGCATGTGGTGACTTCGCATGGCCAAGGGCTGTTACATCGGGAGCACCCTTGGCTCACCCCGCTGGGCTATGCCGGCGCTTTTCTGCGTAATCTGGTGCACCGTCCGGCCATGGGCGCCTCCTTGGAACGGGTGGTGTTCTCAACCCATGCTGAGCTGCCTTTTGATGCCCGTGATTTCCGTACACAGCAGGTGCCACTGACCGTTGATAACTTCATGCCCGCGGTGCAAGCCAGTTGTTCCATTCCTTTTGTATTGCAGGCGGTACACCATATTCCTGGTGCACCGACCGGGGCTTATTGGGACGGCGGCATCACCGACTATCACTTGCATTTGAATTACCAGGGGCTGGTGCTGTATCCGCATTTTCAGAAGGCCGTGGTCCCTGGGTGGCTCGACAAAGCGCTGAAGTGGCGACACCAGGCCACCGCCTTCTTGGACAACACCATCGTTTTAGCGCCTGACCCTGAATGGGTGCAAACCTTGCCCAATGGCAAGTTACCGGACCGCAGTGACTTCATCACCTATGCCCATGATTTAAGCGGCAGAGTGAAGGCCTGGACGGGGGCGGCCCTGGCCAGTCAGCAACTGGCCGATGAATTTGCCGAGTGGCTGCATAACCCTCAAGTCGATCGGGTGCGGCCGCTTTAAGGCTGGACAACCCCAATGTCGCGCTCACCCAAAACTCCAAGCTAAAAACGGGTGACAGGTGAACAGGGCAGGGCGATGTACGATCTGAAAAAAGAGTGATGCTTGAGTCTGACCCGACAGGCCACACGCTTGCCGCAAGGTCACTCCAGCCAAATTCCCAGCATTTCAGGGCCCAACACATTCATTTGCCGACGCCTCTTTTTGTATGAGCAGTTTCCCTAGCCCCCCGAGAGCGCTGTTGAACGCTGCGGCCAGCAGCCTGATCGACCGAATTCAGCGTGCAGGGCGACCCCCCATGCACGACATGACCGTCGAGCAGGCCCGACTTTTTTATGACATCGGTGGCCCGATGCTGGATTTGCCTCCCCCCGCGGTAGGCCGTGTTGAGGAATTGCTGATCCCCGCCCGTGATGGCCACCTCATGCCCGCCCGCCTGTATGCACCGCAACAAAAGGGCGCAGGGGAACCTGAGAAATTACCGGTGCTGCTGTATCTGCATGGCGGCGGCTTCACTGTGGGGAGCCTGCTCACGCACGACGTGCTGTGCCGCCAATTGAGCCTGCACGGTCAATGCGCTGTGGTTTCCCTGGACTACCGTTTGGCACCTGAATATCGGTTCCCCACCGCTGTGCATGACAGTTGGGACGCTTTGAACTGGCTGCACGCACACAGCACCAGCTTGGGCTTGGACAATCAGCGAATTGCCGTGGGCGGAGACAGCGCAGGGGGGACGCTGGCGGCCGTGTGTGCCTTGATGTCCCGCGACGCTGGCTTGCCTTTGGCTTTGCAACTGTTGTTTTATCCGGGTTGCGGCGATCGGCAAGCCACGGCATCGCACCATACTTTTGCCCAAGGCTTTTTGCTCGACAAAGACACCGTGAATTGGTTTTTTGGCAACTACATTGACGAGGCTGACCGAGGCGACTGGCGCTTTGCGCCATTGAATGCGCCCGACCACAGCGGCGTGTGCCCAGCCTGGATTGGTTTGGCCGAATGCGACCCGTTGGTGGACGAGGGGGTGCTGTACGCTGACGCCTTGCGGATGGCGTCTGTGGCAGTTGAATTGGAAATTTACCGTGGCGTGGTGCATGGTTTTGTGACCATGGGCCGTGCCATCCCGGACGCGCTCCAAGCCCATGCCGATGCCGGACGCGCGCTGAAACATGCTTTTGAAAGTTAATTCTATGAAACGACAAGACTTCCGTTTTTCCCACCGTATGCGCGTGCGCTGGGTCGAAGTGGACATGCAGGAGATCGTTTTCAACGGTCATTACCTGATGTATTTCGACACCGCTGTGACCGACTATTGGCGCCGAGTGGCCATGCCCTATGCCGCGACCATGCACCAGTTGGGTGGCGACATGTACGTTAAAAAGGCCAGCGTGGAATACCATGCCAGCGCAGAGATGGACGACTTTCTGGACGTGTGTTTGCGTTGCGATCGCATCGGCAACTCATCGATGACCTTTGTCGGCGCCATTTTTCGCGGCGATGAATTGCTCATCACCGGTGAGCTGGTCTACGTGTACGCCAACCCTGCGGTGAAGAAAAGTCTGCCCGTGCCGCCGGCACTCCGCGGCATGCTCGAAGCCTTTGAAAAAGGCGAAGACATGGTCGAGTTGCTGCTGGGTCCCTGGGCCGAGCTACAGGCTTTGGCCAGTCCGTTGCGTACCGAAGTTTTTGTACACGAACAAAAAGTGCCGGCGGAAATGGAATGGGACAGCGATGACGCCACCGCCCTGCATGCCGTGGTCCTCAACCGCATGGGGATGGTGCTGGCCACGGGCCGGTTAATTCAAGCGGCACCGGGCGTGGCCCGCATTGGCCGAATGGCCGTGAAAAAACAAATGCGCGGCAGCGACTTGGGCAGGCGGGTGTTGCAAGGGCTGATCGATGCGGCGAAAGACCGTGGCGACCACCAAGTGATTCTTCACGCCCAATGCAGCGCCGAAGGGTTTTACCAACGCGCCGGTTTCACACCGCACGGCGCGGTCTTTGAAGAGGCGGGCATGGCCCACATTGAAATGCAGCTGTCGCTGTAACTTCAAATATCTTCCAACAAAGGGTAGGGCAACGGCAAGAACGTGAGCTCGCTGCCACTGGCGGCGCCCAGATGCCAGCCCTCAGCCATGCTCTCGAGCGTAGCGCTGACCAGTGCATCAAAGCCGTGGCCTTCAGGGTGTGGGGCACTGGTCACCACCGTGCCACATGCTTGTTCAGGGTCTGAGGGAGCAAAGACCTCTTGGCCAGCCGACAAGGCCACTGGGCTGTGGACCAAGGCGGTGCGTCTTTTCAAAGTGCCCCGAAACTGGCTGCGGGCCACCACTTCTTGGCCTGGGTAGCAGCCCTTTTTGAAATTCACGCCGCCCACGGATTCGTAATTGAGCATCTGCGGAACAAACGCCTCGAACACGGCTTGGCTCAGCAGCGAGACGCCGCTCATGACTTCGGTCCATTGCCACAATGCAGTTGATATTTCTGCGGCGAGGGGCAAGGCGTGGTCGGCAGGGGCAACCCACAAAGCACGGGCCAGGCTCCGGTCCCCCACCTTGGCCGGGTAAAGCGCTACAGCGTGGACGCTGTCTTGCGTTACAGATTGCCAAGGTGACGCATCGCCGAGCAAGGCCTGCACGCTGTCGCCGCACAGTCCCCGCAGTTGCCAATGGGCAGAAGCATCGGTCAATTTAACTTTGGCGCGCATGACAAACATCGTGAGACGTTTGAGTGTTTGCGGCAATAAGTCTTGGCTCATCACCAGCAACACGGTGTCCGGCGCTGTTTTGATGACGATGAAGCTGGCCTGCATACGGCCCTTGGCTGAGCAAAAAGCCGCTAAACGCGACTGACCCACCGGCAAAAGCAACACGTCTTGCGTCAGTTGATTGTGCAAAAAATGAGCAGCTTCTTCTCCCTGGGCTTGAATCACACCCCAGTGAGGCAGGGGCGCACAGCCAGGTTGAAGCAGGGTTTGCGGGAATTCGTGAGGGAGAGCGACTGAGGTAGGCATGGCTGAATTATCATCCTGAGATCATGACTGTGAAAGCAATAGGGCTGTGCGACGTTGGTTGAAATCTTTTTTCCTCGGAACAGCGCTTGTGATCTTGTTGGGTTGTGCCGGCGTCTATCAGTGGTGGACGCATCCGCTGCACCCGAAGGGTGAGGTCGTGGACCTGACCGTGGAGCCAGGCACCACTCCACGGGGTGTCGCTCAGGCGGTCGTCGAGGCCGGTGTAAAAACCTCAGCCGATCTGCTTTTTGTGGCTTTCAAACTATCGGGTCAAGCCCGCCAAATCAAGTCGGGCAGCTACGAAATCAGCAACACCACCAGCCCGCAAAGTCTGCTGTCGATGTTGATTCGCGGCGAGGAAACTTTGCGCACAGTGACCTTGGTGGAAGGATGGAACTTCCGGCAAGTGCGGCAAGCCCTGGGCAAAGCCGAGCAACTTCAACACGACTCCCAAAACCTTAGTGACCCGCAGATCATGGCGCAGTTGGGCCGGCCTGGGCAGCACCCTGAGGGGCGGTTTTATCCTGACACCTATACCTACGCCAAAGGGTCCAGCGACTTGGCTGTCTTGCAGCGGGCTCTCAAATCCATGGACAAACAACTGTTGAAAGTTTGGGCGCTGCGAACGGAGTCCACACCCTTGAAATCCGCTGAAGAAGCGTTGATTTTGGGCAGCATTGTGGAAAAAGAAACCGGCAAAGCCGCTGACCGGCCCTTGATTGCCGGTGTGTTTACCAACCGTTTGCGCCTCGGCATGATGTTGCAAACCGATCCGACAGTGATTTACGGCCTGGGCGCCCATTTCGATGGCAATTTACGCCGCAGCGATCTGCGTTCTGATACCCCTTACAACACCTACACCCGCTTTGGCCTGCCCCCCACACCCATTGCCATGCCTGGCAAAGCGGCCTTGACCGCCGCGGTGCGTCCCGCGCAGACGCAGGCGCTGTACTTTGTTGCCAAGGGCGACGGCAGCAGTCACTTCAGCAGCAACTTGACCGAACACAACCAAGCGGTCAATCGCTACCAACGCGGCCTCGGCGCAGCTGAAAAGTCGTCCACCTCCGGCAGTGGACAATAGAGGCTTCAACATGAGCGACTTATGACACGCGGTGTATTCATCAGCTTTGAAGGAATTGACGGCGCAGGCAAATCGACACACATCGACGGCCTGGCAGCTTTATTTCGCGGGCAAGGCCGCACAGTTGTTCTGACCCGCGAACCCGGCGGCACCCCATTGTCCGAAAAGTTGCGCGAACTGGTGCTGCATGAGGCCATGAGCCCGTTAACCGAAGCGTTGTTGATGTTTGCCGCTCGGCAAGAACACCTTGTGCAAGTGATCACGCCCGCATTGAATCGAGGCGATGTGGTGTTGTGTGATCGCTTCACGGACGCGACTTTTGCCTACCAAGGCGGGGGCAGGGGTTTTGATTGGGCGATCTTGGAAACCCTGGAGCAATTGGTTCAGCATCAACCTGGCGAAGCCCATTTGCTGCAGCCTGATTTGACCATTTGGTTTGACCTGCCTCCCTCGGTGGCCGCCGAGCGCTTGGTTCAGGCACGCGTGCCCGACAAATTTGAGGCCCAGCCGTTGTCCTTTTTTGAACAAGTTCGAAGTGGCTATGCCAAGCGCTGCGCACAACATCCCGCACGCTTTGCCCAGATCAATGCCAATCAACAACGCGATGCGGTTTGGCTGGAGGTCGAAAAAGCGGTCCTCAGTCAATGGGTGAATTTGTCGGCCAACGGACCTGCATGATGAGCGCCACCTTGAACGCTGACTTGAATGCCCCTTGGATTGCCGTGCAAACCCAGCAGCTGCTGGCCACCCAAGGACATGCTTGGATTTTGTCCGGCCCCTCAGGTTTAGGTCAATACGATCTGGCGTTGGCGCTGGTCCGCGCTTGGCTCTGCGAGCGGCCTGTGCCTCAAGGCGCTTGTGGCGTTTGCAGCAGTTGCCACGCCATGTCGGTACGGACCCATGCCGATGTTTGCGTGCTGATGCCTGAGACCGTGATGATCGAGTTGGGCTGGCCTTTGAGTGAAAAAGCCCAAGACGAGATCGATAAGAAGACGCGCAAACCGTCAAAAGAAATCCGTGTCGATGCCATGCGCGATGCGATCGAGTTTTCACAGCGCACCAACGCCCGGGGCAGAGGCAAGGCCGTGTTGGTATTTCCGGCAGAGCGGATGAACCAGGTGACCGCCAACGCGCTGCTGAAAACCCTGGAAGAACCGCCGGGCGATGTGAAATTCGTCTTGGCCACAGAAGCCGCACACCAATTGCTGCCGACTATTCGCAGCCGTTGCCTGGGTCACACCATGGCGTGGCCAGACCCCGCGCAGAGCTTGGCTTGGTTGGCGGAGCAGGGGATTCCAGCGGCAGATGCCGAGGTGCTGCTGCAGGCGGCAGGTGGACGCCCTGCCGATGTGTTGCGACAAATTGCCGCAGGTCAGTCGCCCGCTTGGTGGTCTGGATTTCCCAAGGCGATGGCACGCGGTGAGGTCGCGGCGTTGTCTGAGCTCAGCCCGACGCAAGCGATTGATGCTTTGCAAAAACTGTGTCATGACTTGATTCTGCAGGCGTCAGGCGCAGCCCCGCGGTTTTTCAAAGTCGAGGCCCTGCCTGCAAGCAAAGCGTCTCTTTCTGCGCTCACCGACTGGTTCAAACGCCTGACCACGGCGGCAAGAACCTCTGAGCACCCCTTCAATACCGGCCTGATGTTGGAAGCACTGGCCAGCGAAGCCCGTTTGGCGATCAGCGCCAAGCCTTGAATTCGCGTGGTTTAAACCCGTCCCTTCAGATGTACACCGATTCCCATTGCCACCTGAATTTTCCTGAACTGTTGCAGCGTTTACCCGAGATCAGGTCGGCGATGGCCGACGCTGAGGTCACTCGTGCTTTGTGCATTTGCACCACCCTGGAAGAGTTTGGCAACGTCCATCGTCTGGCCACTAGCTACGACAATTTTTGGGCCACGGTGGGCGTCCACCCGGACAATGAAGGCGTCCATGAACCCACTTATGACGAATTGGTCGAACGCGCGGGCTTGCCCCGGGTGGTGGCGATTGGCGAAACAGGCTTGGATTACTACCAAATGGACGAGCGCAAAGGCGGGCGGACCTTAGCCGACATGGCATGGCAGCGTGACCGGTTCCGCACCCACATCCGCGCTGCGCGGACCACCCAATTGCCTTTGGTGATTCATACCCGCTCGGCTTCAGAAGACACCTTGGCCATTTTGAAAGAAGAGGGCGAATGTGGAGACGCGAGCTCGGCGGGCGGTGTATTTCACTGCTTTACCGAGTCTCAGGCGGTCGCTCGTGCCGCGCTGGACCTGGGGTTTTACATCTCTTTGTCGGGCATCTTGACGTTCAAAACCGCGCATGAACTGCGCGAGGTGGCCCAATTTGTCCCCAGTGACCGTTTGCTGATTGAAACTGACAGCCCTTATTTAGCCCCGGTACCTTACCGCGGCAAGACCAATTCACCAGCCTATGTGCCGTTTGTGGCTAAATTGTTGGCCGAATTGCGCGGCGGTACGGCCGAGGAAATGGGGCGCTTAACCAGCCAAAATTTCGATACACTTTTCACCAAGGTCACCGCTTAAGTGCATTATTTACTTCAAGTAAATTATGAAAAGTATTTTATGAGAAATGCCTTAAAGAGCTTTGTTCTAATTGTGTTTTCTTTGTTTTCCAATTGGACGAAAGCGGGCTCTTATGAAGACTACTTCAAAGCCATCCCATTGGATGACGTGCGTACGGTCACCCAGCTCTTACAACGCGGTTTTGACCCCAACACCATCGGCCCCAAAGGACATCATGGCTTGTTTTTAGCGGTCCAGTCCGATGCACTCAAAACCGCCACGGCGTTAATCCATTGGCCCAAAACTCAGATCGAATGGCGCAGTGAAAAGGATGAAAGCGCCTTGATGTTGGCCTCAATCAAAGGTCACGTCGATTTGGTGCACCAACTCATTGCCAAAGACGCAGATGTCAACAAGCCCGGCTGGACGCCACTGCATTACGCGGCATCGGGTGCGAAGCCGCAGATCATACGTATTTTGTTGGAGCACAGTGCATACATTGACGCCGAGTCGCCCAACGGGTCCACGCCATTGATGATGGCGGCCATGTATGGCAATGCCGAATGCGTGAAGATCTTGCTGGACGCCGGGGCTGATCCCAGCCTGAAAAACCAGCTCGGCTTGACCGCCTCAGATTTTGCGCGCCAGGTTGCTCGTATGGATTCTTTGTCCCTGATTGAGGCTGCCGTCCTGGAGTGGGCGAAAACACACTCCAAACACTGACCACGGTGTATTGAGTTGTTTTTCGTGCTGGATTGGTTACTTGACTTCATACGATGTATATTATGTTAAGTCAATCGTATGAGATGGTGGATCCCGCGATCGAACCATTGAATTGTGACGATGGACGCGAATCCACTTCTACCTGAATTTTGTACAACCAGAATGCACCTGGGTCACAAGCACAGGGGATGCAGCTTGTCATCTGAAGCTCAGGACACTAGGGAAAACGTGAGTCAGACTGGGTGTAGCCGCTCCTAAACTCAAATCGCTAAATTCGCGATTTGAACGGTTACCCAGGCTCCCCATGCACAAAGTCATCATCACCTGCGCCGTGACCGGCGCGATCCATACCCCCTCGATGTCACCCTATCTGCCGGTGACGCCAGAGGAAATCATTGAGGCCGCCGTTGGCGCAGCCGAAGCAGGCGCATCGATCATCCATTTGCATGCCCGCGACCCTGTGACGGGAAAACCCGATCAAAGCCCCCAAGCTTTTGCCAAATTTCTGCCACACATCAAGGCCCGAACCAATGCCGTACTGAACTTGACCAGTGGCGGCTCGCCTTTCATGACGATTGAAGAGCGGATTCAACCTTCGATGCATTTCGCACCTGAAGTGGCGTCACTGAACATGGGCTCTATCAATTTTGCGTTGTTCCCCATGTTGGAGCGCTTCAAAGATCTGAAGCACGACTGGGAGCGCAAGCATTTGGAAGACAGCCGAGACTTGATTTTCAGAAACACCTTCAAAGACATCGAATATGCGCTGGCCATGTGCTCGGCCAACAACACACGCTTTGAGTTCGAGTGTTACGACATAGGCCACCTCTACAACCTCGCGCATTTTGCCGACCGCGGTTTGGTCAAAGCGCCCTTCTTTGTGCAGTCCGTGTTTGGTATTTTGGGCGGCATTGGCGTGCATCACGAAGACGTTTCGCACATGCGCCGCACCGCCGATCGCTTGTTTGGCAATGATTACCGCTGGTCCGTGTTGGGGGCCGGTCGGCATCAAATGACGATTGCCACCCTGGCTGCGGGCATGGGCGGCAATGTGCGGGTGGGCCTGGAAGACAGCCTGTGGCTGGGCAAAGGCACCTTGGCTGAAAGCAATGCGCAGCAAGTCAAGCAGGTGCGCGGCATCATTGAAAGTTTGGGGCTGCAAGTGGCCACGCCAGACGAAGCCCGGCAGATTTTGGCGCTCAAGGGCGCCGAGCATGTCAGCTTTTGAATATTCACCCCTCCCCTTTTAGGAAACCTATGAATTCACCAACACAAGTCGCGCGTGTCGCCATCGTCACCGGAGGCAGCCGAGGCATTGGCCGCGCAATCGCGGTGGCTTTGGCCCAGCAAGGCTGGAACGTCTGCATCAGCTACATCCACAACAGCGCTGCCGCGCAAGAGACCGCAGAACTGATCCAGCAAGCGGGCATGCGTGCACTGGTAGTCAAAGCGGATGTAGCCTCCTATGCAGACACGCGCCGACTGTTTGATGAATCACACAAGGCATTTGGCCGTTTGGATGCGCTGGTCAACAATGCGGGCATTGTGGGCGGGCAGCGCTCTATTTTTGATGTGGATGAAGCGCATTTGCACAGTGTCTTTGACGCCAATGTGCTGGGCAGTTTTTACTGCGCGGCGCAAGCGGCCAACGCCATGTCCAACCAAAAAGGCGGTCAAGGTGGCGCGATTGTGAACATCTCGTCAGCCGCTTCACGCACCGGGGGCATGCCGCAAGAAGCACACTATGCCGCCTCCAAAGGGGCGGTCGACAGCATGACCCTGGCACTGGCCAAAGAACTTGCACCCCATGGCATTCGGGTCAATGCAGTACGCCCCGGCTTGATTGACACCGAAATTCACGAAGCGCACGGCGGTCAAGCCACGCTGACCAAACTGGCCCCGACAGTGCCCATGGGCCGAGTCGGTACAGCCGATGAGGTGGCGCAGGTGGTGGGCTTTCTTTGCGGCCCCTTATCGAGCTACATCGATGGCGCTTTGCTCGATGTGTCGGGCGGACGCTGAGTTTTTTTCTTTCAAACAGTAAACAGGAGACAACCATGCAACGCAGAACTCTTTTGACAGGTGTGACCGGTTTGGCCGCTGCGCTTTCAACACCTTCGTGGGGACAGTCTTCGGCTTACCCGAACAAGCCTATCAAATTGATCATCCCCTATGCCGCAGGCATTTCCCCCGATGTGATTGGCCGCTTGATCAGCGACAAACTGAGCCAGGCGCTAGGTCAGCCCTTGGTGGTGGACAACCGCGCCGGCGCAGGCGGCATGATTGGTGCAGAAGCGGCTGCTGCCATGCCTGCCGATGGCTACAACCTGTTCTATACCGTCAAAGGGGTTATGGCGATCGCGCCGCATTTGTACCTGAACGCCAAGTACAACCCTTTAAAGGACTTCAAAGCGGTGACGCAGGTCTTGATTGTTCCGCACATTCTCACGGCCACGCCCAACGCGCCGTTCAACACCATGGCGGAGATGGTGGAGTACGCCAAGCGAAACCCCGGCAAGATCGACTACGCTTCTGCGGGCATTGGCTCGCAGCCGCATGTGGCCTTGGAAGCCTGGGCTCGCCGCTTGGGCATCAAGCTCACGCACATCCCCTACAAAACCAATCCCTCGCCAGACGTGATGAGTGGCGTGGTCAGCCTTTATTTGGAAGCCTCTACAACGGCGATTCCATCGATTTTGGGCAAACGAATCAAAGCCTTGGCCGTGTCAGGGACCGATCGCATTCCCGCATTGCCCGATGTCCCGACCATGACCGAGTTCAATCCTGAACTCGACCCCAATGGGGTGATTGGCAACTCGTGGCACACCTTCTTTGCCCCAGCAGGCACGCCTGACGACATCGTGAACAAACTCAACACCGAAATCGTGAAGATTGTAAAGACGCCCGACATTCAAGCCCGACTGCGTTCGCTGGGCCTGACGCCCACCGGAACGCCTGCGGCCTCCGTGAACGCGGGCATGGCTGCCGACCACGCTTATTGGGGCAAGCTGATCAACGAGCTGGGCATCAAAATCGAATAAGTGCCGCCTGCGCTGTGGACCAGCGCCTGCCCTGTTGTTTGACCCTGAGCCCTTGGATTGCCTGTGCCGATGCCCCCTACACAAGACCTGCCCTCGCCCGAGCGCGTAATGGAGCTTTTGCACACCATGTGCCTGATTCGCGAATTCGAGGAAGCGGCAGGGCTGGCTTTGGCGGCAGGCCATGTGCGAGGCTCGGTGCACCAGTACACCGGGCAGGAAGCCATTGCCACCGGAGTGTGCGCGCACCTGCAACGCAGTGACTATGTCGCCAGCCATCACCGAGGTCATGGCCATGCGATTGCCAAAGGGGTGTCGCCTTCGCGCATGATGTGTGAGTTGTTTGGACGGGCGGGCGGGACCTCGAACGGCAAAGGCGGCTCCATGCACATTGCCGACTTTGCTCAAGGCATGTTGGGCGCCAACGGGGTGGTGCCCGATGGCGTCACCATGGCGGTGGGTGCAGCCCACGCCATCAAAATGCAGGCCAGACCCGATGTTGTTGTGGCGTTCTTCGGCGATGGTGCGATGAACCGAGGCCCCTTGTTTGAGGCCTTCAATTGGGCCAAGTTATTCAACTTGCCCGTGCTGTTTGTGTGTGAAGACAACGGTTACTCGGTGACCTTGCGCACACGCGATGTCACCGGCGGCCCCCCTGCCGTCGGGCGCGTGGCTGCCTTTGGTATTCCGGTCGTGCAAGTCAATGGCAACGATGTGGTGTCGGTTCACCACGCTGCGGGCGACTTGATTGGCAAAGTGCGCGCGGGCGGTGGTCCCCAATTTCTTCATGCCAGCACCTACCGTTGGTATGGCCACTTGGCGCACGACAAGGGCTTGTACCGCGACTCCCTGGAAGTCGCGCAGGCGCGCCAAGATGACTGCCTCTTGAATGCAGCGCACTGGTTGACACAACGCGCCATTGACACTGAACGCATAGCGTCCATTCGCCAAGCCAGCCGAGAACAGATTGCCCAGGCCGTGGAAATGGCCTTGCAAGCGCCGTATCCTGAAGTGGCCACCGCCTTTACAGAAGTTCAGGACACAGGAGGCCCGGAATGGCCGTGATGAGCTATGCACAAGCGGGCTGCCTTGCCCTGCGTCAAGAAATGGCAAGAGACGACAGGGTCTGGGCTTTGGGCGAAGATGTTGGCCCTGAAGGCGGTGTGGCAGGCCAGTATCTGGGTCTGCAAAAACTGTTTGGTGCGGCGCGCATTGTGGACACGCCGATTTCCGAATCAATGATCATGTCTGCTGCCATCGGCTCCGCGCTCTTGGGCATGCGGCCAGTGGCGGAGTTGCGCTACGCCGACTTTGCCTTGTGCGCGGCCGACGAGATCATCAATCAGGCGGCCAAGATCCGCTACATGCTGGATGGCCAAGTCCGTGTGCCCGTGGTGATTCGTCAACCCATCGGCATGCGATGGGGCATGGCGGCCCAACATTCACAGAGCAACGAAAACCTGTGGGTGGGCACACCCGGCCTGGTGGTGGTGGCCTCGGCCACGCCGGCGGACAACCATGGCCTGTTGAAGGCGGCGATCCGCTGCGATGACCCGGTGGTCTTCATGGAACACAAAGAGCTATGGCTGGAAACCGGTGAGGTCGATGAAACGGCGGGACCGATAGACATTGGCAAAGCCGCAGTGCGCAGGGTGGGAAGTGACATCACCTTGGTGAGTTGGTCGAAAACAGCCAACACCTGTGTGGCCGCTGCCGAGCTGCTGGCCGCGCAAGGGATTTCGGCAGAAGTCATTGACTTGCGCACCCTGTGGCCATGGGACCGCGACACGGTGTTCAAGTCCATTCAAAAAACCGGACGCGTCGTGATCGCCCATGAATCCACCAAGGTGGGCGGCTTTGGCGGGGAATTGCTGGCGGACATTTCGCAGGCTTTGTGGGACCAACTCAAAGCCCGACCTGTGCGCATCGGCTCTCCCAGAATGCCGGTCCCCTATTCCCAACCGCTTGAAGATATTTGCCGTGTCGGGCCGCAAGCCATTGCGACTGCGGCGGCCCAGCTTTGCCGGCCACAGCCCTCGTCCACTGTTGTGAAGATCAATTCATGAAAACCTCCCCGCCCCCCGCTTCGCGCAACAAACCCCGTATGGGCATGATCGGCCTGGGCATCATGGGCGGTGTCATGGCCGAGACGCTGCTGGCGTCTGGCTATGAAGTTTGTGGCTATGACATCGCAGCCAAGGCCCGAAAAAGACTCCACGATGCGGGCGGCCTTGCATGCAACAGCATTGAAGAAGTGGTGCGCCATGCCGATGTGGTCATCAGTTCTCTGGCCACTGCCAAAGCGCTGGCGCAGGTGACTCTAGAGGTCGCTCAAGCCGCCAAACGACATGCCTCCCATGCGAAAATTTTTGTGGAGACCAGCACGCTGCCTATCTTGGACAAAGACGCTTGCGCCGCCGCGCTCAAGGCGGTGCGCATCAGCGCTATGGACTGCCCGATCAGCGGCACGGCCGTGCGCATGAAGGACCGCGCATGGACAGTGTTTGTCAGTGGTCCGAAAAGCACCTACCCCAAAATTCTGCCAATCTTGCGCACCTTCACCGACAACACGCCCTATGTGGGCGCTTTCGGAAGCGGCTCCAAAATGAAGTTTGCAGCCAACCATTTGGTGGCCATCTACAACGTGGCCTATGCCGAATCGGTGGCATTTGCGCGCAAGATGGGCTTGGATCCTCAAGCTGTTCTGGATTTGTTTGGCAACAGCCCCGTCTTGGGCACGGGTGTCATGCGCTTGCGCATGGCCATGATGGTCGAGCGTCAATACACCCCTCCCACCATGAAAATCGAAGTCTGGCAAAAAGACATGGAAGTGATTGGCGAGATGGCCAAAACGGTAAACTGTCCGATGCCACTTTTCAACGCTTCCGCAGCCATTTACACCGCGGCCATGGCGCAAGGCTTGGCGCTCGAGGACACCGCATCGACCGCAGAAGTCATGGGCCTGATGGCGGGCATCCAACCCCCACCCCGTTAGTCAGTTTTCTTGGGCTTGCGTTTTTTGGCGGCTTTTTCGGCCGCTTCAATCAAAGGCAGTTCGTCGCGCACCGCTTTGTACGCATCCAAAGCGGCAGGGCCACCACAGTATAAAAAAGAGTGCAGGATCAGCTCCCTCAATTCTGTGCGGGTGATGCCATTCCGAATGGCCCCGCGCAAGTGAATCTTCAATTCGGCAGGCCGATTCAAGGCGATGCACATGGACAAAGTCGCCAGGCTTCGGTCGCGAAGCGACAGCCCCGGCCTGGTCCATACACTGCCCCACGCAAACTCCGTCGCCAAATTTTGGAAGGGCATATTCAAATCGTCGGCGTTTTGAAAAGCACGGTCTACATAGTCATCGCCAAGAACTTTTTTGCGCATGGCCAAGCCCGCTTTGTAGGCGGGTGATTTGGCAACGACGACTTTCGAAGTTTTGGTTTTTTTGGGCGCTGGTGTGGATACGGTCATGGTGTGGATCTTTCAATCGGCTTTGATATTGGCTGAGCGAACGACTGCGCCCCATTTGTCAATTTCAGCTTTGATGTAAGCGCTGAACTGTTCAGGGGTGTCCCCCACTGGAATCGCGCCTTGTTGAATGAGCTTTTCGGCAACGTCTTTACGTTTCAAAATATCCACAATTTCGGCATTCAATTTATTCACAATGTCTTTGGGCGTCTTGGCCGGTGCCAACATGCCCACCCATGAATAGGCTTCGTATCCGGGTACACCCGATTCTGCAATGGTGGGAATATCCGGCAGGGAGCCCAGCCGTTTGGCACTGCCCACAGCCAAGGCATTCAGCTGACCGCTTTTGACTTGGTTGACCACCGAAGGAATGCTGCTGTATAGCATCTGCACTTGTCCCGTGATCAAGTCTGAAAGTGCAGGTCCTTGGCCTTTGTAAGGGACGTGAACTGTTTTGACATTCGCCATGGCATTGAACAACTCACCCGCCAGATGGCCAGAGTTGCCACTGCCTGGCGATGCGAAATACAGTTGCCCTGGTTTGGCCTTGGCCAGTGCAATGAGTTCGGTCATATTTTTAGCTGGCACGTTCGGGTTGGTGACCAATAAAAGCGGGAAATTCACCATGTTTGTAATCGGTGAAAAGTCTTTCAAAGGGTCGTAGGGAAGTTTGTCATAAAGACTGGGGTTGACCGCCATCGGACCAGCGGCCCCCACCGCAATCGTATAGCCATCGGGCGGCGCTTGCATCAGTGCTTGCAGCCCTACGATGCCGTTGGCGCCGGCTTTGTTATCGACCACGACCTGCTGTCCCAATCGTTCGGTGAGCTTTTGCGCAATGACCCGTGCAATCACATCGTTGCCGCCCCCTGGTGGGAAAGGCACAATCAAACGAATCGGTTTATTTGGGTAAGTTTGGGCATGGGACTGTGGTGCGAGCATCGCCAACCAGACAAACATGCAGAGCAACCAACCAGGTATGATTTTTTTCATGCTTTTTCTTTCTTGCGAAATAAGAGAACTCCTCCCATCGTGACATACAGGATGGATTGCTGCGTGTATCTCGCGAGACAGACCAAAGGGCCATGGACAATGCCAAAATTGAATTTTCAAAGGAAATCAAATTGTCATCACTTTCACTGGATCAAGCGAATCACATCCTTCAAGAAGCCTGCAAAGCCGCCCGCTTGGCCCACTACAAACCTATGGGTGTCGTGGTCTTGGATGCTTCGGGCCAAATAGTCGCCTTTGCGCGTGAAGATGGCGCCAGCATGTTCCGCTTTGACATCGCGCGCGGTAAAGCCTGGGGGGCCGTCGGCATGGGGTCTTCGAGCCGTGTTTTGGCGCAGAGAGCCAAAGACAATCCCAATTTCTTTGTGGCCTTGGCGGCAACCGCCGAGGGCAAATTTTTACCCCAACCCGGCGCTGTGTTGATCAAAGATGCGCAAGGTCATATCTTGGGTGCCGTGGGTGCAAGCGGCGGGACCGGCGACGAAGACGAACTGATTTGCATGGCGGGCGTGCGCGCTGCGGGGCTGTTCACCGACCCTCTTTGAACTGGACCGGCCAAAGCTAATCGTCGGCTTTTGCAAGGCCAGCTGCGCGTTCAAATATGGCCCCAGACCATCAAGGCATCGCGCCCCTCGGTCACCAAGTCCACCTTGGCACCGATCGGCAACAGCACTTTGGTGGCCACATGGCCGATGGGCAAATCGGTCAACACTGGCGCTTTGACTTGGCTTCGTAACCAATCGACCACGGTGGCCAGCTTGAAGCCTTTGTCATGCGCAGGTACCAGCTTGTAGTTGCTGAATTGTCCAAACAAGATCGCTTTTTGTTTGGCCAATACGCCGCTGTGTAGCAATTGCGTCAACATGCGCTCAATGCGGTACGGATGTTCTCCCACATCCTCAATGAATAACACGCCGCCTGATACGTTGGGGAAAAATGGCGTGCCCAGTAGCGAAGTCAGCACGGTGAGGTTGCCGCCCCACAGGGGTGCGTCCTTCAGTTTGACCCGGTGACCTGCCTCAGCCTGGGGGCGTTGCCAACCCGTGCCCTCCCCTTGCTCCAACAGCATGTCGTCAAAACACGCTTGCATGATGTCATCAGGTTCTTCGACAGTACCAAAATCTTCACCCAGGGCTGGACCTTGCCAGGTGATCTGACCGGTTTGGCTCATGACAGCGAGCTGAAAAGCGGTGAAATCGCTCAGGCCGACAAACTGCATGCCGCCGTCAATGGCTTTGGCAATTTGTTTGTAGGGCAAGGCGGGCAAGATGCGCGTCAGGCCATAGCCGCCGCGTGAGATCAGGGCGACATCGGCACCGCTGGCCGCGGCACGGCCGATGGCGGCAATCCGGGTGGCATCGTCGCCCGCAAAGCGCATGTGACTGCTTAAAGCTGCGGCATCGACTTCGACATCATGGCCTTGCGCTTTCAATCGCTTCAGGCCTCGGCGAAATGCGGCTTTGTCGCGCACCGCGCTGGAAGGGGAATAAATATAAATATGGGCCATGATGCAGCGATCTTTTTAAGGCCTGAAGTGTCGCACAGCGGCCTCGGCAATGGCCTGGCCTTGCTCTTGCACAAAATGGCCAGCATGGGGCAAAACCATCGGCTCGGGGCAGCCACGAATTTGCGTTTTCAGTTGCCGCATCACAGGCTCACCCAGCACAGGGTCTTTCTGCCCAATGGCCATGAAGCTTTGACCTTGCCATTCATTTCGCCAAAACATCTGAGCTTGCCGAGCGATGGCGGCCCCGTCTGAGTCGGGAAATTCCGGCACCATGGGCGGAAAAGCGCGCAGCGCTGCGCGGAACCCTTTGTCTGGAAAAGGCGCGTTGTAAGCCTGAGTTTCCAGATCAGACATTTCGCGGTTGCCTCGGGCAAAGAGTTTGCCGACATCAAACAGGGGCTGGCTCTTGCACCATTCGCGCCAGGCCAGAAACCCGGGGCTCAAGGGGGCTTCGCCCGTGGCCAGCAGGGTGTTCATGGCCAGTAACCCTTGGTAGCGATCGGGCGCGGCCATAGGCAAGGTCAAACCCAAAATCCCACCCCAGTCTTGCACGACCAACACCACGCGTTGCAGGTCCAAACGCTCAATCAATTCAAGCAAGGACTGGCGATGGGTGTCAAAGCGATGAAAGTTGTCTTTCTTGGGCTTGTCGCTCTTGCCGAACCCGATCAAATCTGGCGCGACCACCCGATGCCCAGCGGCCAGCCAAACCGGGATCATCTTGCGGTACAAAAAACTCCAAGCCGGATTGCCGTGCAAGCACAACCAAGTGACATCGGCCTCGACGGAGCCTTCGTCCAGGTAATGCAGACGCAGGCCTTGAATGCTCGGCAAGTCGCTCACGAAATGGGGTGGCCAGGGGTAATCAGGCAGATTGGCAAAAGCGCTGTCGGGTGTACGTAAAGCGTCTTCGCGCAAGGGCTCGATGTTGAGGCGACGGGGTTTGAAAAAGTCTTTCAACAACTGACCGCAGGCCTCGGCCATGACGCCGCTGGTGAGTTGCGTCTGGTGGTTCAATTGGGGGTGGGAGAACAGGTTCAGCACCGAGCCCGCAACACCGGTGCGAGCGTCGGCGGCGCCATAAACCACGCGGTCCAAACGCGCGTGCAGCATGGCACCGCTGCACATGGCGCAGGGCTCCAGCGTCACATACAAGCTGCAGCCTTCCAGCCGGTAATTGCCCACGACCCGAGCCGCTTCACGCAAGGCCACCACCTCGGCATGCGCTGTGGGGTCCTGACTGTTGATCGGGGCATTACGGCCCGTGGCAATCACTTGACCATCTTTGACGACGACCGCACCCACAGGCACCTCACCTGCTTCAGCCGCCAAACGCGCCTGGTCAAGGGCCAGGCCCATCCAATGCGCGTCGCGCTCTTCTGACGTCATCAAGCAACCATCCCCAGGCGTTGCATCCACATTGCCAATGCTTGCTCTTGCTCGTTGCCCTGGGCGTACGCGGCATGCATGGCCACATGCGACTCGGGCCGGTGTTGGTTGATCTTGACCTTGGTTTGCACATCCAAAAAAGTCAACTCAAACGCCACAATGCCGTTCAGCATGCCGTGGGTGTAACTCTCAGGCAGGGCGCGCCACTGCGCGGCATAGTCGGGTTCGTGGTCGTTGATCAGTTGTTTAAGCAACGCATCTTTGGCTTCTTCGCCGTCGAGCAAGCGCGCGCGCACACGGGCGTGAACAGCCAAGTAAGTCCAGGTGGGGACGCGTTGCAAATCGGGGTACACCCCGGGCGACATATAGGCTTGTGGCCCCATGAAGATCGCCAGAGCCTCCGGGCGTTGCTGCAGATACCTTGCATGCGGATTGCCACGCGCACAATGACCGAGCAGCACCGTGTCGGCATCCCCCTCTTCCATCAGCTTCAGCGGCAAATGCGAGGCAAAGGGAAATCCCTCATCGTCGCAAGACACCAGGCTGGCGAATGGGTGCTCTCGCATGATGGCCGCAGCGTGCTGAGGATGGTCAAACTGTGGAGGAAGGTACATCGTGCGGTAATTTTGAGGTGGGCTGAAGGCCCCGTCAGCTACGAGCCAGCTCCAAAGTAGCCTGGGCAAAGATCAGCGGTTTTTCTTGGGGCAAATTATGACCTGCACCGCTCACCAAGCGATGCGCTCGGCGACCTGAAAAATGCTGCGCCTGGGCACTTTCAGGCTTGGGGCGGTTCACACCATCATCTTCGCCATCCAAGGTGATGCTGGGTACCGTGATCTGTGGCTGTAAAGCCAAACGGCGTTCGATATCGGCATAAGCAGGGTCGCCGTTCACCAAACCATAGCGATGTCGATACGAGTGGATCACCACCTCTACAAAGTCAGGATTTTCAAAAGACGTTGCGGTTTGTTGAAATTGGGCCGCGGTGAACGCCCAGGTCGGAGACCATTGTTGCCAGAGTAAGTGCGCTATGTCACGTCGATTCAAGGTCAAACCCGCACGACCTCGCTCGCTGTGGAAATAGTATTGGTACCAGAGCAAATGTTCATGCGCAGGTGCCGAGGGTTGCAAAGCCGTGGCAATGTTTTGTATGTTGTAACTGTTCAAGGACACCAACCCCTGGCAGCGCTCTGGCCACAAAGCGGCGACGACGCAAGCGGCACGACCGCCCCAGTCATAGCCAGCGAGCACGGCTTGGGGGATTTTCAATGCGTCCATCAAGGCCAGCAAGTCAGCACCCAAAGCCGCCTGTTCGCCTGACCGCAGAGTTCGAGGGTCTTTGAACTGCGTTGGGCCAAACCCCCGAAGGTAGGGGACGATCACACGGCAACCGGCTTGGACCAAAAGCGGGGCGACTTCCGCATAAGCATGCACGTCATAGGGGAACCCATGCAACAAGATCACCACAGGTCCATTCACGGGACCTTCATCGGCATAGGCGACGTTCAAAACCCCTGCATCAATGTGTTTTATGGACTGCAATGGTGTGTTTCCCCATCAACGGTGGTGGACAGTTGGAGCCATCCCCAGCTGGGATGTCCTGAACATTTCAGTGGTCTATCATGGGACGGACGCTGTTTCGGCTCCATCTTAACTGCATCAAATCTGGCCATCGCATGACAAACACACTTCCCAAGATTCTCACTGTCCTCACGTGTTCGGCGCTTTTCGGTTGCAGTTCACTGGTCAATCCACCGTCTCAGCCGCAACTGGCACCCGCAAAGGGAACAAGCCTCCTCCATTGCAGCGCCTTGCTGAGTTTCAGTTTTCCCAACACCGCGATAACCGCCGCACGCCCGTTGTCGGCTGGAACGCTGAACAATGGCGGGCAGCCCGTACCCGAACACTGCCTTGTGACTGGCGAAATGAACCGCCGAACAAGTTCGCTAGATGGCCAAAGTTATGCCATCGGCTTTGAAATGCGCCTGCCCAGAGACTGGAGCGGCCGTTTTCTTTACCAAGGCAATGGCGGCACTGACGGCGTGGTCGCTACAGCGGATGGCGGCTCTGCGTTGGGCAGCGGCGGTATCTTACGCAACGCCCTGCAGCAAGGCTTTGCTGTGATCAGCTCCGATGCTGGGCACACATCGGCACAAAATCCACTGTTTGGCCGCGATCCTCAAGCCCGATTGGACTACGGCTACATGGCCGTCGGTTCTCTCACGCCCATGGCCAAGACCTTGATCAAGGTCGCTTACGGCAAAGGACCCGATCGTTCATACATTGGCGGCACCTCGAATGGGGGGCGCCATGCGCTCGTGGCGGCGTCTCGGTACGCGACGGACTACGACGGCATACTGGCCAATGCCCCGGGCATTTACCTGCCCAGGGCTTCTGTGGCCAACATGTCGCATGTGAAACGCTGGGCTACGGTGGCGACCACCCAGGTGGTCAACGGCCAACCTGACTACGAATCGGCGCTGCCCAAGCCAGAGCGCCAATTGATCGCCAAGGCCATCCTGGCCCGTTGCGACGCGCTGGACGGTTCTGTGGATGGTTTGGTTCAGGACGCACAGGCGTGTCGCACAGCCTTTGACCTTGCCCGCGATGTGCCCACTTGCTCAGGAAACAGAGACGGCACCTGTTTGAGCGCAGCTCAAAAGGACATACTTGCGGCGGTGTTTGCGCCTGTCAGGCTTGCCAATGGAGAGTTGTTCTACCCAGGCTTTCCTTTTGACCCGGGTATCGAGCAACCCGGTTGGGCTGAATGGAAATTTCGAAGCTCAGTTCGAACAGCCAGAAATCCAGTTTCGGTGGGCTACATATTTTCCACCCCGCCCTCCTCTGACTTGTCCATGGCGACGGACTCATTTCGCGCCGCAGCCTACGCGCTCAATTTCGATATAGACCGCGAAGCGCCCAAGATATTTGCCACCAACAACCTCTATACCGAAAGCGGTATCGCATTGATGTCGCCACCCAACGCCACGCAGTTAGATGGCCTTCGTCAACGCGGCGGCAAGATCATCGTGGTACACGGCACATCCGATCCGATTTTTTCGATTGACGACACGGCCGCCTGGTTCAAAGCGCTTGACGCCTACCACGCTGGAAAGGCGAATGGTTTTGCCAGATTTTTCCCGGTTCCTGGCATGGGCCACTCCAGAGGCGGTCCAGCGACAGACCAGTTTGATGCCTTGACTGCCTTGGTGGATTGGGTTGAGTTCGGACGAGCGCCAGATCGGATCGAGGCCACCTCGCGGGGGCCCGGTAATCTTGGCGGCGCCAATCCCGATGTTCCCAGCCACTGGCCTGGCCATCGATCGCGCCCACTGTGCCCTTATCCACTGGTTGCCCGATACCAGTCTGGCGACAAAGAACAGGCCGCCAATTACGCCTGCACTCGCTAACTCAATTCAGCCTTTGAATTGGGGTCCGCCCGAAAAAACAGAGTTTTTGGGTGGATCAGGCGAATGGATATCAGACCGTCAAACGTCATTCCCACTCAATAGTCGCCGGCGGTTTGGAGCTCACGTCATAGGTGACGCGGTTGATCCCGCGCACCTCATTGATGATGCGGCCCGACACTTTTTTCAACAATGCATAAGGCAGCTCGGCCCAGTCGGCGGTCATGAAGTCGCTGGTTTGCACCGCACGGAGCGCCACCACATAGTCGTAGGTGCGGCCATCGCCCATGACGCCCACGCTCTTGACGGGCAAGAACACGGTGAAAGCTTGGCTGGTCAGGTCATACCAGCTCTTGCCTGATTCGTCGGTGAAGTTGCGCAGTTCTTCGATGAAAATTGCATCCGCACGGCGCAACAGGTCGGCGTATTCTTTTTTCACTTCGCCCAAAATCCGCACGCCCAGACCGGGACCTGGGAAGGGGTGGCGGTACACCATCTCGCGAGGCAAACCCAGCGCCACGCCGAGTTCACGCACTTCGTCTTTGAACAATTCGCGCAAGGGCTCCAGCAATTTGAGGCCGAGTTGCTCAGGCAAACCGCCCACGTTGTGGTGGCTCTTGATGGTCACGGCTTTTTTGCTTTTGGCACCGCCGGACTCGATCACATCAGGGTAAATCGTGCCCTGGGCCAGGAAAGTCGCGCCTTTGTGACCGCCATCACCCGCTTTCAATTTCGCAGCTTGTTCTTTGAACACATCGACAAACAAGCCGCCGATGATTTTGCGCTTGGCTTCAGGCTCGCTGACACCGGCCAGCTTGCCCAAAAAGAGTTCGCTGGCATCGACGCGGATCACATGCGCGTGCAACTTGCCCACAAACATGTCCATCACCATATCGCCTTCGTTCAAGCGCAGCAGGCCATGGTCGACAAACACGCAGGTAAGTTTGTCGCCAATGGCGCGGTGAATCAACGCCGCGGCCACCGATGAGTCCACTCCCCCCGACAAGCCCAAGATGACTTCTTCGTCACCGACTTGTGCGCGGATATGGGCCACGGCTTCTTCGATGTAATCGCCCATGATCCAGTCCGGGCGCGCCTGGCAAATGTCGAGCACAAAGCGGTTGAGCAGCGCCTGACCTTGCACGGTATGCGTGACTTCGGGGTGGAACTGCACCGCATAAAAGCGGCGGGCTTCGTCGGCCATGCCGGCAATCGGGCAAGCTGGGGTCGAGGCCATGACTTTGAAGCCCGCAGGCAATTGCGTCACCTTGTCGCCGTGGCTCATCCAGACCTTGAGCATGCCGTGGCCTTCGGGCGTGGCAAAGTCTTCAATGCCTTTGAGCAGTTCGGTGTGGCCATGGGCGCGCACTTCGGCATAGCCAAATTCACGGGTATGCCCGGCTTCTACCTTGCCGCCCAGTTGCTGCGCCATGGTTTGCATGCCGTAGCAAATGCCCAGCACGGGCAAGCCGAGTTCAAACACGGCATCGGGAGCCCGGTCGTCGACCTCGTAGACGCTGGCATGCGAGCCCGACAAGATGATGCCTTTGAGGTTGCCGTCTTGGGCGTATTCACGCACCCAGTCGCTGCTCACATCACAGGGATGAACCTCGCAAAATACATGCGCCTCGCGCACACGGCGGGCAATCAGCTGGGTGACTTGCGAGCCGAAGTCAAGGATCAAGATTTTGGAGTGGGACATGGTTCAATCAGCCCGGTAGTTCGGTGCTTCTTTGGTGATTTGCACGTCGTGCACATGGCTTTCGCGGATGCCGGCGGCGGTGATTTCGACAAATTCAGCGTGATTGTGCATGTCGTCAATCGTGGCGCAACCGCAGTAGCCCATGCTGGCCCGCAGGCCACCGGCCATTTGGTAAATGATGGACACCACGGAGCCTTTGTAGGGCACGCGACCTTCAATGCCTTCGGGGACCAATTTGTCGGCATTCGGGTTGCCGGTGCTCGATTCTTGAAAGTAACGGTCGGCGCTGCCTTGCTGCATGGCGCCGATCGAGCCCATGCCGCGATAGCTCTTGTAGCTGCGGCCTTGGAACAGCACGATCTCGCCCGGTGCTTCTTCCGTGCCGGCAAACATGCCGCCCATCATCACGGTGCTGGCCCCTGCGGCGATGGCTTTGGCAATGTCACCGCTGTAGCGGATGCCACCGTCGGCAATCAAGGGCACGCCCGTGCCTTTGAGGGCGGTGGCAACGTTGTCAACCGCCATGATCTGCGGCACACCCACCCCCGCCACGATGCGGGTGGTGCAAATGGAGCCGGGGCCAATGCCCACTTTCACGCCATCAGCCCCCGCCTCGACCAAGGCCAGCGCCGCAGCGCCGGTGGCGATGTTGCCGCCAATGACCTCGATGTGGGGGTAGTTTTGTTTGACCCAGCGCACGCGGTCGATCACGCCCTTGCTGTGGCCGTGCGCGGTGTCCACCACAATCGCATCCACCCCCGCGCGAGACAAGGCTTCCACGCGCTCTTCGGTGCCCTCCCCCACGCCCACGGCCGCGCCTACGCGCAGCTTGCCAGCGCTGTCTCGCGCGGCGTTGGGAAAGTTCAATTGTTTGGTGATGTCTTTCACGGTGATCAGGCCCTTGAGCTCAAAGGCCTCGTTGACCACCAGCAAACGCTCCAGCTTGTGTTTGTTCAACAGCAACTTGGCTTGCTCTGGCGTGGTGCCGTCGGGCACCGTGACCAAGCGCTCGCGCGGCGTCATGATTTCGCTGACTTTTTGGTCGTAACGGGTTTCGAAGCGCAGGTCACGCCCCGTCACAATGCCCACCACCTGGCGACCGTTGCACACCGGAAAACCCGAAACGCCCAACTCGTCAGACAGCGCCATGACTTGGCGCACCGTGGTGTCCGGCGTGATGACCACCGGGTCGCGCAAGACGCCGGATTCATACCGTTTGACTTTGGCCACCTGGGCCGCCTGTTCTTGCGCGGTCAGGTTTTTGTGGACGATGCCCATGCCGCCTTCTTGGGCAATGGCAATGGCCAAACGCGCCTCGGTCACTGTGTCCATGGCGGCAGAAACCAGGGGCAAATTCAGGCGGATTTGGCGGGTGAGCTGGGTGGAGAGGCTGGCGTCCTTGGGCAGGACTTGAGAGTAGGCGGGCACCAACAACACGTCGTCGAAGGTGAGCGCTTTTCCGAGTAGGCGCATGGGTAGAGCTCCAAAAAAAGAATTGTACCCGTCTTCGGGGCGGGTTTTCCCGGGGCTGACCTGGGGGAAACCGGCCAAATTCGGCCTCAGTACCCTGGCACAGCGCCCGGTCTGCGCTGGGCAAACAGGCCCGAGCGCTTGGCTCCCTGGCGCTTGAAACGCTGGCGGCGCGCCACCTTGGGGTCCACCCTCAGCGCGCGGTACAACTCCAGACGATCTCCGTCTTTGAGCAGTTCACCCAAGGCCACGCGACGGCCCCAAATGCCCTGGGCCGTGATCTGCCCTGCAGGCCATTGCCAATGCGGCGCCAACAAAGCCAGGGCTTGCTCTACCGTGGTTCCGCTCTCCAAGGTCAAAGTCAACTCCAGCACCTGACGGGGCTGGGGGCTGTAACAACACTGAACATGAATTTTTGACATTCAGGGAACTGACGCATAAATGCGTTCAGCGCGTTTGACAAAGGCGTCCACCAAGGAGGCCGCAATCCGGTCAAAAACCGGCCCCACAATGGCGGCCAAAGCGGCGTTGGAAAAACCGTAATTCAAAGTCAACTCCACTTTGCAGGCCCGCTGCGCGCCATCTCCCACCGGACTGAAGCACCAGACCCCATCGAGCTTTGAAAAGGGCCCCTTGACCAATTTCATGTGCACCTCACGCCCGTCTACATGGGTGTTACGGGTTGTGAAAACTTGGCTCACGCCGGCCATGCTGATGCCCACTTCGGCCAGCATGCCCTGATCGCTTTGCTCCAATACCTGTGCTTGATTGCACCAGGGCAGAAATTCGGGGTAGCGCGCCACATCCGTGACGAGTCGGAACATTTCTTCTGGTGAATACCAGATCAGGACGGTCTTGTGGATATTCTTCATACAATGCTGTGCTTCCTCAGATTGTAATTTCCATGCACTGCATGGCCTGCGACTCTTTCATTGATTTCTGGCTTTTTGCCTTGATCTGCCCTTCATGGCCACAAAAAAAACACCCGACGGAAAATCTGCAGTCATCGCCGAAAACAAAAAAGCTTTTTTCAACTATTTTTTTGAAGAGCGTTATGAGGCGGGCATGGTGCTCGAAGGCTGGGAGGTCAAATCTGTGCGCGAAGGCAAAGTGCAGTTGACCGATGGTTATGTGGTCATCCGCGAGGGCGAGATGTACATCATTGGGGTCTTGATCAACGCCCTGCGTACCGCCTCCACCCACATCAACCCCGAAACCGGCCGCACCCGGAAACTGCTGCTCAAAAAAGATGAGATCAAACGCCTGACTGGCAAGATCGAACAAAAGGGTTTCACTCTGGTGCCCCTTAATTTGCACTGGAAGAATGGCCGGGTCAAATGCGAAATCGGCTTGGGCAAAGGCAAAGCCGAACACGACAAGCGCGACACCATCAAAGACCGCGAAGGCAAGCGCGAAGTGGAACGCGCCATGAAAGTCCACAACCGCTGAATTTTTCAGCGGCGAGCGCCCTCACCCGGCCTTTTTTCTTCAGCTCAGTTTTGCCAAAGGATGGGCGTCTGAAGGCCAAGGCGAGACAAAGAAAGCAGCCACCTCGGCCAGGTCCACGTCTTCAATGCGCGCAGGTTGCCAGCGCGGTGCATGGTCTTTGTCGACGGCCAAAGCACGGATGCCTTCCACAGTCTCACTGGCCGACGTGGCGCGGAGGTGGAAACAATGGTGAACCAAATTGCGCTCCATGCGTAAATCATCGGCCAGCCCCATGCGCCGCGCCAAGCGGATTTGCTCCAGCACCACATGCAGCATCAAGGGGGAGCGCTGGCGCAAGGCTTTCGCCGTTTCTTGCGACCAGACGTCGGAGGCATTTCCCAAGCTCTGAATGATTTCGCTGACTGTCGATTTCGAAAATACCGCATCCACTTGCGCTCGCGCGGGAAAGGCCGGTACGTCCAATCGGCCGAACTGACTGCGCACCCAATGCTCAACGGCCTGGCCGGTTTCAAAGGGGGTTGAAATCAATTTTTGCCAAATATTGGCCAGTCGCCCTGATTCAATAAAGCCATCGGCCAAATGCGCCGACAAGGCCTGTGCCGCGCCCATCATGTGACCGGTCAGACCCAGATATTCGCCGATATGGCCTGGGCAGCGACTGAGAAAGTAGCCGCCTCCGACATCGGGGAAAAGACCGATATTGGTTTCAGGCATCGCCATCTTGGTGCGCTCCGTGACCACGCGCAGACTGGCGCCTTGGCTGATGCCCATGCCCCCGCCCATGACAATGCCGTCCATGAAAGCGATGTAGGGTTTGCTGTAGGTGTGAATCAAATAGTTCAGCGCATATTCTTCGGTGAAAAAATCCCCCAAAGCCTCATCACCCGCCCAAGCCGCCTGATGAAAGAAGCGAATATCCCCACCCGCACAGAACGCACCAAAAGGACCTTCTTTGCCCTGCCCTCTGACGACCACCGCCAAAATATCCGGGTCGGCTTGCCACTGTTGCAGCGCCTGGGTCAGGCTGCGGACCATGCCCAAGGACAATGCGTTGAGCGCCTTTGGGCGATTCAACGTAATGCAGGCCAACCGGCCATGCACTTCGGTCACAACATCGGCGGTGGTTAGATCAGTCATTGCGTTCTCTCCAAGCGAATAATTCGTTCATGACCAGGGCACAAAGCACGATAGAACCGCCCCAGAGGACTTGCGTGCTGGGTTCCTCGTGGGCGCCAAGCCAAGCCAAACCGATGCCAAAGACGACCTCCAGCAAGGCCAGCAATGAAACTTCAGCCGCCTTCAGCACTTTGGCACAAAGCACCGACAACACGCAAGGGATGGCCAATTGAAATAACCCCAACAGGGCCAACCATTGAACATCGGTAGCCGAAGCTTGAAAAGGCAAGGCCAAAGGCAAGGTGAAAGCCGTGGACAAGGCTGCGCCTAAAAGAACCGAGGGCACCAAATCCAAATCAAGCCCTTGGGCATGGCTGCGCTGAACCAAATTCCACTGCACAGCACCGGCCAGTGGCACACACACAGCAATCAGCACGCCAAGCCAAAAGCCAGGTGAATCCACATGAATTTGACTTGCAAACATCCAGCTGATGCCCAAGCCAGCCAAGCCAATGGCACACCAAGTGCGCCAGGGCAAGGGCTGACCGGTGGTCAAGCGCCCCAGTAAGGCGGTCATCAGGGGGCCCAACGCCAGCGTGATCAAGACGTTGGCGACCGCAGTCAGCGTCAAGGCCAACATGAATGCGGTGAACATGACACACCAGCACAGACCCGACAGCCAAAAATAAGCACTGCGCCACGGCATCTTGCGGAACGTTTGACGACCTTGCAGCAGAGGCAAGATGATCAACAAAGAAACCACGGTAAACAGGCTGCGCCAAAAAGTCACTTCGAAACTGCGCGCGTGTTCGAGCTGCCGGGTCACGACCCCTGCAATGGACCACAGTGAGGTCACGGCGACCATCAGCCAGACCGCCTGACCGTGCGTGAGTTTCATAAGTAACTTAGGCGCAAGGCATCATTTGTTGCGCTTGCGATCACTTTCTTTCAAGAAGCGCTTGCGCAAGCGGATGGACTTGGGTGTGATTTCCACCAATTCATCGTCTTCAATGAATTCCACGCCATATTCCAAGGTGCAATCGATGGGCGGGGTAATCTTGATCGCATCTTCTTTGCCAGAGACGCGGAAGTTGGTCAGCTGCTTGGTCCGGGTGGCGTTCACCACCAGATCGTTGTCACGGCTGTGGATACCCACAATCATGCCTTCGTATACCGGGTCGTTGGCTTTGACAAACATGCGACCCCGGTCGTCCAACTTGCCCAAGGCGTAGGTGAAGATTTCACCGTCGTCCATAGAAATCAGCACACCGTTTTTACGGCCACCGATTTCACCTTTGTGCGGCTCATAGCTGTCAAAGATGTTGGCAATCAAACCGGAACCGCGGGTCAGGTTCAAAAATTCGTTGGTGAAACCAATCAGGCCGCGGGCTGGAATACGGTATTCCAAACGCACTCGGCCACGACCATCGGGTTCCATGTTCACCAGTTCGCCTTTGCGCTCGCCCAGTGCTTGCATCACGCCACCTTGGTGGGTTTCTTCGATGTCGGCGGTCACCAACTCGATCGGCTCATGGCGCTCGCCGTTGACATCACGGTACAACACGCGCGGCTTAGAGACGGCCAACTCGTAGCCTTCACGGCGCATGTTTTCCAGCAAGATGGTCAGGTGCAATTCACCGCGACCGGCGACTTCAAAAATACCATCTTCGTCGGTTTCTTTGACGCGCAAAGCGACGTTATGTTGCAGTTCTTTCTGCAGACGGTCCCAGATTTGACGGCTCGTCACGTACTTGCCTTCGCGACCGGCCAAGGGGCTGGTGTTGACACAGAAGTTCATGGTCAGCGTGGGTTCATCCACTTTGAGCATCGGCAACGGTGTGGGGGTCAGCGGGTCGGTCACGGTCACGCCGATGTTCAAATCGGCAATGCCGTTAATCAACACAATGTCGCCTGGACCGGCTTCGGTCACCTGAACACGGTCCAGGCCCTGGAAGGTCAGCACTTGGTTGACACGCCCTTTGACAGGCGCGCCGTCTGGGCCTTCCATGAAGACCACATCCATGTTGGGTTTGACCGTGCCTTGGCTGATACGGCCGACACCGATTCGGCCGACAAAAGTAGAGAAATCCAACGCTGAAATTTGCAATTGCAAGGGGGCTTTGGGGTCTCCTGCATTGGGCTTGACGTGCTGCAACACCGTATTGAACAGCGCTGACATGTCGGGGCCCCACTGCTCACCGGGTTCACCTTCGACCAAAGAGGTCCAGCCGTTGATGCCCGAGGCGTAGACCACGGGGAAATCGAGTTGCTCGTCGGTCGCGCCAAGTTTGTCGAACAAATCGAAAGCGGCATTCACCACTTTGTCCGGATTGGCACCTGGCTTGTCGACTTTGTTCACCACCACAATCGGCTTCAGACCCAAAGCCAAGGCCTTTTTGGTGACAAAGCGGGTTTGCGGCATGGGGCCTTCTTGGGCGTCAATCAGCAACACCACGCCGTCCACCATAGACAAAGCGCGCTCCACCTCGCCACCAAAGTCCGCGTGACCGGGGGTGTCGACGATGTTGATGTGGGTACCTTCCCAGCTGACAGCGCAGTTTTTGGCCAAGATGGTGATGCCACGTTCGCGTTCGATGGCGTTGTTGTCCATCACGGTGTCGACGACTTTTTCGTGGTCGGCAAAGGTACCCGACTGACGCAGCAGCTGGTCCACCATGGTGGTTTTTCCATGGTCAACGTGGGCAATGATGGCGATGTTGCGAATTTGCTTACTCATGCTTTCTTCCTTCATACCTGGCCAGCCCGGATGGGCACGGCAGCAGGCTCTACTTCTAAAATTTGTTGAATTTCAATGGGGCTCAACAATCGCCCGGGGATCAACTCACCGGCTTTGACATGGGCTGAACCCAGCAAAGCACGGGGTTTATCGCCATACACGGCGACAAACTCCAAATCAGGCCACCCACCCCGGCGGCGCACACCGCTCAAGAAGCGTCCTGCATCATCGGCTTGTAATGTGACAGCCGTGTGGGTGGGTAACAAACTATCGACAGATTTCAGCTGCGATGCGCGTTCCATTTCAGGCAGCGACTCCAGCGCTTCCAAGGTGATGCAATGGGCTGCGGCAAAGGGCCCGGTTTGCTCCCGGCGCAAAGAACTCAAATGGGCGCCGCAACCCAGCGCCTCGCCGATGTCCTCGCCCAAAGTGCGAATGTAAGTGCCCTTGCTGCAATGGACCCGCAAAGTCAAAGAAGGCGCATCGCCAGACAAGTTCATGTCGAGCAAATCTAAATCGTGGATCACCACGTGCCTCGCCTCACGTTCGATGGTTTGACCTTCTCGCGCGTATTCGTAAAGCGCTTTGCCGTCCTTTTTCAAGGCGCTGTGCATCGGCGGCACCTGACTGATGGGCCCCATGAAGCTGTCCAAGACTTCCACCACTTGACCTGCAGAGCACACCACGGGGCGTTCTTGAATCACGGCACCTTCCGCATCGGCGGTAGTGGTTTTTTGTCCTAAACGCAAAGTCGTTATGTAGGTTTTGTCAGCATCCAAATGCGGCTGACTGAATTTGGTCGCGGCGCCAAAGCACAAAGGCAAGACACCGGTGGCCAAGGGGTCCAACGTTCCGGTGTGCCCAGCTTTTTCCGCACGCAATAACCACTTGGCTTTTTGCAAAGCCTGGTTACTGGACAAACCCAACGGTTTGTCGAGCAACAACACCCCATGCACAGGGCGCCGTTGCACCCTGGTGCGTGACGCGTTCATGTTATTCCTCGTTCTGGGAACGTGAGGCGACCGCCTTGGAGATCAAAGCGTTCATATCGGCCGCGCGCTCCGTGGTTCGGTCAAAGATGAAATGCAAGGTTGGAACGGTATGGATGTGCAAACGCTTGAAAAGTCCGTTGCGCAAAAACCCAGCCGCGGCATTCAGTCCGGCAGTTGTTTCCACCGGGTCACCCGTGATGATGCTGAAATGCACTTTGGCATGGGCATAGTCAGGCGTCACTTCCACACCACTCAAAGTGATCATGCCCACCCGCGGGTCTTTCAACTCGCGCGCGATCAACTCGGCCAGATCTCTTTGAATCTGGTCGGCCACACGAAAACCGCGATTGGGGGTGGAGGAAGCCTTGCGAACCATGGTTTACAGCGTCCGGGCCACTTCCTTGACCTCGAAGAATTCCAACTGATCACCGACGGCAATGTCGTTGTAGTTCTTGAGTTTGATACCGCATTCGAAGCCTTCTTTGACTTCGCGCACATCGTCTTTGAGGCGTTTGAGTGAGTCGATCTCGCCGGTGTAAATCACGATGTTGTCGCGCAACAAGCGGAAACGTGAAGCACGGTTGACAAAGCCGGAGGTGATCATCGAACCCGCCACGGTACCGATCTTCGACGCCACAAACACGTTGCGGATCTCGGCGGTGCCGGTGACTTCTTCTTTCTGCTCGGGTGCCAACATGCCAGACATGGCGGCCTTGAGTTCGTCCACAGCGTCATAAATGATGTTGTAGTAATGAACGTCCACCCCGTTGCCTTCGGCCAACTTGCGGGCACCGGCATCGGCGCGCACGTTGAATCCAATGACGATGGCTTTCGAGGCGATGGCCAGGTTGATATCTGATTCACTGATCGCGCCCACGGCGGCATAAACCAGCTGGACTTTGACTTCGTCTGTAGACAACTTGAGCAGCGAGGCTGCCAGTGCTTCTTGCGAGCCCTGCACATCTGCTTTGATGATGATGGGCAGATTTTTGACTTCGCCAGCCGACATGTCGGCAAACATGTTTTCCAATTTGGCGGCTTGCTGCTTGGCCAGTTTGGTGTTGCGGAACTTACCAGCGCGGTAGGTGGCAATTTCTCGGGCACGGCGCTCGTCACTCAAAACCATGAATTCATCACCCGCCTGAGGCACTTCGGTGAGACCCTGGATTTCAACCGGAATTGAGGGCCCGGCTGATTTGATGGTCTTGCCGTTTTCATCCAGCATGGCGCGAACGCGGCCATAGGTTTGGCCGGCCAACACCACATCGCCGGTAGACAAGGTGCCGGATTGCACCAGGATGGTGGCCACGGGACCCCGTCCTTTGTCCAAACGCGCTTCAATCACCAAGCCTTTGGCAGCCGAGGTCACTGGGGCCCGGAGTTCAAGAACTTCAGCTTGCAACAACACCTGTTCCAGCAAAGCATCCACCCCCAAACCGGTCTTTGCAGACACGGAGACAAAAGGTGAATCCCCACCGAATTCTTCAGGCACCACTTCTTCGGCGATCAGTTCAGCCCGCACGCGCTCAATGTTGGCATCGGGTTTGTCCATCTTGTTGATGGCCACCACGATCGGCACACCAGCGGCTTTGGCGTGTTTGATGGCCTCTTTGGTCTGCGGCATCACACCGTCATCACCTGCCACCACCAAAATCACAATGTCGGTCGCTTGGGCGCCACGTGCACGCATGGCCGTGAAGGCTTCGTGACCCGGGGTGTCCAAGAACGAGATCATGCCGCGCTCAGTTTCTACGTGATAGGCACCAATGTGCTGGGTAATGCCACCGGCTTCACCCGATGCGACTTTGGCTCGGCGAATGTAGTCCAGCAGCGACGTTTTACCGTGGTCAACGTGGCCCATGACAGTAACCACGGGCGCACGAGGCAGCAGAGGTGCGTCCTTGATGGAGACCTCGTCGTCGGTGAATGCTTCGGGGTCGTCCAAGGCCGCAACCACGGCCGTGTGGCCCATTTCTTCCACCACAATCATGGCCGTGTCTTGATCGAGCGGCTGATTCATGGTGACCATTTGGCCCAATTTCATCAAGTGCTTGATAACCTCACCCGCCTTGATGGCCATCTTGTGCGCCAACTCGGCCACGGTGATGGTTTCAGGTACGTGCACTTCGAGCACCCGTGCTTCCACTGGCGCTGCCTGTTCTTGGTCCTCACGATCGCGCTCATTCCCGCGGCGATTTTTAGGACCACCGCGCCAATTGTTGCGACCGACGCCACCGCTGGAGTCGCCGCGCGTGGGGATGGCTTTTTTCTTAGCAGGATCGCCCGCCCAACTGGAAGACAACTTGGCTGATTTGACTTCCTTGTTGGCACCCGGTGCAGTGGTACCCGTCGAAGCAGGGGCGGACGCGTTACGCGAGCCTGGAGAAGGCGTGCCGGCAGGTTTGTGCAAAGTGCCTTTGGTGGGTGCTTTGGCTTCGACCTTGGGCTCTTCTTTTTTGGCGACCAGCACCTTTTTAGGGGCATTCATCATCGCGCGGATGGCTTCAGCCTCTGCCATGGCTTTGCTGCGACGGTCATTCAGCTCCAGTGCGCGCGCCGCTTCATCGTCAGATTTCGCTTTGGACTCTGCCGCGGCTTGATCGATGATGGCTTGCTTGGCCGCTTTTTTGGCTGACTCTTCGGCCATCAAGCGATCAGACTGTGCTTTGGCTTGATCTTGGGCGTCTTGTTCAGCCAAGGCCGCGGCCTGGCGTGCAATGGACGGATCCACAGGACGGGCAGCAGCGTTGATGGCCGCAGCCTCAGACGCTGCAGCGGCGGCTTTGGCCGCGCGAACAGCGGCCAATTGTTCGGCTGAAAGCGCAGGCGTTGACTCTTGTTGAGCCGCTTGAGCGGCCGCTTGCTCTTGTTCTTCAGCTTGGGCGCGGGCTTGCGCTTCTTGGGCCTCTTGCGCCTCGCGGCGACGGCGTTTCTCGGTCAACTCTTCTTCTTGCCGACGCAACAATTCAACTTGGCGGCGTGCTTCTTCTTCTCGCTTGGCCAGTTCTGCGTGATCGATCACGGGTTCATGGACTTCGGGCTCCGCCGCCGAGGGCGTTGCCACATCGTCATCGCGTTTGGCAAAGGTGCGTTTTTTACGCACTTCAACCTGAATCGTGCGGGCTTTGCCTGTGGCATCGGCCTGCTTGATTTCACTGGTCGATTTTTTCACCAACGTGATTTTTTTGCGTTCTCCCACCACCGTACCGTGGCTGGATTGCAAATAGGCGAGCAATTTTTGTTTGTCCGCCTCCGACAAGGTGTCGGAAGGATCGGTTTTACTCACCCCGGCCGAGCGCAATTGCTCTAGCACGGTATCGGGTGATTTTTTAAGTTCGCTGGCGAACTCGGCGACGGTATTTAAGGACATAAGTTATTCATGCCTCCATCAATTTGCGGCTTCACCCGTGAACCAATGTTCGCGGGCTTTCATGATCAAGGCGGTGGCATCTTCGGCGCTTTGGCCGGTGATGTCGGTGAGTTCGTCGGTGGCCAAATCGGCCAAGTCATCGCGGGTTTTGATACCGGCTTCAGCCAGTTGGGCAATCAGCTCGCTGTTCAGGCCTTCCAGATCACGCAGATCTTGCGAGACACCTTCGGCACTTTCTTCACGCGCGATTTCCATCGTCAATAAAACGTCTTTGGCGCGGGTCCGCAATTCGTTCACGGTGTCTTCGTCAAAACTTTCAATCTCCAGCATTTCCTGCAAAGGCACATAAGCCACTTGCTCCAAGCTGGTAAAGCCTTCTTCGATCAGGATGTCGGCAATTTCTTGGTCCACATCCAACTTGGCCATGAACAATTCGCGGATACCCGTGGTTTCTTCGGCTTGTTTTTGTGCAGACTCTGCTGCATCCATGATGTTGATTTTCCAGCCCGTCAAGTCTGAGGCCAAGCGCACGTTTTGACCGCCACGACCGATCGCGATCGCCAAGTTTTCCTCGTCCACCACGACATCCATGGAGTGCTTTTCTTCGTCCACCACAATGGATTGAACGTTGGCAGGGGCCAAGGCGCCAATCACGAACTGGGCAGGATCTTCACTCCACAACACAATGTCGACACGTTCGCCGGCCAATTCGGTGGTGACGCTGTTGACGCGGGTGCCGCGCACACCGACACACGTACCGATCGGGTCGACCCGCTTATCGTGCGACAGCACGGCAATTTTGGCGCGCGAACCGGCATCACGGGCGCAGGATTTGATTTCCAGCAGGCCTTGTTCAATTTCAGGCACTTCAGCGCGGAAGAGTTCGATCATGAAGGCAGGTGAGGAGCGCGAAAGAACAATCGGTGCGCCGCGCAAGGTCAGGTCGACTTCCATGATCATGGCGCGAACACGGTCGCCATTGCGCAGATTTTCTTTGGGAATCATCTCGCTGCGGCGCAGACGGCCTTCAACTCGACCGGCTTCCACAATGATGTCGCCCTTGTCCATGCGCTTGACCGTACCGACCAAAATCTTTTCACCCCGCGACATGAAGTCGTTGAGCAGCATTTCACGCTCGGCGTCGCGGATTTTTTGCAAAATCACTTGTTTGGCGGCCATGGCACCAATACGACCGATGGTGACCGACTCGACAGGTTCTTCGATGTACTCGTCCACCTCAATGTCAGGAATTTGCTCGAGCGCTTCGAACAACAAAATTTCTTGGTCAGGCAACTGCAAACCGGCCTCATCGGGGACGACGTGCCAGCGACGGAAAGTTTCGTAGTTGCCACTGTCGCGGTCGATCGCTACGCGGATATCCACATCGCCTTCGTGCAATTTTTTGGTGGCTTGCGCCAATGCCGCTTCAACAGCACCAAACACCACATCGCGCTCGACGTTCTTTTCACGGGAAATTGCTTCCACCAGCATCAACAGTTCGCGGTTCATGTCACTACTCTCCTATATCTGTTCTTGGGGCTCACAGCGCCATGCTGCAAGTCGAAATTAATCAATTTGGGGCTGATAAATCACCCGCCTCTTTGGTCCGGCGACCTTTGAAGTCGACCACGGGAGCCAAACGGGCTTCGCGTAATTCATCACGGGTAAATGCCAGCGCTTGAAGCGGTGGCGGAACCCTTTTTTTACTCACTCTTTGGCCAGGCTTGGTTTCTGGCGCATCGCTCCAAACAATTTGCCATTGCACGGGTCGGTAGCTTGGCGACTCAGCACCTGCAGAGTCAGCGGTCACCGTGTTGTAGAGGACCTCTAAGGTGCCGCGAAATTTCTTACGGTTACCGTGTACCAAGCCCGCCGCGGCCTCACCCATGGGGGCCTTGAGCGTGATGTCGATCAAATGACCGACAAAACGCTTGAAATCATGGTCATTTCGCAAAGGCCGGTCGATCCCGGGGGAGGAAATTTCCAGCCGGTTGTACTCGACGCCGTCCACTTCCAGGGCAAATTGCAATTGGCGGTTGACTTTTTCACAGTCTTCCACATTGATAAATTGTTCTAAGCCGGGCTGCCAGGGCCAGTCGATGGTGATGCGCAAAAGGCCGCCAGCAGAGCGTTCAATCTCCACCAGGTCATAGCCTAAGCCGGTAACAGTTTCTTCAACAATCTGCTGCAACGCCACGCGAATTCGGTCTTTTCTGAAGTCTTTGACAATGTTTCGACCAAAAAAAACGGGCGGTGAAAACCCGCCCGTTTGGTCGTGAAGCCCGCATTGTAATCTATAAATGATTGATTTGGAACGGTTTTACGCTCCATAGCACTTACAAATCTGTTCCTCAGAATAAAAAAATGGGCCATTTTGGCCACTCAGGGACAAGAAATGGGGCCTCAGGCTGAAAAAGTGGTTTTCAACTGAGGGACAGCGGCTAACAACGATCGGGTATAGGCCTGCTCAGGCGCGTGTAACACTTGTTCCACGCTGCCCATCTCCACGATTTTCCCCGCCTGCATGACCGCGACCTGGTCGGCCAGGTATTCCACCACCCCCATATTGTGTGAAATGAAAAGGTAGCTGACAGACAAGGCGGCTTGCAACTCCTTGAGTAAATTCAGAATTTGGGCTTGTACCGAGACATCTAAAGCCGAAGTCGGCTCATCGCAAACAATCAGCGAGGGCTTGACAGCCAGGGCGCGTGCGATGGCAATGCGTTGACGTTGACCACCAGAAAACTCATGGGGGTAACGGTCCAAACTGTCTTTGCGTAAACCCACCTGCTCCATCAACACCAGCAAATCACTTTGGCGCCGATCTGCTGACCATTCGGGATGCAAGCTCAACATGCCCTCTTCCAGAATGTCCTTGACACGCATGCGCGGATTGAGGGAAGCGTAGGGGTTTTGAAAAATGATTTGCAATTGCTGGCGGGAAGACTGCAGTTGCTGTCCTTTCAAGTCAAAAAGATTTTGCCCATTCAATTTGGCCGAGCCTGAAATCTGCGCTTTGGGCCCCAGCAATTGAAGCAAGGCTTTTCCAAGCGTGGTTTTGCCGCAGCCCGACTCCCCCACCAGCGCCAGGGTTTGGCCACGGGTAATCTCCAATGAGACCCCCTGAACAGCGTCGAAATAACGGCTGGTACCAAAGAATGAGCCCCCCAATTTGTATGACACACGCAAATCAGTCACCGACAAAATCGACGGATGGATCGATGTTGCATTGTCTGCTGACGTCCATTCTGCAAGCGGCGCAGGAACGCGTTCTGCGTTCAGCCTGGTTGAAGCGGGAAGATCCTGCCATCTCACACAACGCACAGCGTGCGCGAGGGTGACCTCTTGGAAAATCGAGGGCTGAGTTGTGCAGCTGGGTGTTTGCCAAGGACAACGCGGGGCAAAACGGCAACCGACAAAGACCTGGGTCAAGGGCGGGACCGTGCCTGAAATGGCCGCCAAAGCCGAGCCACGAGACTGATGACCGGGTAAAGCATTCAGCAGTAATTTGGCATAGGGATGGCTGGGGCGCTGAAAGAAATCAGCCGCAGGGGCCACCTCCACTATTTCACCGGCATACATCAAAGCCACATGATCGGCCAGATCGCTGACCACAGCCAAATCATGGGTAATCAACAGCATGGACATACCTCGTTCACGCTGCAGGGACTGCAGCAAGCTCAAAATCTGCGCTTGTATCGTCACATCCAAAGCCGTGGTCGGTTCATCGGCTATCAATAAATCGGGCTCTGCCGCCAAGGCGATGGCGATCATCACACGCTGTAGTTGACCCCCCGATAACTCAAAGGGGTAACTGTCAAACCGGCGCTGCGGCTCGGGCAAACCCACTTTTTCCAGCCAATCTATGCCCAACTTCCTGGCCTCTTGACCGCGGAAAACAGTGTGTCGTTCAATCACCTCGAGGATTTGATGACCCACGGTCATGACCGGATTCAAACTCGTGGAAGGCTCTTGAAAAATAATGGACAGGCGCCGGCCACGAACCGAGCGCATCTCCTGCTCGGTCAACCCAAAAACGTCCACCTCGCCCAACTGCACCTGGCCGGATCGAATCAAAGCGTTGTCAGGCAGCAAGCGCAACAAAGACATGGCGGTCATCGACTTGCCGCAGCCGGACTCACCCACCAAGGCAAAAGTTTGCCCCTTGTCAATCGACAGGCTCAAGGCATCCACAGCACGCGCAACGCCAGATTCGGTTTCCAGTTCAACGCTCACCCCCTGCACACGCAGTTGGCCAGGGGTCGATGAATTCAGTTTGGTTTGAGACATCATGCGACCTCCGCAGTTGCCGAAGATGGCGTCGCCGATGGCGTGGTTGACGCAGCAGAGCGCAAGCGGGTGCGGGGGTCAAACGCATCACGCACCGCATCGGCCAACAGATTAGCGCTCAGCACAATCAAGAACATAAAGACAAATGCGGTCGACAAGGTCCACCAGACAACGGGGGTGGCCGCCAATTCAGCCCTGGCGGAGTTGATCATGACGCCAAAACTGGCCGTTTTTGGGTCGACGCCCACGCCCACATAGGACAAGACCGCCTCGGCCAATACAAAGCTGGAGAACTGCATGACCGTGTTGATCAACACCAAATGCATCAAATTGGGCACGATGTGGCGGCGCAAAATGCGGGGAGTCGAAACCCCCATGGCGTGGGCCGATTGAATATATTCAAGCTCGCGCAATTTGAGCGTTTCACCCCGGACCAATCGACACAGACCGGTGAAAGAGGTCACGCCCAAAATCAAGCACAAAAAGAACAATCGGGCGTCAGAGCGTTCCAGTGCGGTGGCGAAAAATCCCTGATTTTTATCGATGAAAACCTGCAGCAACAACACAGATGCCGCAATCAGCAACACATCGGGTATGGAGGCCAACAAGGTGTAAATGTATTGAATCACTTCATCGACCCAGCCACGCAGGTAGCCGGCCAGAACACCCAAAAGCAAGGCCAGAGGCAAGACGACCAAGGTCGTTAAGGAGCCGATCACCAGGGCCGTTCGAACACTTTTGAGAGCGATCACCAGAACCGAGTTGCCCGTGCGGTCGGTGCCAAAAACATGGTAATTTTGGGACAACGAAATCACCCAAATAATGACCACCAGCATCCCTGCGAGCGTCAAAAACAGGGTGCGCCAAGGCCAATAGGTTTGTCCTGAACCAAAGCGCTGCACAACCTGCGCGAAAGTTTGATGAGAAATTTTGGCTGCCAACCAAAATGAAAGCGCACTCGCGACCAACAGCAAGCCGAATGCGATTCCCGTGGCCTGCAAAGAGCGCAAGGCCACATCACTGGCCAGGTCATGGGCCGGATCTTTTAAATGCGAACCGCCAAATTTCAGACGTGGGTAGTCACGAACTTTTTGGCCCTCTTGCTCGATGGTTTCTTTGCGAAAACCATGTGCTGCCAGTGGCGCTGAATAACTTCGCTCGCGGGCTTTGGTCAAAGGCGCCAAAAATCCGTCCAATACAGAGACAGCTTCGGCCGAATAACTGACCGGTTGCCCCGGCGCTGAAGGCAGGGCCGGACGGTAATGCATCGAATCCAGCACAGCCACCAGGACAAAAAGAATCAACACCAAACCACTGGACATGGCCACGGGTCGTTTCAAGGCCAAACGCCAGTTGGCCAGGAGGTGGTGATCATGACGGATACGCCAGACGTAAAAAATGCCGATCAATAAAACAGCAAAGATAAACAGATCGGTAATCAGAAAGACGGCTTGCATGGTGTTATTGCAATCGAATTCGTGGATCGGCCAGGCTGTAGCTGATGTCCGTCAGGATCAAGCCCACGATGTAAAGCACAGAACCGATGAACACCATGGCGCGAACAACCGCAAAGTCTTGCGCCGCTATGGCTTCAATCAAATAACTGCCCAAGCCCGGAATGGCAAAGAATGACTCGGTGATCAAGCTGCCCATGAACAGCAAAGGAATCACCGCAACGGAAGCGCTCAAAATAGGGATCAAGGCATTGCGCAGCACATGCACAAACAGAACCCGGGACTCCGACAAACCCTTGGCCCGTGCTGTGCGCACGTAGTCTTTGCCAATTTCCTCCATGAACAAGGCGCGGTTGAAGCGCACTTCACCCCCCAGTCGGGCCAAGACGCTGACGCCAATCGGCAGCAATAAAAAACGCCAAGCATCTGTGCCCACATTGAAGCCTGATACGGGCAGCAATTGCAT